>JBCCSK010000385.1:0-5861 GCA_039200205.1 Planctomycetota bacterium
CGTCGCCGCTCTTCGTCGAGCGCACGGCGGGCGTCTTCGCCGATGCGCCCGACGCGGCGAGGCTGCTGGGCCTCGGAGCCGATCGCTGGGCGCAGAGGCTCGACGATCCCGCGCTGTCCGCGTGGTTCGGCCACCAGGGGATCGCTGCGGGGGACGTCGACGGCGACGGGCGCGAGGACCTCTACGTCGCGATGCCCAGCGGCCTTCCGAACCTGCTCCTGGTCCAGCAGCCCGACGGAACGGTTCGCGACATCGCAGCGGCGGCCGGCGTCGCGTGGCTCGACGATACGAATGGCGTGATGCTGGTCGACGTCGACGCGGACGGCCGGCTCGACGTCGTGAGCGCGCTCGGACACGTCATTGCCATCCAGCTCGCCGACGGCGAGGGGAGCTTCCGCGTTGCCGGTCTCGCCGTCGCGCCGGACGAGGCGCCGTTCTACGGCATCAGCGCCGCCGACATCGACGCCGACGGCGACCTCGACCTGTTCGGGGCCCGCTACGTGCGCACCCACTACGCCGACACCGTGCCGGTCCCGTTCGAGGACGCGCGCAATGGCCCGTCGAACCACCTGTTCCGCAACGACGCCGGGCGCTTCGTCGACGTGACGACGGAGGTTGGCCTCGACGCGGGCGGCGGCCGCTTCAGCCTCCAGGGTGTCTTCACGGACTTCGACCTCGACGGCGACCCGGACCTGTACGTCGTCAACGACTTCGGCCGCAACCAGATGTTCGTCCTCGAGGACGGACGCTACGTCGATCGAGCGGAGGAGCTGGGGATCGAGGACCAGGGGGCCGGGATGGGGGCGTCGTGGTCCGACTTCGACCGCGACGGCGACCTCGACCTGTACGTCTCGAACATGTTCTCGTCGGCGGGACGTCGCGTCGCGTTCCAGCCGAGCTTCGGCCCCGGGCGCGACCCGAGCGAGCTCGCAGGCATCCGGCGGCTCAGCCTCGGCAACAGCCTCTTCGTCCGCGAGGGCGATCGCTTCGTCGACCGCGCCGACGCGCTCGGCGTTCGCATGGGACGCTGGGCGTGGGGCGCGGTCTTCTGCGACCTCGACGCGGACGGCTTCGACGACATCGTCTCGCCGTCGGGGTTCCTCACCGGGCCCGAGCCCGGCGACCTCTGAAGCACGTTCTGGCGGCGCGTGGCGCCGCTCGAGACGCGCGGGGAGGCTCGCGAGGCGTACATCGGCGCGTGGAGCGAGATCGCGCGCGCGATGCAGTCCGGCACGTCGTGGAGCGGACACGAGCGCAACGTCGCGTGGCTGAGCCTCGACGGCGACGACTTCGTCGACGCATCCTCCGTGACCGGACTCGACCACTTCGACGACGGTCGCGTCGCACTTCGCTGCGACTGGGATCGCGACGGTGACGAGGATCTCTGGCTGCGCTTCCGAAGCGGACCGACGCTGCGCTACCTGGAGAACACGTCCGATCCCGCTCGCTACGTCGAGTGGGATCCGGGTCGCGTGGGCGCGAGCACGCATCTCGGCTCAGAGTCCGCGCGGGGGATGGCGCTCGAGTCACGGAGCGCGGACGGCTACCTCGCGTCGCCTCCGACGCGGCGCGTCGTCGCCCTCACCGGGGAGGAGTCCGACGCCGAGCTATTCGCGTCTGCGGCGAGCCGCGACGACCTTCGCGTCGGCGAGTCGGCGAAGTCGCGCCCGGCGCTCCCCGCCGGAGCGCTCGAAGCGCTGGAACTTCCGACGCGCGTGGTGCTGCGCACGCCGCTCGTCCTGCCGCCGGCCCGCCTCCGCGCGCTCGGGCTCGACGAGGGCCGCGCCGCGCACCTCGTCGTCGTCGCTGACCCCGGGTGCGAGCGCTGCGCGAGCCAGCTGCCGGGCGCCCTGGATCGGCTGGGCGACGTCCCGGCGATCTCGATCACGACACTCATGGCGGGGAACTCCGACGACACGCCGTCCGTCTCGTTCCTGTCCATCGCGGCGCTCAGCGTGCTCGGCCCCGGCGCCGCCCTGGACACTCCCCTCGCGATGCTGATCGATCGGAATGGCGCCCTGCAGGCTCTCTACCTCGCAGGTCTGGACCCGGACACGGTGACGCAGGACGCGCAGTGGCTCGCGATCGAGCCCGTCCAGGGCGCGTTCCGGTCCACGACGGGGACCCCTGGTCGCACCGGGCGGTGGTTCCACGGCATGCCGCGTTCGTACACGACTCTCATCGAAGAACTCGTCCGCGGCGGTCACCGCCAGGACGCCGAGTTCTACTCTTCAGAGCGGCGCTGAGGCGCCGCGACCGTCTCCTCCTCCCCTTCTCCGCACGCCCCACCCATGAGACCGCTCTCCCTGTCGGCCGCCGTTCTCGCGGCTCTCCTGCTGACCCCGAACGGGGTCGCCCAGAACATCGACTGGGCCCAGTTCGTGCGCGACGACTCGCGCCTGGTCGCCTCGCCCCAGCTCGGTCTCGACGACACCCAGGAGAAGGACTTCGCCTGGGGCGACTTCGACCGCGACGGCTGGATCGACCTCATCAGCGTTCGCAAGGAGCCGTTCACGACCACCGGCCGCCGGTTCAACGTTCTCTACATGAACGAGAACGGCGTGCTGACGGATCGCACCGATCAGTTCGCGGTGGCCTCGGACGTGCCCGGTGACCAGGGCTTCCGGACGCGCACGAACGACCGCGACGTCGTCATCGGCGACGTCAACGGAGACGGGTGGTTGGACTTCGTGACCGCAACGACGTTCTCGCCCAACCAGCCGAAGGAGATCTCGCACCCGCGCGTCTACATCAACCTCGGTGAGATCGGCGGCGTGTGGCGGGGGTTCCTGCACGAGTCAGCGCGCATCCCGGACTGGGGGACGTACCCGAACATGTGCGGCGTCGCGCTCGGCGACGTGACTGGCGACGGAGCCCTCGACCTCTACTTCTCCCACTACGAGCAGCAGGCCCAGGTCGACCTCAACGACCGACTGCTGATCAACGACGGCACCGGCTTCTTCATCGACGAGAGCCAGGCCCGCATGACGAACGCGATGCGCGGCTCGTCGTTCGGGACCGCGGCCGCGATCGCCGACATGAACGGCGACGGTGCGGAAGACGTCATCTCGATCTCCGGTTCGGGCCAGACCGGCGGCCTGACGCGCGCCTCTGTCGCCTACAACAACCCGAACAACGAGGGCTTCTTCAACATCCTTCAGGAGCCGTACACCGGCGCTCCGTACCACGTCGCCGTCGGCGACCTGAACGCGGACGGTCGCAACGACATGATCGTCAGCGACGACGCCGACGACCGCTACATCCTCAACCAGGGCAACGACGGTCTGGGACGAGTGATCTGGAGCGGCGCGCTCGTCTTCGGGACCGACGACGGCTTCGGCAGCAACAACTACATCCTCGACCTCAACGGCGACGAGTTCCCCGAGGCGATCATCTGCGACGTCGACGTCGACATCGCGGGCTGCTCGCGCCGTCTCCACATATTCCGCAACCGCGGCGGTGACCCGGGCTCGCAGGTCCTCCTGCGCGAGGAGCGATCCGGCGGCAACTTCGGTGCGCTCGGCCTGCCCGAGCTCGAGGGCGTGCACGACATCGCGATCTTCGACCTCGACAACGACGGCGACCAGGACCTCATCATTGGCCGCTGCTCGGATACCCGCGTCTACATCAACCAGCGGAACCAGCTCGGCATCGACTACTGCACCAGCGCAGCCGCCAACTCGACCGGAGTGGCGGCCGATGTCCAGGCGCTCGGCGACGCTCTCATCGAGAGCAACGACGTCACGCTGGTCTGCAACAACATGCCGGTGAACACGTTCGGCTTCTTCCTCGCGAGCCGCGACCGCGGCTTCGTGGCGAACGCCGGCGGCAGCATCGGCGACCTCTGCCTGAGCGGAGCGATCGGTCGCTACGTCGGCCCGGGTCAGATCCAGAGCTCGGGCGCGAACGGTGAGATCCAGCTCGCGATCGACCTCGACGCGATCCCGACGCCGACGGGCCCGGTCGCGATGATCGCGGGCGAGACGGTCCACTTCCAGGCGTGGTTCCGCGACTCCGTGCTCGGCATCGCGACCAGCAACTTCTCGGACGGCGTGGCCCTGACGCTTCGCTGATCCATTCGGCGCGGGAGCGGTCCGATCTGCCGCTCCCGCGCCTCAGCTTCCTCACCGGTGGACGACCAACTCGCACTCCTGCGCGACACGGACGTCTACCTCATCGATCAGATCCTGCGCGGTCGCGTGCCGAGGGGGGCACGGGTCGCGGACGTCGGCTGCGGGGACGGGCGGAACCTGCCGTGGTTCGTCTCCCGCGGGCACGAGGTGCTCGCGATCGATCTGCGCCGCGATGCGCTGGTCGCGCTGCTCGGCAGGCTGGCGTCACTGCACCTCGACGCTCTGCTCGTCCAGACGCTCGGGCACGCGGTCGAAGACGCCGACCTGCCGAACGGAGCCGCCGATCTGGTGATCTCCAACGCCGTCCTTCACTTCGCCGAGGACGACGCGCACTTCGATCGAATGCTCGAGGCGACGTGGCGCCTCGTTTCCCCCGGCGGGTTCCTCTTCGCGCGGCTCGCATCGAGCGTCGGGGTCGCCGATGCGGCGATCGCCATCGGCGGAGGGCGGTACCACCTCCCCGACGGATCGACGCGCTACCTCGTCGACGACGATCGACTGCTTCGCGCGACCGAACGGATGGGGGGCGTGCTCCTCGACCCGATCAAGACGACCGTCGTCCAGGGCATGCGGGCGATGGCGACATGGGTCGTCGGGCGCCCCGTCGACTGATGCGCGCGGATCCGTCGCCCTACGCGAGGTCGTAGCGCGTCGACGCGAGGAGCTCGTCGCGGCGCGCCCGGACCTCGCTGGCAAGCCCGTCGATCAGTCGTTCGCGCTCGTCGAAGAGCCGGTAGCCCGAGGGTGCTCGCAGATAGCCGCGCGCCTCCGGGTGTCGCTCGCGGAGGGTCTCGGCGCCGATCTCGTCCTGGAGACGCTCGAGTCGCGCGCGCTTGTCGAGCAGGGCCTTCGTGAGGATCGGCATCACGATCGAGTAGTCCGCGGGCATCGACTCGGTCGTGCGCTGGTACGCGTCCTTGTCGACCTTGCCCCAGGTGACGGCTTCGCCCGGCGGACACGACGACAGAGAGCCGTCCGTCACGGGCGCGGTCGTGATCTGGATGTCGAAGAGGTAGCCGTCGACGTCCGTGAGCCCGAGGATCTGGCTCAGCGCCGGCTCCGGCTGCAGGTTGAAGTTCTTCGGAACTCCGCCGCCGAGGACCAGAGTGCCGAGGGCCTTGGTCTCCGACTCGCGCTGTCCCCACAGGTGGTACGCGCAGCTCTCGAAGACCTCGGCATGGAGGTCGAGTTCGAACGCGTGCTCGATCATCGACTCGCGGGCCATCGCCCAGAGCTTCATCGAGTTCAGGAAGACGGAGCCGTCTGCGGGAGCGCCGACGAAGATCGGGATCGCCTTGCGGTGGCACAGCGCGAGGAGGCCCTCGGGGGCGCCGTTGCGGCGCTCCTGCGCGGCGTAGCGCGCGCCGAGCAGGTAGCGCATCTCGGTCCCCGTCATCCGGCGCTGGAACTCGGGTTCGGACAGCACGGCGGAGAGGAAGCGATCTTGGCCGAGGAGGACGTCTTCGTCGAACCCGACGTCGGTGATGCGGATGACGCGCTCGTCGCGGAGCTTGCCGTCGTCGCCGAAGATCGGCACCTCGTGGATCGGGTGCTCGGCGGCGTCGTCCAGCGCGCGGTGCCCGTCGTGGTAGCAGACCGCGTCGGTCGTCGAGACGAGGCAGAACCAGCCCGTGTCGAGCAGGGGGTTGAGCCATGCGATGTGCTGGCCCGACGCGGTGACGGGGCCCGCGACGGCGAGGGTCATCGGGACCCCGTCGCCGATCGCCC
>JBCCSK010000386.1:0-5852 GCA_039200205.1 Planctomycetota bacterium
CGTGGCTGGCTTCATCGGACTCGCTGCGATCACGCTTCACCCCCGTTTCGACGTCAACGGGCACATGTACCTCTGGTACGGCAACCGACCCGACCCGACGAGCGCGCCTCTCGACATGGTGCTCGCCCGGGTCACCGTCGACGCCCAGAGCCCGGACCGAGCGGACCCCGTGACGCTGGTCGAGCTGCTTCGCGTGCCGTTCGATACGAACACACACTCCGGTGGTCGCATCGCGTTCGGTCCAGACGGGAAGCTCTGGATCGGCATCGGCGACGCGGGGCTGCAGGGCGATCCGCAGTGCCGCGCGCAGGACATGACGCGGCTCGCCGGCAAGATGATCCGTATCGACGTCGACGCCGGCTTCCCCTACGTCGTGCCGCCCGACAACCCGTTCGTCGGCGTTCCCGGTGTCGCGCCGGAGATCGTGCACAGCGGCCTGCGGAGCCCTTGGAAGTGGAGCTTCGATGACGCGACGGGCGACCTCTGGATCGGTGACGTCGGGCAGGCGGACCGCGAAGAGGTGAACTTCGCCCGGGTCGGCGAGTTCGGGCTCAACTTCGGCTGGCCCGCTCAGGAGGGCAGCGCGTGTCACTCCTCCGGCGGATGCTCCCCGTCGGCCCCTGCGTGCGGCGACCCGTCCTTCACGGCGCCCGCGTTCGAGTACATGCACGGAGCGAGCTTCGGCACGGAGTGCGCGGTGACCGGCGGCCAGGTGTACTACGGCGACGCGACTCCCTGGCTCAGGGGCTGGTACCTGTGCGCTGACCTCTGCACGCATCGCTTCTGGCGTATACGCAGGGCGGCGCAGGGTGGGTTCGAAGTCCGCGACCAGCCCGTGGCGTTCGACTCGCCACTCCCCGCCGCCACGTGGCAGCCGGTGTCGTTCGGAACGGACGGGAGCGGCGAGCTGATCGTGGTCAACTACCGCGAGGGGATGGTGCATCGACTGCGCGCCACTTGCGCTGCAAGTCGAGCCTGCGACGGCGCGCCGAACGTCACGGGCACGGCGGCGGGAATGCGCTGGATCGGCTCGACGTCGATCACGGCAAACGACGCATCTGCGTACGTCGACGGCCTTCCTTCGTTCTCCCCTGCGCTGCTCTTCTACGGCCCGCTGACCGACCAGGTCACCATGGGCAACGGCACGCTCTGCGTCGGAGGCGCGCTGGTCCGCGCATGGGCCCAGGTCGCCAGCTCGACAGGAGCGACCCGCTTTGACCTCGACCTCGCCGCCGCGCCGTTCAGCTCGGCGCCAGGCCTCGTCGAGGCAGGATCGACCTGGACGTTCCAGGCGTGGTACCGGGACGTCGGCGGGCCGCTCGGGGCGGCTTACAACTTCTCGAGTGCAACGCGCGTGACGTTCTGTCCGTAGCCGGAGCGCTGGATCCGGCAGGTTTGGCCGCGTCGCGGGTCGTGATGTCGAAACCGTCCCGCAGGGTCCAAACGTAGAGAGAATCGACGGGCGGGCGTCAGTCGAAGAGAACCGTGGTCGTCTCCCCCGCCCGGACGTCGACGTCTCGCGTGATCCCGTCCACCACCACCGTGTACCGGCCCGGCGCGGGGTTCGGGAAGATCACGCTGGGCGCGTAGTCTGTCAGCATCCCGTGGGCAGCCGCCGCCCCGCCGCCGTCCTCGGCGTACGCGGTGAAGATCGGATTCAGCGATCGGCCATCCGCGTCTCGGACGACGCACGACGCCTCGGACCAGCCGCCTGCTCCGTCGCGCTTCCCGATCTTGAGCTTGCCGCCGAGCTGGAGCTCGAGGTCCAGGCGCCCGGTTCCCCCTTCCGGCACGTCGGCACGTCCACGCGCGTCCAGGTGATAGCTGCCCCGATGCCCGACCCACGTTCCCGGATACACGAGCACGCGAACGGAGCCGGCCATGACGCCATCCACGCGCAGGATGCCTCCCTCCTGGAGCGGAACCGTGAAGGCGCTCGGACCGGAGAAGCCGCCGAACCCCGAGCTTGGACCGTCGGGCGACTCCTCTTCCGTGTCGACGACGAACATCGTGCCGACCGCGGGGACGTCACCCGTCAGCCGCACTTCGAGCGCACCGACGGCCTCTGCTTCAGGCACGCCGATCGCGACCTCGACCACTCCGCCGGCGCTCGGTGCGACGACGGAGTGCGACGCGGAGGGTCCGGAGTCCGGCTCGAACGTGAGGTCGCACAGAGCGCCCGGGGTGAGGACGAAGTCGCAGCTCTCACTCCCCCAGAGCTTGCCGCCCTTGGCGTCGACGTCCTCTGGCTCGCGGCCCTCGATCTCCAGCCGCAGCGTTCCGTCCGAGGGAATCACGTCGCCTTCGGGCGGCACCAGTGTGACTCGGAGCACGGCCAGAGCGAGCTCGATCCGGCATCCCGACGACGGAACGAGCACGGTCAGCTCGGGACGTTCGGCCCGCATGTGCCCGGTCGTGTAGCCGTGCACGCTGACGCGATACTCCCCCGGGGAGAGCCCCTCGCACTGGAACGCCCCGTCCTCGTCCGTCACGACGCCGCGAACGATCCGCGTCACCCGCGGGTCTTCGAAGGAGAGACCGGAGAGAGCGGAATCGCTGTCCCCCCAGTCCGATCCGAGCAGCTCGCTCTCCCCGATGCGCTCCAGGGAGAACGACACCGGGGTCGGGGGTGGCGCGCCGCCCACCGTCACCTGCCCGTCCACGGACGATGCTGCATCGAGTTCGAGAACGCCGACGTCGACGCGCGGAGCTGCTGCGGTCGTCCAGGCCGAGCGGGCGGCGGGCGAGCAGCGCGCATGCGCGGCCACGACCAGGTAGTTCGCGGCGCGGGGCGCGGCCAGTTCGAAGCTCCCGTCCTCGTCCACTTCGGCGCGTGCCACCGGACGACCGACTGCGCGACCGTCGACGATCTTCCACAGCGCCACCCGCGATTCGTCCGGTGCGCAGGCCGAAGAGGCCACGCGACCTCGAACGCTGAAACCCCGCTCGAGCGTCAGTGTCGCGCGCACCGGGCCCGGGTAGCGCCCGTCGTCGCCGAGGGCCATGTTCACGTCGACCGCGAGTCGCTTCGCGCGGAGCGCGGCGTGCTCCGCTTCGACGAGCAGCATGGCGACCGCGTGCCGCCCCTCCAGGAGCGGTGAGAGGTCGATCCGCGTGACCGCCTGCACGCCACAGGTCGCGACGACGGGCTCACCGGTCACGAACGGCTCACCGTCCGAACGTCCGCGGACCTTGACCGTGGCGGCGTCGGCGCTGGACGGACCTCGCACGTCCAGCTCGAGGATGAAGCGATCGGATGCGGGACCGGGGGTCGACGGTGTCCCTGGAGCGTCCACCGACGCAAATGCTTCGGGCTGTGCCGGCGGCTCTGCGACGGCGGTTCGTCCGAGCTCGGCCTCGTCGCCGGGGCGAACCAGCGTCGGGGCGGCGCTCGGGTCATTCCGCGTGACCGTCGCGCGCTCGACATCGTCGCCCGCATCGTCCGGCGCACGGTCGCTGCGGACCGAGATCCACACGGCAATGGCCAGGAGGCCCGCGACGAGGGCGAAGGAGGCAGATCGACGGATCGGCATGCGGGGCGTACCGACTCCCGCTCGGACGGTAATGCGAATCTCGCGAAACGTGTGACGACCGCCATGACGCCGGAGTCCGTTCCTTCGAAACGGAGCCGAACCGTCGAACCGACTGGCGCGGTGGCGCCCTTCCGCATACACGGCCGATAGGCCGATCAGTCGTTCACGCGGACCGGCGCGGAGGCTCCCCCGACTCCCTGCAGCCCGAAGGCCCGTCGCTCGAGGAGACCGTCAAGCCCGAGCCGAATCACTCCCACTCGATCGTGCTGGGCGGCTTCGAGCTGATGTCCAGCACCACCCGGTTGATCCCCCGAACCTCGTTGATGATCCGGTTGCTGATCCGCCGCAGCGCCTCGCGGTCCAGGTATCCCCAGTCGGCCGTCATCCCGTCGACGCTCTCGACGAGGCGAAGCGCGCACGCGTTCTCGTACGTCCGCGCGTCCCCCATCACGCCCACGCTCTTCACGGGCAGCAGCACGGCGAAGTACTGCCAGAGCGTCTCGTGCGCGCCGGCCGCCTCGATCTCGGCCGTGCAGATCGCGTCGGCTTCGCGCAGCAGCTCCAGCCGCTCCGGAGTCACCGTCCCCGCGATCCGAACAGCGAGCCCCGGCCCGGGGAACGGCTGACGCATCAGGATCCGCTCGTCGAGGCCGAGGTAGCGTCCGACCTCGCGCACCTCGTCCTTGAAGAGCTCGCGCAGCGGCTCGACGAGCTCCATCTCGAGGTCCTCGGGGAGGCCGCCGACGTTGTGGTGGCTCTTGATCACCGCCGTGTTGCCGCCGTGGGCGGCGACGGACTCGATCACGTCGGGGTAGAGCGTGCCCTGACCGAGGAAGTGGGCGTTCTCGAAGCGCTTGGCCTCCTCGCGGAAGACCTCGACGAACTCGTGGCCGATGATCTTGCGCTTCTCCTCGGGGTCGTCGACGCCGTCGAGACGCGAGACGAAGCGCTCCCGCGCGTCGACCGTCGTGAGGTCGAGGCCGATGTGGTCGCGGAAGGCGTGCTCGACGAGCGCGCGCTCGCCCTTCCGGAGGAGTCCGTTGTCGACGAAGATGCAGTGCAGGCGGTCGCCGATCGCGCGGTGGACGATCACCGCGGCGACGGCGCTGTCGACGCCGCCGGAGAGGCCGAGCACGACCTCGCCGCGCTCGCCGACCAGGTCGCGCACCTTGGCGATCTCGCGCTCGGCGATGTTCTCGGCGCGCCAGTCGCCGGCGAGGCCGCAGACGTCGAGGACGAAGTTCGCGATGACCTCGCGGCCGCGGGCCGTGTGGCTGACCTCGGGGTGGAACTGGACGCCGTAGAAGCGTCGCGCGTCGTCGCCGATCGCGGCGTGGGCGCAGGTCTCCGAGCGCGCGATGGTGCGGAAGCCCTGCGGCAGCTCGGTGACCTTGTCGCCGTGGCTCATCCACACGATCGTCTCGTCGCCGAGGCCGGCGAGGAGCGGGCCGGGGCCGTCGTCGACCGCGATCTCGGTGTGGCCGAACTCGCGCTCGCCGGTGCCCTCGACGGTGCCGCCGAGGGCGCGGCTCATCCACTGCATCCCGTAGCAGATGCCGAGGACGGGCACGCCGAGCTCGAGCAGCTCCTCGGGCACGTCGGGGGCGCCGGGCGCGTAGACGCTCGCCGGACCGCCCGAGAGGACGATGCCGGCCAGCTCCATCGACCGCGCCGCCTCCAGCGCGCGGCCGGCGGGGTGGATCTCGCACCACGCTCCGGCCTCGCGAATGCGGCGGGCGATCAGCTGGGCGTACTGGGTCCCGAGGTCGACGATGAGCAGCCCGCTCGGGCGCTCCGGGAGGGCTCGACTCATACGCGATTGGCGTAGTTGCTGGATTCCTTGGTGATCGTGACGTCGTGCGGGTGGCTCTCGCGCACGCCCGCCGTCGTGATGCGCACGAAGCGCGCGCGGTCCCACAGCTCGGGGATCGTCCCGGTGCCGCAGTAGCCCATGCCGGACCGGACGCCGCCGGCGAGCTGGTAGACGAACGGGCCGAGCGGGCCCTTGTACGGCACGCGGCCCTCGATGCCCTCGGGCACGAGCTTGCGGTCGTCGTCGACGTCGCCCTGGCGGTAGCGCTCCTTCGAGCCGCGCTGCATCGCGCCGATGCTGCCCATGCCGCGGACGGCCTTGAACTGGCGGCCCTCGGCGACGAAGACCTCGCCCGGGCTCTCGTCGAGGCCGGCGAAGAGGCTCCCGAGCATCACGGACGAAGCGCCCGCCGCGAGCGCCTTGACGATGTCGCCGGAGTAGCGGATGCCGCCGTCGGCGATCACCGGCACCCCGGTCCCGCGCAGCTCGTTCGCGACCGACTGGAC
>JBCCSK010000387.1:0-5843 GCA_039200205.1 Planctomycetota bacterium
CACGTTCCCGTCGGTGAACCGACGGGAACGTGTGCGGTACCGGTGCGTCGACGAACAGCGCGGTGGTGTGCGGCACCGTACCGTCGGCGGGCAGCGGCTCGGTGTGCGACACCGTATCGATCACTCCGTGCGCTTCGCGATGAACGTCCCGTTCGGCTGGCGCAGCTCGACCGCGGTGCACGTGCCGGATTCGTCGCGGCGGAACTGCACGCTGTAGCCCTCCGCTTCGGCGATCGAGAACGTGTCGTCGCGCTTCGGCACGAGCGTGAACGTTGGCTGTCCAGCGACGTCGGCGACGAGCCCGGTGCCGCGCAGGCTCACGACGAAGTCCATTTCGCGGTAGCGGTACGTTCCGACGAGCTCGGCGAGCACGTCGGGATCGGAGAGGCGCGGATCCGCGGCAGCGGTGAAGCGCAGCGGGGGGAGGGCCGGCTCGAGCACGACGTGGGCGGCCGAGACCGCGCCCGTCTCGTCCGTCTCGAAGCGGACGAGCAGGCCCGAGAAGGGGTCCTCGCTTCCGCCGGCGGATTCGGCCACGCGGAACGTGTCGAAGTGCCAGTGCTCGAGCGGGCCGCCGAGGTCGTCCATGCGGAGCGTGAGCGCGGATTCGGCGCCGCTCGCCTCGACGATGAACGAGCCGTAGCCGGGGTGCAGGTACTCGCCGGCGAACGCGTCGATCGGACGCGAAGGCGACGTTCCCTCGACGCGCGGCGGCGGTGCATCGTCCTCGGCGTCGGCAGTCTCCTGTGCGGCGAGGGCCTCGCCGCTCCAGTCCCGCGGCTCCAGGTCGAGCGCGAGGTCGGCGATGCGCCGCACGGCGAGCTCCGGGAGCGGCGTCGGTGTCGCGTTCGCGTAGCACACGACGCCCAGGTCGTCGTTCGGGAACAGCGCGACGAACGCCGCGTATCCGTCGATGCGCCCGCCGTGGTGGACGCGGAGGTGACCTCGGTAGCTGTCGACGAACCAGCCGTGCGCCGCGGCGCCGATCCCGATCATCGGATCCTCGGGTAGCTCCGACACGATCATCTGCGGCGTGTGGAGCTCGGCGAGCGACGCCGGTTCGACGAGCGGCGTCCCCTCGAACGCACCGCGGCGCAGCTGGAGGCGGATCCAGTTCGACATCTCGGCGACCGACGAACCGATCGAACCGGCCGGACCGACGACGTCGACGCGGCGGAAGGGGATCTCGACGATCTCGCCGCCCCGATCGCCGTGCCCCGTCGCGTGATTGGCGTCGGCGAGGAAGTCCGCCGCGCGCGTCGTCGAACGTCGCATCCCGAGCGGCTCGAAGACGCGCTCACGCACGAGCTCGTGCCAGTCCTTGCCCGTCTCGGCGCGCAGCACCTCGCCGGCGACGACGAAGCCCAGGTTGTTGTACTGGAACGTCTGGCGCAGTCCGCGGTTCAGCGACAGGTGCCGCATGCGCTGCACGATGTCGGGCGCGTTCACGCCACTGCGGCCGTACCAGAGAAGGTCGTGACGGGGGAGACCGCTCCGGTGCGTGACGAGGTCGCGAACGGTCAGTCGCTCGGACACGAACTCGTCGGCGAGCCGGAAGTCCGGCAGGGCGTCACGGACGCGGTCGTCCCAGCCGAGCACGCCGCGCTCGATCTCGGTCGCGACGAGGAACGTCGTGAACGCCTTCGTGGTCGACCCGATCGCGAAGAGCGTGTCGGGATCGACGGGCTCGCCGCTCGCGAGCGAGCGAACGCCGTAGCCCTCCAGGAGAACGGCGGCGTCGCCGCGTACGACCGCGACTGCGGCTCCCGGAACCCGCCAGGCCTCGAGCGCTTCGCGCATCCACGGTCCGAACGCGTCGAGTCCGGCGTCGGCGGCTGCCGTCTCGGCCGCGCGGCGGAGCTCGAAGACGAACTCGGCGCCGGCCTGGCGCAGCGTTCCGGTGAAGGTCGAATCCGTGACGAGGGTGCCGCGGAACGTGGGGTCGCCGGGCGTCTCGTCGATGGTGAACGCGACGCTCAGACCGTCGACCTCGATCGCGGTCAGCGGCAGATCGAACGCGCCCTCGGCAGGAATGGACACGTCGCCGGCCCACGCTCCGTCTCGGCGGAAGAGGTCGACGTCGAAGTCGACGCCGAGCCGAAGGATGCGTCCCTCCCAGTGCCCGGCGGGATCCACCGCCGTCGCCGGCTCTTCCTGCGGGCTCGCGGTGGCCAGCGTGACGAGGCACGCGAGCGGAGCCCAGACGATCGTGAACCTCATGCGGTCTCCCAGTTCGACCATTCCTCGTTGGAACTCTCCAGCTCGGCCTCGACCTCGGCGATCCGGAACTGCGTCTCGCGGAGCTTGTCCGGGTCGCCGTAGACGTCCTCGGTCGCCATCGAGGCACTGAGCGTCTCGAGCTCGCCCTCGAGCTCGATGATCTTCTTCTCGAGCTTCTCGAACATGTACGGGTTGCGCGGACCCGCACCCTTCTTGCGGCCGTTCTTCTTCGGCGCTGCGGAGTTTCGCTTCTTCGCCTCGGCCTCTTCGCGCTGGCGCGCAGCCTTTTTCTGCGCGGCTTCCTTCTCGGCGCGCGCCGCCTGCTCGGCCTCGCGCTCGGCGAGCTTCGTGGCGCGCCACGCCGAGTAGTTGCCGTCGAACTCGAAGACGCCCTCGGGCCCGACCTCGATCGTCTTCGTGCAGATCGCGTCGAGGAACTCGCGGTCGTGGCTGATGCACACGATCGCGCCCTGGAACGCGCTCAGCATCTCCTCGAGCGAGGTGCGGCTCGCGAGGTCGAGGTGGTTCGTGGGCTCGTCGAGCGCGAACCACGACGGCCTCGTCAGGACGAGGAGCGCCAGCGACAGCCGCGCCCGCTCGCCGCCCGACAGCGTGCGGATCGACTTCTCGACTTCGTTGCCGCGGAACAGGAAGAGCGCGAGGTGGTCGCGGATCTCCTGGTCCGTCATCTCGGGGTAGTTGCGGCGGATCTCTTCGAGGGGCGTGTGGTCGTCGCGCAGGTGCGACGTGTCCTGGTCGTAGTACGCGACCTGGGCGCCGTGGCCGCGGACCACCTCGCCCGAGAGCGGCGCGAGCTTGCCCGCGATGATCTTGAGCAGCGTCGACGTCCCCGCGCCGTTGGGACCGACGATCCCGACGCGCTCACCGCGCCCGATGCGAACGTCGACGTCCTTCAGCAGCACGTTGTCGCCGTAGCCGCCGTCGACCCTCTCGGTGTGCAGGACGCGCTCGCCGCCGCGCTTGGCCTCCGGGGCCTTGATGCGCGGCCGCCGCACGTCGTGGTGAGGCTTCTCCAGTCGCTCGACGTGGCTCAGCTTCTTCGCGCGGCCCTTCGCCTCGGCCGTGCGCTGGCTGCCCATGTGCTTCTTGATGAACGACTCTTCCTTGCGGATCAGATCCTGCTGCTGCTCCCACGCGCGGAGCTCGGACTCGAACTTCTCCGCCTTGAGCTGCAGGTACTTCGGGTAGTTGCCCGAGTACGCGACGAGCTGCCCGCGCTCCAGTTCGACGATCCGATCGATGCAGTTCGTCAGCAGTCGCCGGTCGTGGCTGACGATCAGGACGCCGGTCGGCAGGTCCTTCAGGTAGCGCTCCAGCCACTCGATCCCCTCCAGGTCGAGGTGGTTCGTGGGCTCGTCGAGGAGGAGCAGATCGTGGCCGCCGATCAGCTCGCGGGCGAGGGCGACGCGGTTCTTCTCGCCGCCCGAGAGCACCTTCGCTTCCCGGTCCCAGTGGCTCTCCGGCAGACCGATGCCGCCGAGGACGGTCTCGACCTTGCGCTCCGTGTCCCAGCCGCCGAGCTCCTCGATCCGCGCGCCGAGTCGGTCGTGCTCCGCCATCAGGCGTTCGAGCTCCTCGCCCTCCGTCTCGCCCATCTCGATCGCGCACGCCTCGTAGCGTTCGATCGTCCGGTGGAGCTCGTCGAGGCCGGTCGCGACGTAGCTGCGCGCCGTGACGCCGTCGGCGAAGTGCGGCCGCTGGGGGACGACGCCCAGTCGCGCGCTCTTCCTCACGCGGACCGTCCCCCAGTCGGGCGCCTCCTCGCCCGCGATCATGCGGAAGAGCGTCGTCTTCCCGCCGCCGTTGCGGCCCACGATCCCGATCTTCTGACCGGGATCGATGGAGAGCGTGGCGCCGCGGAGGACCTCCTGGGCGCCGAAGTGCTTCTTGAGGTCGTCGAGTGCGAGGAGCGACATCGGGGCGAAGAGTCTACCGCCGGCTCCCTTTCCGCGGATCAGGTGGCACGGTGGGGGTCCTCTCTGCGCCACGGTCCTCGGCAACCTGCCCACCCCGACCCCATGACGACGACCATGCGAACCGCGACGATCACGCTCTCGCTCCACCTCCTGGCCGCCTGTGCGGCAACCGATGAACCCCTGACCGGGCCGGAGCGGGCGGCCGAGGCCGAGGAGACCATCTACCGGATCGGCTCCGTCCACCGCCTCGTCACGACGGACGACCCTGCGGCGCAGCTGTGGTTCGACCGCGGGATCGCCCTTTGCTTCGGCTTCAACCACGAGGAGGCGATCGCGGCGTTCGAGCGCGCCGCCGCGATCGATCCGGGCTGCGCGATGGCGTACTGGGGCAAGGCCTACGCGCTCGGGCCGAACTACAACGCGCCGCTGCCCGACGCGAGTGCCACCGAGGCCGCCGTCGAGGCCCTTCAGCGGGCGCGTGCGGAGCTCGACGACGAGACGCCGGTCGAGCGGGGCCTCGTCACCGCGATGGCGACGCGCTTCGCATCGCCGCCGCCGGACGACCGGACCGACCTCGACCTCGCCTACGCCGCGGCGATGCGCGACCTCTTCGAGCGCTTTCCGGACGACGCAGACGTCTGCGCTCTCACGGGCGAGGCGCTGATGCAGCTCCGTCCCTGGGGGCTCTGGACCCCCGACGGCGAGGCGGCTCCCGAGACGCCGGAGATCCGCTCGGTGCTCGAAGCGGGTCTCGCGCGCTGGCCCGATCATCCGGCGCTGTGCCACCTCTACATCCATGCGATGGAGGCTGGACCCGAGGTCGAGCGCGCGATCCCCGCGGCGCAGCGGCTGGAGGACCTGACGCCGGGGCTCGGCCACCTCGTCCACATGCCCAGCCACGCCTACGTGTGGACCGGCCGCTACGACGACGTGATTCGCACGAACGTTCGCGCGTGCGAGGTCGACGACGACTTCGCCGACGCCCGCGGGATGGCGAACTTCTACACGGCGTACCGGATCCACAACTACCACTTCGTCGCGTACGGAGCGATGTGGGAGGGACGACGCGCACTCGCCCTCGAGTACGCGCGCGCGATCCCCGAGCAGATCCCCGATGAGCTCCTGACCGCGGCGCCGGACCTCTTCGACGTGTTCCACGCGACCCACTACCACGCGATGGTCCGGTTCGGCATGTGGGACGAGCTGATCGAAGAGCGCGACCCCGGCGAAGACCTCCCCGCGACGCGCTCGGTCTGGCGCTACGCGCGCGGCGTCGCTTACGCAGCGCTCGGGCGGATCGCCGAGGCGGAGAACGAACAGAGGCTCTTCCTCGAGGCGCGCGACGCCGTTCCGGAGACGCGCCTTCTCTTCAACAACCCCGTCTCGAAGGTCCTGGCCGTCGCGACGGAGTTCCTGGAGGGCGAGATCGAGTACCGCAAGGGCAACCACGAGGTCGCCTTCGCCAGCCTGCGACGCGCGGTCGAGCTCGACGAGCAGCTCAACTACGACGAGCCCTGGGGCTGGATGGAGCCGGCCCGCCACGCGCTCGGTGCGCTCCTGACCGAGCAGGCCCGCTACGAGGAAGCGCTGGAGGTCTACGAAGCGAACCTGGATCGCTACCCGGAGAACGGGTGGGCCCTGTACGGTCTCGCCGAGTGCCTGGAGGGACTCGACCGTGACGCCGAG
>JBCCSK010000388.1:0-5842 GCA_039200205.1 Planctomycetota bacterium
GTCCGCGCTAGCGCGGACGGTCCAAACCGGGTTCAGGTCGGTCGCCCCCGGCCCCGATCGGTCCAAGCCAGTGGGTCGAGGCCGCCCGCCCCTCAGCGCACCCGACTCTTCCGGTTCCGCACGTAGTCGACGAACAGCGTCGCCCCCAGCCGATCCCCGCCCGCGAAGTACGCGCGGCCGCGGTTCGCCTCGGTGAAGTCCTCGACGAAGCGGACGAGCATCGGATCGTCGGTCAGCATGAAGGTCGTGATCGGGATGCCGTGCCGACGGCAGACGGTCGCCTCTTCGATCGTCTTCGCGACGACGCGTCGGTCCAGGCCGAAGGGGTTCTTGTAGACCTCGCCGTCGGGCTCGGTGAGCGCGCTCGGCTTGCCGTCGGTGATCATGAACACCTGCTTGTTGGCGCGACGCTCGCGGCGCAGCAGGTCGCGTGCGAGCCGAAGCGCCGCGCGCGTGTTCGTGTGGAACGGGCCCACGGAGATGCGCGGGATGTCGTCGAGCGAGACCTCCTCGGCCTCGTCGCCGAACGTCACGACGCGCAGTGAGTCCTTCGGATAGCGCGTCCGGATCAGCTCCGTCAACGCGAGAGCGACGCGCTTCGCAGGCGTGATCCGGTCCTCCCCGTAGAGGATCATCGAGTGGCTGAGGTCGATCAGCAGGACGGTCGCACAGCTCGACAGGTGCTCGGTCTCGTAGACCTCCAGGTCGTCCTCGGCCAGCGTCAGCGCGTCGCCGTCCACGCCGCGTCGGAGCGCGTTCCGGACCGAGGCCGTCGCGTCGATCAGTGACGCCGGATCACCGAACGACCAGGCGCGCGTCTCCGGCAAACGCTCCTGGCCCACGCCCGGAGCAGCGACCCGGTGGTCACCTGCCGCGTCCTTCGAGAGACCGCTGAAGATCCGGTCGAGGGATTCCTGGCGCAGGGCGCGGTCGCCGCCCGGCGCCATCTTCAGCCCGGTGACCGTCACCTCGACGAGCCGCTCCTCCTGGAGGTGCTTGCGGAAGTCGTCGATCGTGAAGCCCTGCGGCAGCAGGTTGTAGCGCTCCGCGATCATCTCCATCCAGTCGAGCGCCTGCTCGGGATCGCCGTCCGCCTGGAGGAGCAGCTCGTGGTACAGGTCCTTCAGCCGCTTCAGGAGCGACCGAAGCGACTCCTGCGACGGGTCGTACTGGCTGTAGTCCCACTTCATCGCGGGCTCAGGCGCCGAGGCTCCGCGCCATCTGCGCGAGCATGTCGCCGAACACTCGACGCGTCGGGCCGTCGTCGTCGCGCGAGAGCAGCGAGCTCTGGTGGAGTCCCTCGAGGACGAGCTCCATGAGCGCGGCACGCTCTCCGTCGGTGGACGGATCGGCGGCACGGTCGACGAGCGCGCGGAGTCCCGCCACCTCGTCGAGCCGGGCGAGGTGCTCCGCGTCGCCCGTCGTGTCGTCGAGGCACAGCGTACCGCCGCCGCGGAACCAGTCGAGGATCTCGTCGTAGACCGGCGCACCGGTTCCGGCGTCGCCTTCGCTCTCCGCGTAGGCACCGGGGAAGGCCTTCTCGAACGACTTTGCGAGAGCACGCCCGACGAGCGCCGTGGCGACGGCGCCAATTCCCTCGCGCTCGCCGTCGTAGACGAGCTCGACCTTGCCCGTCACCGCCGAGATGCCGGTGAAGAGGTCGGCGGGCCGGACCGTGGCCCGGTCCTCACCGGCGAGGTAGGAGCGCCGCTCGGCGTTCGAGATCACGTTCTCGAGGAGCGCGATCGACAGCCGCGCGCTCACGCCCGACGACTGGTCGACGAACTCCGACTCGCGCGCTTCGAAGGCGACGAGGTCGATCGCCTCGCGCAGCGCCGCGGGTACGTCGACCAGGGCCGCGTCGTCGCCGCGCGCGATCCACGACTCGTGCTCGGTGATCTCCATCGCCTGCTCCAGATCGCGCGGGTAGTGCGTCAGGATCTGCGACGCGATGCGGTCGCGGAGCGGCGTGATGATGCTGCCGCGGTTCGTGTAGTCCTCGGGGTTCGCCGTGAAGACGAGGCACACGTCGAGCGGCATGCGAATCGGGAAGCCGCGCACCTGGATGTCGCCCTCCTCGAGGATGTTCAGGAGACCGACCTGGATCCGCGCCTGGAGGTCGGGCAGCTCGTTGACGCAGAAGATGCCGCGGTTCGCCCGCGGAAGGATCCCGAAGTGGATGACCTCGGGGTCGGCGAACGTCAGCTTGCGCGTGGCCGCCTTGATCGGGTCGACGTCGCCGATCAGGTCGGCGACCGTGACGTCGGGCGTCGCGAGCTTCTCCTGGTAGCGCTCGTCGCGGTGGATCCAGCGGATCGGCAGGTCGTCGCCGAGCTCCCGCGCGCGCTGCCGCGAGGGAACGGTGACCGGGTGCAGCGGATCCTCGTTCAGCTCCGAGCCGTCGATCGCAGGGACCCACTCGTCCAAGAGGTCGGAGAGCTGCCGCGCGATCCGCGTCTTCGCCTGCCCGCGCAGGCCGAGCAGGATGAAGCTGTGCCCCGACAGGATCGCGTTCTGGATCTGGGGGACGACGGACTCCTCGTAGCCGACGATTCCGGGGAAGACCGGCTCGCCTCGGCGGAGGCGACCGATCAGATTCGCGCGGAGCTCGTCGTGGACGCTGCGCGTCGTCCAGCCGGATGTCCTGAGCTCACCGAGCGTCTTGGGGCGTGCCATGGCCCCCAACATAGACCGCCGCCCGCCGATTCCAGGTGCGCGGTTGGCCGGCCCGGTGGGACGAACGGGCGGGATCGGCGATACTACCCGCGTGACCCGCGACCACTTCGACCGGCCGCTCCGGAGCCTGCGACTGTCCGTCACGGACCGCTGCAACCTGCGCTGCGGCTACTGCATGCCCGAGGAGACCTACACGTGGCTCCCGAAGCCCGAGCTCCTCACGTTCGAGGAGGCGGCCGCTCTCGTGGGTGCCCTCGCGCCCCTCGGCGTCGACCGGGTCCGCCTCACGGGCGGCGAGCCGCTCCTCCGCCGCAACCTGCCCGACCTGGTCGCGAGCCTCTCCGCGCTGGGAACGCTCGAGGACCTCGCGCTGACGACGAACGCGGTGCGGCTCGACGACTTCGCCGCGCCGCTCGCCGCCGCGGGCCTCGGCCGGATCACCGTCAGCCTCGACACCCTCCGAGCCGACCGCTTCCGCCACCTCACGCGCCGCGACGAGCTCGGAAACGCCCTCCGCGGCATCGACGCTGCGGCAGAGGCGGGCTTCCGCGGGACGAAGATCAACGCCGTCGTGGTTCGACACGAGAACGACGACGAGCTCGTCGACCTCCTGGCGTTCGCGCGCGAGCGGGACCTGGAGATGCGTTTCATCGAGTACATGGACGTCGGCGGCGCCACGCGCTGGTCGATGGACGCGGTCGTGTCCGCCGCGGAGATGCTGCGCCGCATCGGCGACGCGCTCGGGACCCCGGAGCCCATCGAGCCCGCCCGCACGAGCGCGCCCGCCGATCACTTCCGCCTGCCCGACGGCCAAGTGTTCGGCATCATCGCATCGACGACGCGCCCCTTCTGCTCGGGCTGCGACCGCGCGCGCCTGACGGCGGACGGACGCTTCTTCACCTGCCTCTACGCGCGAGAGGGAACGGCCCTGACCCCCGTGCTCCGCCAAGATGGTGTCGACGCAGCCGCGCGGCTCGTAAGCGAGACCTGGGCCGGCCGCCGAGACCGCGGCGCCGAAGAGCGCCTCGCCGAAGCCGAACGCGCCCCGCTCGCTCAGCCGGACGAGCTGCGCAACGCGCCGCACCTCGAGATGCACACGCGGGGCGGCTGATGTGGACGCGGGCAGCGCGTCAGTCGACGCGGATGCCGGCGCGGTACGTGCCCGTGCGTAGCGTCGGTCGCCCGAGGTCGTCGTAGAACTCCCACAGGTCTTCGCGCAGCCCGCTCTCGTACCGACCGCGCTCCTTGATCGATCCGTCCGAGTACCACAGCGTCCAGCGACCGCTGCGCAGGTTCTCGCGATACTCGCCCTCGCCGACGAGGTCTCCGGTCGCGCCGTACTCGCGCCAGGGCCCGTGCATCTCACCGGCGACGTAGTAGGCCTCGGCGGCGATGAACCCGGATCCTGCGAACGAGGTCCACGGTCCCTCGCGGAGTCCGTCCTCGAACCGCCCCTGCTCGAGGATGGAACCGTCGTCGGCGCGGATGACCCAGTCACCGTGGCGCACGCCGCGGCGGAAGCTGCCCTCCTCGCGGAGACCAGGTCGACGCCCTTCGAGGCCGATCGTGCTCGACCCGGTCAGCTCCCGACGGAGGGTCTCGGAACCGGGGACCGGCGACGTGGCCCCTTCCGGTGCGGACGTTCGCGATGAATCAGACTCGGCCGCCTCGTCCGTCGCGCGCCCTTCGTCGCCCAGGATCGGCGCGAGCGCGAGCGCTTCGAGCAGGCCGCCGGCCTCGTCGGCGGCGCGTCGCTCGACGGCGTCGGATTGAACGACGGCATCGGACGCGGCGGCAGCCACGCGATCCGAGCGGTCGTGACGGAGGCCGACCAACAGGACGACTCCCGCGAGCGCCACGACCGTCACGAGCGGGAGCTCGTGAAGGCACGACGGTGCGCGGGGATCGCGTGGACGGGGAAGGTCGTGGGCGCTCATCGGGGCGTAGGGAGAGTCGGCGCCGCGTTCAGCGTGACGAGCGAGCAGGGGGGGCAGCAGCCTGGCGACGACGCTCGTTCTCCTCGTCGAGGAGCGAGCGAACGAGGGACCGCAGTCGGTCGCGGGACAGGTCGCGACCGCGGATGATCCCCTGGGCGTCGAGGACGACGACGGAGCCCGGCGCAGGGTCGAGCCAGGCGGGTGTCGCGCCGATGGGCGTCGCGCTGGCACTCACTGCGACGAAGCGGTGAGCGTCCTTCGCCAGCTCGTCGGCGAGGTGGGTGCTGATCGGCCCGTCGAAGAGCTGGGTTCCTCCGAAGCCGAACTCCTCCAGAACGGCGAGGTAAGCCTGTCGATCGGTGCTCGAAGCGACGCCGACGAGTTCGAAGGGAGCATCCCAGAACGACCTGACGAGTTCGGCGTCGGCTGCGTGGGCGGCGAGCGAGGCTTCGCTCGACGCGTCCCAGAAGCGGAGTACGACGACGCGACCGGCGAACTCGGCGGAGCGCAGCTCGTTGCCCGCGGAGTCGCGCGCGAGGAAACGCGGCCCGGCGGCGCCGCGCTGGAGGCGCGCGACGCGCGCACGCGAGGCATCGATCGCGGCGGACGCTCCGACTTCGTCGAGGCGGGCCAGGACCGCGCGGTAGACCAGCGTCGCCGGGCTCTCCGGCACTCCGACCACGTTCGGTGCGCGAAGCGGCTCCAGGATCTCCAGCAGCGCCCCGCCAACCGCGCGGACATCCGCTCGCTCGGGTGCGAGCGCAAGGAGGCGAAGGCCGCGCTCGGAGAGCTCGAATCGTTCGGCACGCGACGCACCGACCGCGATCTCACGGACCGCATGGGCGATCCCGCCCCACGGTGCGCCCGCCTCGGTCCCCGCCAGCAGCGCCGCATCGCGCTCGAGCGCATCGAGCCTGCCCGCGACGTCGTCCCAGAGGAAGTCCGCGCCGGCGTGCCGCTCCACGGCCAGTCGTTCGAGTGACGCGAGGTGGGCGTCGATGCCACGTGCCTCTGCGTCGAAGTCCGCCGCGACTCCGCGCGTCGGGGCCGTCCCTCGCGCCGCGTCCTGTGCATCGACCGCGCCCGTGAAGCCGATCGGCAGGAGCAGGACGGCGAGCTTGATTCCCATGGCTGATTCCGCAGTCGTTGCGCGCGATCGTGCCGCGCGGTCATCGGCGTTGCGCCGCCCACAGCGTGCCAGGGAGCGCCGAATCCCGCGACCTTTTCCA
>JBCCSK010000389.1:0-5808 GCA_039200205.1 Planctomycetota bacterium
CCCCGACTCTGTTCGAAAAGTGGACGCGACCCGTCCTCGGTCGAGATCCCCTTACAGAACTCCCTCGAGGCCTACACCTGGCCCTCCCGTGACTCCGATCCCGCGGGAGTGACTCTAGGACGAGGGAATCAGGGGCGCGACGCCGGGACGCGGCGTCGGCGGGGTGCGGAGCGCAGGGACGCGGATCGGCGCGGGCCCGCGCAGGACGGGCATCCGGCTCGCCGCAGCACGCTGTTCGCCCCGCGCTGGGACGACCGGGCCCGGCCGCGCCGCGGCCGCTCGCTGCCTCCCGTCCTCCCGCGCCCCCGGCCGACCTTCACCCAGCGCGCGGTCGCGTTCTCGGCGAAGAGCTTCGTGATGATGCTCCTGGCCTGGGCGCTCTGCTTCAACTTCAGCGAGGTCCGCGGCGGCTCGATGATGCCGGGCATCCAGGACCGCGACCGGATCCTCGTCGACCACGTTTCGTACCTGTTCGCATCGGTCGAGCGCGGCGACGTCGTCGTCCTGCGCTACCCGATGGATCCCTCGCTCGACTACGTGAAGCGCGTCGTCGGGCTGCCGGGTGACCGCGTGCAGATCTACGACGGCTACGTGTGGGTCAACGGCGAGCTGCTCGAGGAGCCCTACGTCGACCCCGAGGCCAACGACCCGTTCTCGCTCGTCGACACGGTCGTGGAGGAGGACTGCTTCTTCGTGCTCGGCGACAACCGCATCAAGAGCTCCGACAGCCGCGAGTTCGGGCAGGTGCCGCGCGAGTACCTGCGCGGTAAGGTGCGGGTGCGGCTCTGGCCCCTCATGCGCGCCGGGCTGGTCGACTAGCGGTTCGCGGGCCCTCGCCTAGGATGCGAGGGCCATGACGACGACCGCAGCCGGCCCCGCCACGATCCGCGACCTCGACCCCGCGACCGGCGAGCTGATCGCCGAGATTCCCCAGGCGACGGCGAGCGAGGTCGCCACTGCCGTCGAACGCGCTCGCGCCGCCCAGCAGGCCTGGGCGCAAACGCTGATCGAGCGACGCGTCGAGGCGATCGAGCGCTTCGGCGAACTCCTGGCCGCGGACGCGAACGAGCTCGGCGCGCTCATCACGCGTGAGATGGGCAAGACGCAGCGCTCGGCCGTCGGCGAGGTGAGGGGCTACGCGGCGTCCGTGCCCGAGCGCGCGCGCGGCGCGCTCGAGGCGCTCGGGCCGATCGAGTACGACGTCGAGGGCCAGACGGTCCGCACCGTGCGCGAGCCGCTCGGCGTCGTCGCCGCGGTCACGCCGTGGAACTTCCCGGTCGGCATGCCGCTGACGATCCTCGTGCCGGCGCTCATCGCCGGGAACGCGGTCGTGTTCAAGCCGAGCGAGCACGTGCCGCTCGTCGGAGCGCGGATCGCCGAGCTGCTCCAAGAGGCGCTGCCCGCCGACGTCCTCGTGCTCCTCCAGGGCGACGGGCGAGTCGGCGCGGCGCTCGTGGACGCCGACGTCGACATGGTCGGCTTCGTCGGCAGTCGCGCGGTCGGCCAGTCGATCATGCGCGCGGCCGCGGGCTCGCTGAAGCGGCTCGTGCTCGAGCTCGGCGGCAAGGACCCGATGGTCGTCTTCGCCGACGCCGACCTCGACGCCGCGGCCAAGGCGGCGGTCGAGTTCTCGCTGCGCAACACGGGTCAGGTGTGCTGCTCGGTCGAGCGCGTCTACGTCGCCGACGAGATCGCCGACGCGTTCGAGGAGAAGGTCGTCGCGATCGCGCGCGACTGGACCCACGGCGACGGGCGCAACAAGGGCGTCAAGATGGGGCCGCTCGTCAGCGAGGACCAGCGCGCCAAGGTCGCGACGCAGGTCGATGAAGCCGTCGCGGACGGGGCGACGATCCGCGTCGGCGGCGCGCTGCCGGAGGGCGCGGGCTGGTTCTACCCCGCGACGGTCCTCACCGGCGTCGAGCAAACGCACCGCATCACGCACGCCGAGACCTTCGGCCCCGTCGTCGCGGTCACGCGCTTCAGCGGCGACGAGGACGAGGCGGTGCGACTCGCGAACGACACCGTCTACGGTCTTGGCGCGAACGTGTGGACGGGCGACGCGGCGCGCGGTGAGCGCGTCGCCGGCCGGATCCGCGCCGGCCAGGTCGGCGTCAACCGCTACCTCGGCGGCGCGCCAGGATCTCCATGGGTGGGGGCGCGTCAGTCGGGGTTCGGCTACCTCGGCGGACCCGACGGCCACCGCCAGTTCACGGTTCCCAAGACGATCTCGGTGGCGCGATGAGGAAGCTCACTGCACTGCTCGCGTTCTGCGCTCCGGCGCTCGCGCAGGACGAGGAGAAGGGTCAGCTCGTCGTGACGCGTCAGGACGTCTACGAGAGGTTCGCGCTCGTCGAGCACCAGCTCGAACAGGGCTCCCTGCTCGAGGCGATCGACGAACGATCGGCGCTCGCGCGCACGAGCGACGAGTACGACCAGATCTGGAGTCGTTTACTCGCAGGGTTCCTGCCCACCGCGGCGCGGGAGCTCGCCGAGATGGAGCGGGAGCTCGATCCGAACGGCGGCATGCAGCCCCGGAGCGACTCGGGGTTCCGGGCCGACGTTCGCATCGACGGTCGCTGGGTTCGCAGCGGGGAGGCTCCCCTCTACGACCTCGATCGTCTCGAAGTCCGCGTGCGCTCGATGTGGATGCGACCGGAGCTCGCGGGTCAGTCGCTCGTCGTGACCGGTCGCTGGATCGATGCGAGCGACAGCGCGTCGTTCGTCGAACAGATGCACCCGTACCTCGGCCAGGTCCGCTTCGACGAACGCGGCCGCGCGATGCCGGCGACCTTCGAGGTGCCTGTGTCCGCCGAGGAGCACGCCTCCCTCAACCTTGCCCTGCGAGATGAGTACGCGTCCGCGGCGTACGTCCGCGCAGTCGACCTCGACGAGGAGTTCGACGCGCGCATTGCCGCGCTCGATCGCGACGACGGCGCGGCACGCGCGTTTCGATCGAGGGCGAGCCTGAACGTGCGTGCACCCTCGATGGAGCGCTCGGCGGAGTTCCTCCACCGGACGCCCTCCTTCGCGGGCGACCTCGCCGAGGAGCTCGCCGCCCTGGAGAAGGGCGACGATCCGTACCGGAGCTACCCCGGCCAGCTCTGGAGGACGTTCGCCCACGGCGAGAAGGACCTCGCCGCGATGGTCCACCTCCCGCCGTCTGCGCCCGAAGCGTCGATCCCGCTCGTCGTTTGCCTGCACGATGCCGGCGTCGACGAGGGCTTCTACTTCACCTTCGGAGGGCACGGACGCGCCCTTCAGCTGGCCGAGCGCCACGGGTGCCTTCTCGTGACGCCGTTCACGCCGAGCCTGGCGGCGCAGCCGGAGGCGTTCGACGCGCTGCTCGCGGGCATCGCCGAGGACTATCCGATCGACCCGGACCGGGTCTTCGTCTTCGGACACTCCCTCGGCGCTGTCGTCACGGCGCAGCTCTGCACGGCTCGCCCCGAGCGGATCGCGGGCGCTTGCTGCGTCTCGGGGTTCTCGTGCGTAGGGGAGGACTCGCCGCCCGTGATGGTCATCCAGGGCGAGCGGGACGTGCTCATGCCGGCTGCGCGCGTGCGAGCCAACGTCGCCTCGTGTGACTCAAGCGAAGTGACGTACTACGAGCTCGAGGACCTCGGGCACACGCTGCTCATTCCGTACGCGCTCGATCGAGCGTTCGCGGATTGGTTCGGCCAATGACAGGATCCACGAAGCGTCTCACAGTCGCACTGGCACTCTGTGCCCCGGTGCTCGCGCAGGGCACCGAGCGCGGCCGGCTCATCGTGACCCGGGAGGACATCGACGCGATCCTCTGGGAGATCGAGTGGCACCTCTGGGAGGGCAACCTGCTCGAGGCGATCGACGAGCGGTCGGCGCTCGCCCGCACGAATGACGAGTTCGACCGAATCTCGGGTCTCTTCCTCGAAGGGCGGCTCTCCGAAGCGACGCGCGATCTCGCCGCCCTGGAGGAGAGCCTGGACCCGCTGATCGATCGGAGCATCGAGAGCGACTCCGGGCTGCGAGCGGACGTCCTGATCGACGGTCGGTGGTGCGAGACGGGGCGGGTTTCGCTCGGTGACGTCGAATCTCTCGACGTGCGGGTGCGCTCGCTGTGGGCGCGACCGGACCTCGCAGGTCAGTCGCTGGTCGTCGCCGGCCGGTGGCACGACCTCGATTCGTGTTTGGTCTTCGACTGGGACCTCCCCGTTCTCGGCGAGATCCGTCTCGACGCAGGCGGTCGCGTTGTCCCGACGCGCTTCGAGGTTCCGGTGTCCGCCGAGCGTGGAGTGACACTTGTCCCGGAGGTCGGTGCCGAGTCCGTTGGTGGAGCCTACGTCGTCGACATGGGCCCGGCCGCTTCGTTGCAGGCGCGAGTTGCCGGACTCGATCGAGACGACGGAGCCGGGCGGGCGTTCTTCTCGAGGGCGTCTCTCATCGCGAACGCGTCGTCGATGGAGCGTTCAGCGGAGTTCCTCCGCGGCGTCAAGGCGCACGTGACGGACGTCGACGACGAGCTCTCGGCGCTCGAGAACGGCGACGATCCCTACCGGCTCCGCCGCGGCGAGACCTGGCGCACGTTCGTTCAGGTTCGCCGCGACCTGGCGGCGAACGTGTACCTGCCATCGGACGCGCCCGCCGATTCGATCCCGCTCGTGCTGTGCCTTCATGGGGCAGGCACCGACGAGTCCTACTTCTTCGGATTCGCGGGGTTCGGGCATGTTCGCGAACTCGCCGATCGCCACGGATGCCTCGTCGTGGCGCCGTTCACCCCTGACCTGCTCGCGCAGCCGAAGGCATTCGACGCGCTGCTCGCGGGCATCGCGGAGGACTACCCGATCGACTCGAGCCGGATCTTCGTCCTCGGCCACTCGCTCGGCGCCATCGCGACGGCGCAGCTCTGCCGCGACCGACCCGAGCGGATCGCCGGCGCGTGCTGCGTTGCCGGGTTCGCGCCGGTCGATGAGGAAGCGCCGCCGATCCTCGTGGTCCAGGGTGAGCGGGATCCGAGCGTCTCAGCGGCGCGAATTCGCGCCGCGATCGAAGCGTCCGAAGGCGCGGAGGTGACGTACGTCGAGCTCGAGGACCAGGGGCACACCCTGCTGCTCCCCGAGGCGCTCGATCGCGCGTTCGCCCGCTGGTTCGAGTGACCTCACCCGGTCTGGTGACGAGATCGGGCTAACCACCGGGGGCCGCGTAGATCTCGACGTCGGGTCCGAGCGCGCGCGCACGGAAGACGTTGACGAAATGCAGGCGGTACTCGATCGCCGGTTCCCCCGAGGGCAGTCCGTTCTCGACGATGTGGACGAGCTCCCACCCGTCGCGCACGAGGAGCCCGTGCCAGCCCGCGGCGATCTCGAGCGTCGGCACCGGGCCGGCGGTCGCGGCCGGCGACGTCGCGACCACGCTGAAGGGAGTGTCGGCCTCCGCGAGGATCGCGCGCGCTTTCTCGATCCGGTTCTCGGCGAGGAGCATCCGGTACTGGTCGGCAGGTGTCGCGTAGACGAGGTCGCGGCCGAGCCGCGTGGGGCCCTCGATCGTTGGCCGGTTCGGGTGGGTGCGCTCGCCGCGGACGCGCCGGAACTTCGGGTGGCCGAGGGCCCACTGGTAGATCTCCCACGGGCCGTTCGCCCAGACCATCTCGGGAGTCACGTCGCCGGGCCGCATGAAGAGCGGGAGCGAGCGCAGGTTCGTCAGGTGGATCGGGGCGTCGCGAGCGACGTTCGCATCGATCCAGGTCGCCGCCTCGGTCAGCGTGTCGGGACGCGCGCGGAGTCGCGTCGCCTGCGCGGCCGCGAGGACACACGCGACCACGGCGGCGCCGGC
>JBCCSK010000390.1:0-5756 GCA_039200205.1 Planctomycetota bacterium
ACGCAGATGGCCCGCAACACGCGCCAGCGGGTCACGTTCGGGGAGAGCTGGGTGAACTCGAGCGTGCTGGAGATCTTCCGCGAGGACGTCGCGCGCTTCCGGCTCCTGTTGGGCGCGAAGCTGCCGGGGAGCTCGCTGGAGGCCCTCGACCGCGGCGACATCCCGTCGCTCACCGCGCTGCGCCTGCACAACGGCACGGTGTACCGCTGGAACCGTCCGTGCTACGGCATCTCGAACGGCAAGCCGCACCTGCGGATCGAGAATCGCGTCCTGCCCGCGGGCCCGACGCTGGAGGACGAGGTCGCGAACGCCGCGTTCTACTTCGGGCTGATGATCGCGTTCGGCGAGGAGCTCGACGACGTCCGCCGCGTCATGGACTTCGACGACGCGAAGGGGAACTTCATGGCGGCGGCTCGCTACGGGCTCGCGGCCGAGATGCGCTGGCTCGCCGGACGGCGCGTGAGCGCGCGCGACCTGATCCTCTCCGATCTCCTCCCGCGGGCGCGCGAAGGCCTCGCGCACAAGGGGATCCTCGAGGAGGACGCGAACCGCTACCTGGAGCTGATCGAGCAGCGCGTCTCCAGCGGGCGGACCGGCGCGCAGTGGGCCCTCGACTCGCTCGCGCGGATGGGAACGCGCGGAACGCTCGACGAGCGCAACCGCGCGCTCACGTCCGCGATGTACGCGCGTCAGACGGCCGGGCTCCCGGGACACACCTGGGCGCTCGCGGACCTCGACGAGATCACCGACTGGCGCCACAGCTTCCGCACCGTGGCGCAGATCATGAGTCGCGATCTCTTCACGCTGCACCCCGAGGACGTGATCGATCTCGCCGCGAGCCTCATGGACTGGGAGCACATCCGCTACGTCCCGGTCGAGGACGATCAGGGGCGGCTCGTCGGGCTGCTCTCCCAGCGCATGCTCCTGCGCTACCTCGTCAACGAGCACGGAAAGCGCAGCCCGGGCAACCCCCCGGCCGTGCGCGACCTGATGCTGACCGACCCGGTCACGATCGCACCCGGAGACACGACCGTCGCGGCGATCGAGGTGATGCGGACGAGCCGCATCGGCTGCCTGCCCGTCGTCGACGGGGAGCGTCTGGTGGGCCTCGTCACCGAGCACGACTTCATCGACGCCTCGGCCAAGCTCCTCGAAGAGACGCTCAAGGCGCGCTAAGAGGATGGGCAGCAATGCCCAGCCTCGACGCGCGTCTTCGTCAGAAGACGCGCCAGAGATGTCATCAGGGTGTGGGCAGCGCAAGCTGCAGCGATCGCTGCCCGTGCTCTGACGCGAAACCGATTCCGTTCGTGCCGGGGAGCACTAGACTCCTTGGCCCGAATGCCTGGATCGAAGCACGAGCCACACGTCCGAGGGACGCCCGGGGACCGGGCGATCGATCTCGGCAGCCTGCGCCGCGAGATCGCGGTGCGGGACGAAGGTCGGCCCGGGCCGCTCGTCCTGATCACGGCGGGCCTGCACGGCAACGAGCCCGCTGGCGTCGCCGCCGTCGAACGACTCTTCGAGGCGCTGGGGTCGACTCCCACCGGCGGTCGGCTCCTCGCCCTCGCCGGCAACCTCGGCGCGCTTCGCACCGGCGACCGCCACCGTGGCCAGGACCTCAACCGGCTCTGGACCGAGGAGAACCTCCTCGCGCTCGCGCACCGCGACCCGTTCGACGATCGGCCCGACGAGGTCGAGCTCCGGGCCCTGTTCAGTCTGATCGAGGCCGAGAGGGACGCGGCTCGCGCCCGCGGGCGCGAGGTCGTTCTGCTCGATCTCCACTCGACCTCGGCCAGGGGCGGAGCGTTCAGCGTGGTCGCGGACTCGATCCCGAGCCGCCGACTCGCGCGGGCGATCGGCCTGCCGGTCGTCCTCGGCCTCGAGCAGCGCATCGAGGGACCGCTGATGACCTGGCTCGTCTCTCAAGGCGACACGGCGACGGTGGTCGAAGGCGGACAGCACGAGGACCCGGCGACGGCCGACGTTCTCTACGACGCGCTGTGGGTCGCCCTCGACCACGTCGGCGTCCTGCCGGAGGAGGACGAGCGCGTCACCCTCGCGCGCACGCGGCTGGAGTCGCGGCGCGGAGACTCACCCCGCGTCCTCGACCTCGTCTACGCGCACGTGATCGAGCCCGAGGACGGCTTCGTCATGGAGCCGGGCTGGACCAACTTCCGCACCGTCGTGCAGGGACAGACGCTCGCGCTGCAGCGCGGCGAGATCGTGCAGGCGCCGCTCGACGGCTACATGCTCATGCCGCTCTACCAGGGGCTCGGCACCGAGGGCTTCTTCCTCTGCCGCCCGGTCGGGAGCCTGTGGCTGTTCGCGTCGCGCGTGCTGCGTCGGTCGTTCGCGGAGTCGGCGCTGCGCATCCTGCCCTCCGTGCACTCCCTCGACTCCCGCGCGGGTGAGATCGTGGTCGACCGCGGGTCGCCCGCGTGGCTCAACCGCGTGCTGCACCTCTTCGGGTTCCGCAAGAATGCGCCGATTGGCGAGCGCACCGTCTGGACGCGTCGGCCGCAGGGTTGAGGGAGAAAGCGGCTACTGGACGAACTCGATCGCGCCGTCCGGGAGGAGGTAGACGATCAGCATCCGACCTTCCGTCACCTCGGGCACGTGCTCGCTTCCCGGCGGCTCGACGACCCAGCCGGCCGGCTTGCCGACGAAGCGCGGGTCGCCGTCCAGCGCGATGCACCAGTTGACCTCCCCGTTCGGATGCCTGTGGAGCGGGCCCGGGCCGGACATGTCGACGACGTCGATCGAAAAGCCGAGCGATTCGTCGCTCGCCTTGGCCGCCCGTCCGTAGCGCAGGGGAGGTGCACCGCGATCGGCGATGCTGCCTTCCTCGAGCAGCGCCACGAGCGCGCGGCTGATCGCGCGGCCCTCCTCCGAGTCGGGGTCGAGTCGATTCGTGAGCTCCGCGCGTGCGGCTTCGGGGTCGCCGAGGTCGACGCCCTGCGCGGCGTCGAGCAGGGGCTGGAAGGTCTCGATCATGACGGGGGAGTCAGGAGTGGTCGGGAGCCGGCCAGGTTACCCTCTCCCGCCGTGCCGCCTGCCCTCAAGCGCTCCCTCGTCTTCGTCGCGTGTGTGCTCTTCGCGTGGTACGCGCACGTGCCGCTGCTCGGCGCCGGGTTCCTCGGCTCGGACGCCGCGGTCCTCGACGACATCGACCGCGCGTTCGAGGGCGGCGGGATCGACGCGGCCTGGAGCGTCGACGCGCTCGAGCACCGACCGCTCGCCGCGGCGTCGCTCGCACTCTCGCGATCGCTGCACGCGCGCGGCGGCGTGTACACGCCCGGCGACGCGGGCCGACTGCGGCTCGAGAGCCTCCTGATCCTCGTCATCGCCGCCTTCGGGGTGCGCTACGCCGTCATCCGCGCCATGCGGCCCTGGACGGGGGAGGACCACGCCCGCGCCGCGGGCGCCGCGTCCGGGGCGTTCCTGATGGTGCACCCTCTGCTCGTGCCCGTCGTCGCGCACCTGCCGGCGCGGGGCGACGTCGTGGCACTGGCCGCGAGCGCCTGGTCGGTCGCGTTCCTGCTCCGCGGCCGGCAGGAGCGGCGGGCGTGGCAGCTCGCGCTCGCGTTCGTCCTCGCCCTCGTCGCGGCCGCGTCGTCGCCGACCGCACTCCTCCTCGTTCCGCTCGGCTTCGGGCTGGAGTTCGTCGCCGCGCACCGGCATCGACCGATCGCGACTCGGCTGAGGACCGCCGTGCAGGTCGCACTCGGCTACGGCGCGGCGCTGGGACTGGAGGCCCTCGTTCGCCTCGGAATGCGCCCGTCCGCCGGCGCCGATGCTCCGACCTCGCCCCTCGATCCCGAGGCGCTCCTCCTCGGCGAGCCCACGGGGCTGGCTCACTCGCTCGCCGTCGCCGCCGAGAAGACCGGCGTGGTCGTGCTCCCCGTCAACACGACGGGCGTCGGGACCGTTGGCTACGCGCTCGCGGTCCTCGCGCTCCTCGCGGCACTCCATCCGGGATTCGTCGCGGCGCGCGCCGCTCCGCGTCTCTGGGGACGCCTGCTCGGCGGCTGGGCGGTCGCGCTCGTCGTCCTCCTCGCGCTGGGTGCGCGCGAACGGACGATCCCGGCGAGCCTCGCGGACGCCCCGGGCACCCTGTCGCTCGCCGTGTGCATGGCGGTCGGGCTCGGGACGTCGGCCAGCGCCCTGTCCGGCGCGAGGCGCACCGTGCTGCCGTTCCTCGCCGGGGGCCTGTACGCGATGCTGACGACGGGCAGCGGGGCGACGATCCAGGAGGCCGCCGCGCAGGTCGGCGCGCTCCACCAGTCGATCCTCGACGCCGCGCGTGAGAACGAGTGGTCCGGCGCGATCGTCGCCCTCGATCCGCCGCGCGAGGTCGCCGGCGTGCGCGCGCTCTCGCCGGAGGACGACGCGAGCCTCGGCTCCGCGCCCTTCGTCCCGCGAGACTCGCAGCCGTTCCCCGTGCTCGGGATCGAGAGCGAGTCGTTCTGGGCGGTCGCGACCGAGCCCTGGTTCCGCGACCTGCGCGAGCAGGGCGTGACGGTCCTTCTACCGCCGGATCCGCCCGACGACGCGAACGCGCCGGTCGCCTCGATCGACAAGTCGCTCGATCGCGTCGCGCGCGGTGTCGTGCGACCGGTCGTCTCGCTTCCCGCGCCGCGTCCGGCGACGTCGCTGGGGGACCACGGTGAGTTCGGCTGGGTCGGCGAGGGCGTGGCCCCCGCTGGGCGCCGCTTCGACCCGTTCGACGCCGCGGCCATCGTCGCCATCCCGCCGCCCCTCGCCCCGGACGGCGCACCTGCCTCGACGGATTCCCTCGTCCGCTGGACCGGCTCGTCCGAGCTCGACGTCGACGCCTCTTCGCGCGGCGTCCGCGTCGAGGGTGAGGGGCCGGAGGGAGAGGTCGCGTTCGACGTCGGCGTCGAGCTCGACTGGCTGCTCGCGGGGGAGGTGCGCTCGCTCTGGTTCACGGGCGATCTCCGTCGAGCGAGCGCGGTGCGCGTCCTCCGCACGCCGCCGTCGATGCCGCACGGGGTCACGCCGCGCGTCGTCGGGGACGACTGGACCTTCGACGTCTCCGGCGCCGGGCGCCTGAAGCCGCTGGGTGCGGCGAAGGAGGAATGGGTCCTCTGGGTCGTCGACCCGAAGAGCGGTGAGTCGATCCAGCTCGCCCCCCGCGGGGCCGAGACCGGACGCCTCACCGTCGACGGCGCGGCGATCTTCCACGACCGCGACGTCCTGTGGATCCTCGACCGCCGCCTCGGGGGCGTGACGGTCGAGCGAGCGCGCGGCCGGCGCGGTCGGTAGCCTCTGCGGCCCGATGTCGACCCAACCCTCCAAGACCCTCGAGTCGTTCCCGAACCCCCGGGTCGGCCGCGACTACGAGATCCGCTTCGACTGCCCCGAATTCACCTGCGTCTGTCCGAAGACCGGCCAGCCCGACTTCGCGACGATCCGGATCCGCTACACGCCGGACCAGACCTGCGTGGAGCTCAAGAGCCTCAAGCTCTACCTCTGGTCGTACCGCGACGAGGGCGCGTTCCACGAGGACGTGACGAACCGGATCCTCGACGACCTCGTCGCAGCGATCGCGCCGAAGCGAATGGTCGTCGAGGGTGAGTTCTACGTGCGGGGCGGCATCGAGACGACCGTCGTCGTCCGCCACCCGGACGTGGACTGACGGCGAGCGACCCAAACCCGGTTCGGAGCGTCCGCTTCACCGGCGCGGCGAGCGGCCCCAACCCGGTTTGGAACGCGCACCATCTCCCCCGGCGCCG
>JBCCSK010000391.1:0-5745 GCA_039200205.1 Planctomycetota bacterium
CGGCGACGTCGAACGGCTCGAGGAACGACCGCATCTCTTCGTCGCGGATCGGATCGCTGGAGTTCGGCCGCTGGAAGAACACGAGAAGGTCGAACGACTCCCCCTCCTCGTTCGGGTCCGTGAAACCCTCGCGCAGCCAGAGCGCTGCGCCGGCTCCGCGGACCTCGTCGAGGCCGCTCGCCTGCATGAGGAGGTCGTCGCTGACCATCTCCGGGATGCGTCGCCCGCGCAGCGCGCGGCCCTGGACCTCCAGCGTCATGTCCTCGTGCAGCGGAGTCCCCGGCGGCGCTTCGGTCGCGGCCTCCGCCTGGTCCGACTTGGTCTTGAGGAACGTGACGAGCATGGCGTTCTCGCCGTACTCGCCCTCGGGGTCGAGCGGACCCCGGATGTCGCGACCGAACCAGTACGCCTCGAGGCCGCCGCTGAACGGGATCGGGCCGCCGAAGACGAGCTCGAACTCGGGCGGATCCCAGGACTCGTCCTGCGGCGTCCGCAGGTCGTCCTCTTCGCCCGAGGGTGTTCCGCGCGCGGCGTCGTCGAAGGCCACGACGTCCGCGAGCGCCTCCCAGGCGGTCTTCTGATCGACGAGCTCGCGGATCATCTGGTACGTGAACCACATCACGATCACCAGGATGAATCCGGGCACGAGGCATCCGCAGCCGGCGAAGAACATCCAGCGCGGCGGGCCCTTCTGGGCCTGGGGGATGCCCTCCAGCTCTCGGTCGAAGCGTCCGCCGTCAGCCACGCGAGGAGTCCGTCCAGTCGTAGAAGCCCTTGCCGCTCTTCTTGCCGAGGTCGCCGTCCGCGACCTTCTCGCGCAGGATCGACGGCGGTGAGAAGCGCTCGCCGAGCTCGCCGCTGAGGTACTCGGCGATCGAGAGCCGCACGTCGAGCCCGACGAGGTCGGTCAGTTCCAGCGGCCCCATCGGGAACCCGTAGCCGAGCTTCATCGCCTTGTCGATGTCCTCGGCGCTCGCCACGCCGTCCTCGACCATGCGCATCGCCTCCAGGCCGATCGCGATCCCGAGCCGGCTCGACGCGAAGCCGGGGACGTCGCGCACGTCGATCGGGTCCTTCCCCATCCGCCGCGCCAGCGCGAGCGCGGTCTCCGCAGCGTCGTCCGACGTGCGGTCCGTCCGGACGACCTCGACGAGCTTCATGATGTGGACGGGGTTGAAGAAGTGCATCCCGACGACGCGCTCGGGATGCTCCGTCGCCGCCGCGATCTCAGAGATCGAGAGTGACGACGTGTTGGTCGCCAGGACGACGTCCTTGCCGAGGCTCGAGCCGAGGTCGCGGAAGATCGCCGTCTTCAGCTCCATCCGCTCGGGCACCGCCTCGACGACGACCTGGACACCCTCGATCGCAGAGGCGAGGTCGGTCGTGCCGCTGAGCCTCGCGAGGGCAGCGTCCCGCGCCTCCTCGGTCACCTTGCCGCGGGCGACCCCCTTGGCCAGGTTGGCGGCGACCCGCTCGCAGCCCTTCTCGACCGCCGCGTCGGCGACGTCGAAGAGGCGCGTGTCGATCCCGCTCATCGCGAGAACCTGGGCGATGCCGTGGCCCATCGTGCCGGCGCCGAGAACGGCAGCTCGTTCGATCGACGCGGCGAGATCTTGGGAGGACATGCGTGGCGAGTGAGGGGTTGGTGGGCGGGGTCCTAGAAGGTCAGGACGACCTTCCCGATGACTTCGCGCGCCTCGAGCAGGCGATGCGCCTCGCGCACCTCCTCGATCGGGAGCCTGCGGTCGACGACGGGGCGGAACGCGCCGCGTTCGACGGCCGGGAGGATCTCGGAGAAGGCGCTCCGCGGCCCCATCGTCGATCCGAGGATCGACTGGTTCTTCATGAACAGGTGCGGCAGGGAGAGCGAGACGTTCGCTCCCGTGGTGCCGCCGCAGGTCACGAGGCGCCCGCCGGGAGCCAGCGAGCGGAGCGAGCCCGCCCACGTGGCCGGTCCGACGTGCTCGATCACGACGTCGAAGCCGCGGCCCCCGGAGAACTCCTTGGCGCGCTTCGGCCAGTCGTCCTGGCGGTGGTCGACGACGGCGTCCGCGCCGAGCTCGGTCCCGAGCGCGCGTTTCGCATCGCTGCCGGCCGTCGCGACGACGTGGCAGCCCTCCGCCTTGGCGATCTGGATCGCGGCCGAACCGACGCCTGAGGCGGCGCCGATCACGAGCACGGACTCATCGGGATGGACGTGTGCTCGGGTGACGAGCATCCCCCACGCCGTGAGGAACACGAGCGGGATCGCCGCGCAGTCGACGAGATCGACGCCCTCGGGCAGTCGCCGCACGTAGCGCTCCGGAAGGCAGACGAACTCGGCGGCGAAGCCGTGCGCGTGCTCGCCGCGGATGCCGTAGTCGGGCGCGAGGTGGTCGTTGCCCTCTTCGACCTCGCGGCCGTCCTCGAGCGTGAAGCCGGGCTCGAGCATGACCGGATCGCCGACGTCGACGCCCCCGACGTCGGCGCCAACCGCGTCCACGACGCCCGTTCCGTCACAGCCCGGGACGTGGGGCAGCGGGATCTCGACTCCGGGCATCCCGCGTCGGACCCAGACGTCGAGGTGGTTGAGCGAGACCGCGGCGACGCGCACGCGCACTTCGCCCGGACCGGGATCGGGGCGCGGGATCTCGGTGCACTCGAGGACCTCGGGGCCACCGTGCCGCGCGATCTGGACTGCCAGCAACGCTCAGGCTCCCTCGAAGCGGGCCTCGCGCTTCTCGACGAATGCCGCGATGCCCTCACGCGCGTCGTTCGACGTGAAGAGCCGCTGCTGCAGCTCTCGCTCGAGCGCGAGCCCGGACTCGAGGGGGAGGTCGACGCCGCTCTGGACCGCGCGCTTGATCAGCCCGACCGAGAGTCCAGCCTTGTGCGGGGGGCAGAGAGCGGCCGCGCGCCCGAGGACCTCGTCGAGGAACGCGTCCTCGTCGGGGCTGTCGATCTGCTCGTTGACGAGCCCGAGCCGCTCCGCCTCGTCGTAGTCGAACGTCCGTCCGCTCGTCATCAGCTCGATCGCCTTCGACGCCCCGACCGCACGCGCGAGGCGCTGGGTGCCGCCCGTGCCGGGGAGAACGCCGAGCGCGACCTCGGGCAGACCGCACTTGCCCGACCCCTTGCGCGCGAAGCGCAGGTCGCAGCTCAGCGCGATCTCCAGGCCTCCGCCGACGCAGTGGCCGCCGAGCGCGCCGATGACGATCTTCGGCGTGTGCTCGAGGCGTAGCATCGTCTCGTTCGCGTGGAGGCAGAACGCGTACTTGAAGGTCGGTTGCGCCTCGCGGAGCATCGCGATGTCGGCCCCCGCGCAGAAGAACTTCTCGCCCTCCCCCGCGATGACGATCGCGTGCACGGACTCGTCGAATCGCGCGCGCAGCACGGCCTCGTCGAGGTCGCGCATCATCTCGTAGGAGTAGCCGTTGGCGGGCGGATTGGTGAGCGTGACGAGGGCGACGCCGCCCTCGCTGGCGTACGTGACGCGGCCGTTCGGCAGCGGATTGGCGCGTTCGCGGAGTGTCGTTCGGAGGCTCATGGCGGCGTGAAGGCCGAACAGTGTGCCAGATGGGGACCTCGCCGTCCCGCGGCGTCGGCGGATGCGGGGAGCCGCTGAATCGAGGCGCCGCGTCTCAACATTGGAACGGGGCTTCGGGTCACCGGTCCACGTTGAGTCGACCCGCGCGCGCACCCGATCGTTCCGAGGTATCCCCATGCCCGCCTCGATCCAACTCTCAGGTCGCCGACGCTCGGCGCTCGCCCGCTCGCGCGTCGACCGCCTGTGGCCCGTCGCGGCGGTCCTGGTCCCGCTCGCGGCGACGAGCTGCGGCGGCAGCGCTCCGCCAGCGGGTCCGGGAGACGTGACGAGCGCATCGGCGCCCGTCACGACGGGCGGCCGGGCCGAGGTCGTCACGAGCTCGCTCGAAGCGAGCGAGACGCTGCTACCCGCCGGCTGGGACGCGCCGCCCCCGCCGAGCGCGCGTCCCGGGGTCGACCTGAGCGCCTTCGTTCCGAACGACGCGGTGGCCTATCTCGAGTTCCGCTCGATCGACTCGTTGGAAGAGGCGCTGCGCCGCTTCAGCGCGGTGGCCATGCTTTCGGAGCAGCCTTCTTGGACGCCGATCGACGCGATGCAGCCGCTCGCGAACGCGGGGATCGACCTCTCGCGCGTCGATCGCTCTGCGCCGTTCGCGATCGCGCTCGCACCGGTCCCCGGAGAGTTCGTTCCGGGCCTCGTCCTGATCGTGCCCGCGGTCGGGAACGAGCCGATCGTTCACTCGGTGTCCGCGATGAAGGCGCGCCGCATGGACGCGACGCGCGCGGACGGCAACTACGTGATCCTCCAGCACGAGGGCATGCCGACGGGTCCCGAAACGACCGGATCGGCGGCCGTGACCTCCGACGTGCCGGGCGGTGTCGTCCGCGGTCGTGTCGCCGTCAGCGCCATCCGACCGATCGTCGCGCCGTACGTTCGCGACCTCTCGAACCACGTCAACGAGCAGTACCGCCTGGCTCGCCCCTACGTCTCGGACCGCGATCTGAAGAAGATCGACCCCGACGCGCTGCTCGATCTCCTGGACGTGTCGACCGAGATCGCCTTCGGCGTCGAGCTCGTCCACGACCAGGTCGACCTCGAGATGCGACTCGTCGACTGCGACTTCGTCAAGGAGCGCCGTGCCCGCGGGCATCTCGGCCGCACGATCGACACGCGGATCGTCGAGCAGCTCTCTCATCACATCGAGATCGACGACGCGCTCTCGATGGTCTTCGCCTTCGATCGCGAGACGATGATCGACGAGTTCGAGGCGGGGTACGAGGACGCCCGATCGACCGACATCGTGCGCAGGGCCCGCGACGACGAGGCCCCTCCGCTCGACGATGGCGACGATGTCGTCGTGACGCCGCGGATCGACGAGGAGTCACTCGCCACGATCCGCAAGGAGATCGAACGCATGCTCGCGTCGTTCGAGCCGGCCGCCGCGTTCTCGATGAGCCTGGAGCCCGCGAAGGCACACCTCGCGATCTACTTCCTCGCGCGGGACCCGGTGCGCGCGCGCGAGTCGATCTCGCTGCTCCTCTCGAAATGCGATCTCGAGACCTGGGGCTTCGAGATGGCACTGCCGATCAAGAGCGAGCTCGACGGGATCATCGTCGAGGACTACAAGGTCCGCTTCGACACGCGACGGATCGGCTTCGATCGGCGCGCGGCGATGCGGGAGGCGTTCAACACGTTCCTGGGCGCGTCGACGCTGCACGTGAAGGTCGCGACCTCGGGAGAGCACGTCCTGCTCCTCATCGGGGGCGACACGATGGCCGTGAAGCAGCGCATCCGCGCGTTCAGCGACGAGGCCGCGGGCCATCCGACGATCGTCCACGCCGTCGAGCGCGCGACGCGCGGCGAGGCCGCGACGGTCGTCCACACCGACTTCGTGGAGCTCCTGAGCCAGATCGCCGGGCTCGCGGCGGTCGCGGCCGGCGAATCGGTCTCCTTCACGCACCGCACGATCCTGCGCGAGGTCGGAAGCGACCCCGCCGAGTTCACCTTCTGGAGCGCGGTCGACGGCGATGACGAGATGTTCGGCGCGACCTTCAACCTCGGTGAGCTCGCCCGCGCGTTCGAGGCGTTCAAGGGGAGCGGGCTCTAGCCGGAGCGAACGCAACCCGGATTGGAGCGTACGCGGCTTCGCCGCCCACGCACCAAGCCGGGTTGCGGTCGCGCCGGGTTGCGGGCGTTAGCGACGCGCAAACATACACCCC
>JBCCSK010000392.1:0-5743 GCA_039200205.1 Planctomycetota bacterium
CGCATCGATCGCCTCGCCGCGCATGTCGAACGCGAGCGCCAGTCCCACGGCGTTCGAGACGATGGGCAGCGCCTCGGGCCGCTCCATCGCACACGGGAGGAGGAACTGGAGCGCACGCTGTGGATCCCCGCTCTCACCGAGGGCGATGCCGAGCCACGCGCGGACCTGCCAGTCGTCCGGCGAGAGGGCGTGCGCCCGCTCCAGCGGCGCGATCGCGTCGCGGGGGCGTTCCTGCTCCCGTGTGCGATGGAGCGGCCCGAGGCGCTGCCCATCGTCTCGAACGCCGTGGGACTGGCGCTCGCGTTCGACATGCGCGGCGAGGCGATCGATGCGCTACGCCGCCGTCTGGAGGTCGCCCCCGAGGAGGGCGCGCGCCCGTTCCGGCTCCAGCTCGCCTGGCTGCTGTCGACCGCGAGCGAAGATGCGCTCCGGGGCGGCGAGGAGGCGCTGCGCGTCCTCGACGTCGTCGACCGAGCGCCGGACGCGCGCGTCGTCCGGGCGGCCGCGCTCGCCGAGCTCGGACGCTTCGACGAGGCGCTCGCCGAGGTCGATCGCGCCCTTCCGTCGGCGGGCGCGCGAGGGGCGGCGCTTCGAGCGCACCGCGCCGCGTACGTCGAGCGCCGGCCGTGGCGCGAGTGATCAGCGCACCCGCGGGGCCTCGACCGGCTCGACCGTGAAGCGCAGCGGTTTGCCGCGCCGCATCACGACGATGTCGATCGGTCGATCGATCGTTCGCTCGTCGAGCGCGCGGTGCAGGTCGGCGACGGTCTCGATCCGCGCCTCGCCGAGCTGAACGACGATGTCCCCGCGCGCGAGACCGGCCGCGGCTGCCGGCGCGCCCTGGGCGACCGAGCGGATCGCGACGCCGCGGGCCGCGCCGAGGTCGTACTTGCCGGCCAGCGGGACGGGGAACGCGACCTCTTCCGCGCCGAGGCCGAGCCACCCGCGGAGAACGCGGCCGTGCTTCTGGAGCTGGTCGGCCACGTGGCGCGCCGTGTTCGACGGAACCGCGAAGCAGAGCCCCTGGCCGCGCGCGTGCACGGCGGTGTTGATCCCGACGAGGCGCCCGTCCGCGTCGACGAGCGGCCCGCCCGAGTTGCCTGGGTTGAGCAGCGCGTCGGTCTGCAGGACGCCGTCGATCGTCCGACCGCCCGCCCCCTTGAGCGTTCGCCCGAGCGCGCTGACGATCCCGAGCGTGACCGTGCTCGCGAGCCCGTACGGCGATCCGATCGCAAGCACGACGTCGCCGACTCGCACGCCGTTCGAGTCACCGAGAGCGACGCTCGGGAGCGTGTCGTCGCTCGAGATCCGAAGGAGCGCGAGATCCGTCGCGGGATCGTCGCCGACGACGTCGGCGAGGAGGGTGCGGCCGTCGTTCAGCTCGGCCTCGACGCCCGTCGCTCCGCGGACGACGTGGCTGTTCGTCAGGAACAGGCCGCTCGGGTCGACGAGGACGCCGGAGCCGCCGCTCAGCCGCGAGCGGCCTCCCGTGAGCGTCCGGACGTGCAGCACCGCGGGCGAGACGGACTCGACGAGTTCGGCGACATCGCCGGAGAGGGACTTCAGAGAGTTCATCGCCCGAGCAACTGGGCGGGGAACGGCTCCAATTCAAGCCGAGCGAACTACGCGGCGCGGCGGGGGCGCTCCACGCGCGTCCAGGTGGGCAGCGAGCGCTCGGTCAGGAGTCCGGTCAGGCGCCTGCAGAGCGCTCGCTGGGCGTGGCGCAGCCAGCTCGTCCGGGTTCGGGCCGCCGGGCGGAGGCGCTCCGCGACCTCGGACGTCGTCCCCTCGTGGAGCACGTAGAGGGCGACGAGTCGCAGGACGTCGCGGCGCTCGACGCCCGCCGCCCGCACGACGGCGCTCGCGGGCCCGGCGAAGTAGCGCTCCAGGTCGTCGAAGATCCGCTCGCCCCGCTGCTGCTTCAGCACCGCTCCGGCCTGGATGCGGAAGTGCACGAGGTCGTAGAGGGCGGGGGCGTCCTCGGCGAGATGCTCCCAGTCGAACGCGCGGACCTCTCGACGACGGCGGACGAGGTTCCACGGCGCGAAGTCGCCGTGCGCGAGCGTGACGGGCAGCGGAGATCCGTCCATCGACTCCTCGAGCGCGGCCAGGAGCGCGTCGTACTCGGCGTGCCAGTCCGGGTCCTCGGCGGGGTCGAGCGCCGCGAGGTGGCGCTGCGCCTCCTGGAAGAACCTGTTCTCTGACAGCGTCTGCTCGTCGCGCGTCTCCGCCGCGATGGCGGCGAGGAGCCTTGCGTGCGCGGGAGAGAGGGCATCTCCCGCGTAGCGTCCCTCGAGGACGTCGTGCGCGAGCCACGCGCGACCTGCGCGTCGGCCGTCGGCCATGAGCTCCGGGCCGGTGCCAGGGACGAGTTCGGACAGCAGCGTCAGCGACCGAGCCTCGCGCTCGACGGCGTCGTCCGTCCGCTCCGACAGGCCGATCTTCATCGCGATGCGCGCGGCACCCCTTCGGTCGAGCGCTCGCACGAGCGCGCTCTGACTGCGCTCCGTCGCGTCGATCGCGACCGCGACCGTGCCCGCGACGGGCAGCAGCGGGAGGTCGTCGTTTGCGGTCTCAGGGTCGCCCTTCGTCCAGACGGCGAGCGCGGGCCGGCTGCCTCGCAGGGCGATGCCGAACGGGCTCGTCGCGCGCATCATCGTTCGGAGCGTGCGCGACCCCGCGTTCGTCCCCGGGAGCAGCGTGAGGCCGCCGCGCAGCGAGGCTCCGTCTCGCGTCGGAACGAGGATCGAGCGCCCGCGGGGACCCGGCAGCTCGACGAACCGCTCGCCGAAGCCCTCGCCCGGGAGTCGCGGGGGGGGGGGGGGGAGGGCGGGGTGGGGGGCGGGGGTCCCGCCTGCGCGGACCGCGAGGCGCTCGCCGTGCCCGAGACCGTCCCAGGCTGCGACAGCCTCGTCGAGGGCGCCGGGACGTCCAAGGTCGACGAGCTCCGCGGGCGCCGCGCCGCCGCGCAGGACCGGGTACCAGGCGTCGATCCCGTAGATCAGCTCGTTCATTGCGCGGAGGGCAGCCCCGGCGGTCTCATCGACGCGGAACCGACCTCGCCTTGACCGCCCCGCCCCGGAGGCGCGCTCGGCGTCCTCGGCGCGGCCCCCTGCAGCCTCGCCGTTCGATCGATGCCCCCCACCCGCGGCCGGTCGAGGCGGCGGCTCCCGAGGCTCGACGAGTGGGGAGGTCGACGCTCCGTGGAGCGTCAAGGACGCTCTAGCGACGGCACCGGCGCGACGAGTCGCTCGTACTCCTGCACGGCGAATCGATCGGTCATTCCCGCGACGAAGTCGCAGACGGCCCGCTCGAGGCCGACCTCGTCCGCCCAGCGCTCGTACCAGGAGGACATCTCGACGGGCTGGTCGCGGTACGCGTCGAAGAGCCCGCCGATCACGTTGCGGGCCCAGTGCCGGAAGGCCTGCAGGTAGGGGTGGCGGTAGAAGGCGCGGTAGAGGAACCGCTGGAGCTCGGCGACGCGCGGACGCATCGCGGGCGAGTGACCGCAGAGCATCGTCTCGTGCCCGCGGACGTCGGCGACGGACGCGACGCCGGCGTCGGCGAGGTTCTCGTTCGTCGCGCGGCACAGGTCGACGATGCACATACCCATCAGCTCGTTCGCGATCCGTCCGACGCGCAGCTGAACGTCCCCGGGCTCGTCCTCCAGGAAGCCAGGATGGCGCTCACCGACGCGATCGCGGGCCATCCGCCACAGCTCGACCTCGTCCGCCAGGCGCTCCTCCGAGAACATCCCGGCGCGCAGGCCGTCCTCGACGTCGTGCTTGTTGTAGGCGGTCGAATCGGCGAGGTCGACGACCTGGCCTTCGAGCAGCGGGTGGTTCGGCTTCCGCCCGAACTCCTCGGGCCAGTCCTCGTCCTTCTCGTGCTTCAGGAGCGACTCGCGGAGCTCGCGCGTCAGGTTGAGCCCGGGGTAGTCGGGGTTGCGACGCTCGAGCTCGTCGACCACGCGGAGCACCTGTGCGTTGTGACGGAAGCCCCCGAACGGCTTCATCCGCTCGTTGAGGGCCCACTCGCCGCGGTGTCCGAACGGCGGGTGCCCGATGTCGTGCGCCAGGCTGAGCGCTTCGCAAAGCGGCTCGTTCAGCCGCAGCACGCCCGCGACGCTGCGCGCGACCTGGCACACCTCCAGGCTGTGACTGAGGCGCGTGCGGTGGTGGTCTCCCTCGTCGTTCAGGAAGACCTGCGTCTTGTACTGGAGGCGTCGGAACGCCGTTGCGTGCGTGATTCGATCCCGGTCGCGCTCGAAGATCGTGCGGTGGGGGTCGCGCGGCTCGGGAAACCTGCGCCCCGCCGAGTCGACGCTGCGCATCGCGAACGGCGCGAGCTGACGGGCCTCGCGCTCCTCGCGCGTCTCGCGGTCGCGATGGGAGTCTGAGGAGGGAAGGGACATGCGCGGGGGCCCCGCGGCCTGCGCGGAAGGGTAGCGTGGCGTCGCGCAGCGCGCCCATCCCATGCCCAGCACACCCTGGTACGTCGAGGCCTTCCGCAGCGAATACCGCGACGTCTACGCCCACCGCAATCTCGAGGCCGCGCGCGAGGAGGTGCGGTGGCTCGCCGCCGACGTCCTGCCGCGCGACGCCGGACCCCTCCTCGACGACTGCTGCGGCTTCGGCCGCCACAGCCTGGCGCTCGCCGAGGCCGGATTCGACGTGTTCGGAATCGACCTCTCGCACGACCTCCTCGTCCAGGCGGGCGCACTGGGGGAGGGGACCGGGCAGGCGCTCGGCGGGCGCGTCGCCCAGGCCGACATGCGCGCACTGCCCTTCGTCGGGGGCGCCTTCGGCGCGGTCGTGAACCTCTTCACCTCCTTCGGCTACCTCGGCGAGGACGGAGACGGCGAGGCCCTCGCCGAGATGGCGCGTGTCCTGCGGCCGGGCGGGGTGCTCGTCATGGACCTCATGAACCCCGAGGCGGTTCGCCGCGGTCTCCGGCCGCGCTCCCGGGACGAGCTGGGGGAAGCCGTCGTCGAGGCCGAGCGCTCTCTCGAGGACGGCGGGAAGCGGGTCGTGAAGTCGGTTCGGCTGACTCTCCCGACCGGCGAGGTCCGCTCCTGGAGGGAAGACGTGCGGATGTACGAGCCCGAGGAGATCGACGAGCGCCTCGGCCGCGTCGGCCTCGCGCCCGTGCGCCGGGCGGGCAGCTTCGCCGGGGAGCCCTTCGACGCGTCCCGTTCCGAGCGCCAGATCGTGGTCGCCCGCGCCTGATTGGGCATAGGGACGCGGGGGGGCCGGGTTTACACTGTTTCGCACCCGCACGCGCCGCCCCGCGGCAGCCACTCCGCCCGCCATGCAGCAGAACATCGTCTTCAGCGAAGAGGCCCTCGAGCTTCAGGCCATCGCCCGCAAGATCGCCGACGAGATCGTGCGCCCCGGCGCGGCCGAGCACGACCGCAAGCACGAGTACAACATGGAGGCGGCGAAGGCTCTCGCGAAGGAGGGCCTCCTGCGCACCTGGATCCCGAAGGAGTACGGAGGGTACGACGCCGGCGTGCTCGCCCTCTCGCTGATCGCCGAGGAGCTCGCCAAGGCCGACTCGGGCTTCGGCGTCGCCTTCGCCGTCAACGCGCTCGGGTCGTTCCCGATCGTCCTCGGCGGGACCGAGGAGCAGAAGGCGAAGTGGCTCCCGCTGATCGCCGAGGGCGAGAAGTTCGTCGCCTTCTGCCTTTCCGAGAAGTTCGCCGGCTCCGACGCGAGCGGCCTCGCGGTCTCCGCGGTGCGCG
>JBCCSK010000393.1:0-5714 GCA_039200205.1 Planctomycetota bacterium
CGGGTGGCCCGGTTGCGGGTCGTACGGAATTCTTTCCGGCCGAGGTGCCGATGTGGCCGCCACCGGGGGCCGCATCACTAAAACAACCCCCAGCGCTTCATCCCGGCTCGGGGGCTCCGACAACGCCAGTGCGCCCATGCCCCCCGGTCGCACTCAGCAAATCAGGACCCCCGCCAACGCATCCGCGCATCATGGGACTTCGCGTCAACACGAACATCGCCTCGCTGACCGCTCAGCGCAATCTCAACGTCGCCACCAGCCGTCTCCAGGGCAACTACGCGCGCCTCGCCTCCGGCCTCCGCATCGCGGTCGCCGCCGACGATGCCGCCGGCCTCGCTATCTCCGAGCGCATGCGCTCGCAGATCCGCTCCTACGGCGTCGCCGGGCGCAACGCGCTCGACGGCATCTCGCTCGCGCAGACCGCCGAGGGCGCCCTCAACGAGGTCAGCGGCATCCTCAACCGGATGCGTGAGCTCGCGATGCAGAGCGCGAACGGCACGCTCAGCTCGAGCGACCGTGAGACGCTCGACGCCGAGTTCAGCCAGCTCAAGGAAGAGGTCGACCGCATCTCCGGCACGACCGTCTTCAACGGGATCAACCTCCTCGACGGCTCCGCGGCCGGCGGGATCCCGATCCAGGTCGGCATCATGGACAGCCCGACGAACGACGTCATCGACGTGTCGCTCGAGGCCACCGACACGACCCAGCTCGGGCTGACGACCACGGACGTCCTTTCGATCTCGAACGCCCAGGTCGCCCTGACGAGCATCGACTCGGCGATCGACTCGGTCAACGACTCCCGCGGCGTCCTCGGCGCCCAGCAGAACCGGATGGAGAGCGCGCTGCGCAGCATCCAGGTTCAGCGCGAGAACCTCTCCGCGTCGGAGAGCCGCATCCGCGACGTCGACGTCGCCGAGGAGACGGCCGACCTGACGCGCAACACGATCATGCAGCAGGCGGCGACCGCGATCCTCAGCCAGGCGAACGTCCAGCCCCAGATCGCGCTCACCCTCCTGCAGGGCTGATCCGCGCGATCCACCGCGAGCAGACGCGGCCTTCGGGCCCGATTCGCTGAGTGGGGGGCCGTCCCCCGGGACGGTCCCCCTTTCCCTCGGCACCGCTCTTCGAACAACCCGAATCACCCCTTGCCCGCTCCTCCGGCGGCTTTTCGCCGGTGGATGTCGTCCCGCGATCGCGCAGCGATCCCGGGCTCGCGGGCCGGGGGCGACCCCGTCCGGCGATCTCGGGCGCGGTCCTCGAGCATCCCCGAAGCTCCGTTCGCGAACGGCGGAGTCGAAGGCGCGAGGGCCGCCGCCGTGAACGACGAGCCGTCGGACACCGATCGTTCGCTCCACGACTCCGTATCCGACTCACGAGACACTTCGAATGGGACTTCGCGTCAACACGAACGTTGCGTCACTCAACGCGCAGCGGAATCTCTTCAACGCTTCCAACAACCTCGGTGGCAACTTCGCCCGCCTCGCGTCCGGCCTCCGGATCGCGACGGCGGCCGACGACGCGGCCGGCCTCGGGATTTCCGAGCGCATGCGTGCGGACATCCGCTCTTTCGCCGTCGCCTCCCGCAACGCGCAGGACGGCATCTCGCTCGTCCAGACCGTCGAGGGCGCCCTCAGCGAGGTCAGCGACATCCTCGGCCGCATGCGCGAGCTGTCGATGCAGGCCGCGAACGGCACGCTGAACGACTCCGACCGGGCGACCGTCGACGTCGAGTTCCAGCAGCTCGTCGACGAGATCGACCGGATCGCGAGCACCACGAGCTTCAACGGCGTCGACCTCCTCGACGGCACGAACTCGAGCCTCTCGATCCAGGTCGGCATCGACGGCGGCGCCGACGACGTGATCGCGGTCACCACGACGGAGACCAGCGCGGCAACGCTCGGCGTCGACGGTGCGATCTCGACGCTCGCGTCGGCCGCGACCATGCTGACGACCCTCGACGGCGCGATCGACTCGATCAGCACCGCGCGCGGCGCCCTCGGCGCCCAGCAGAACCGCCTCGAGAGCACGCTCCGCTCGCTCGCCAACGCGCGCGAGAACACGAGCGCGGCCGAGAGCCGGATCCGCGACGTCGACGTCGCCTTCGAGACGGCGGACCTGACGCGCAACTCGATCCTGCAGCAGGCGGCGACGTCGGTGCTCGCCCAGGCGAACGCCCAGCCGCAGCTCGCCCTCTCGCTGCTCGGCTGATCCCGGCCGCGAAACTGGAGCCACGGGCCGCCCGCCCGCCTCGAATCGAGAGGCGGGGGGCGGCCCGTCGGCGTCTCCGTTCGGGTCGTTTCGCCCGTTTGGCGGGCATGGCGCTCACCTCGGCCCGCGATCGTCCGACAACGCCTTTGGCATGGTTAGCAGCTCCGGAATCAGCTTCACGGGCCTGGGAAGCGGTCTCGACACGGGGGCCATCGTGCGCCAGCTCGTCGCGCTGGAGCGCCTTCCGATCACCGCGCTGGAGTCTCGTCGCAGCACGGAGCAGCAGCGCCTGGATCTCGTCGGCCAGCTCGGCGACCTCGTCAAGGGACTCCGCGACAAGGCCGAGGCGCTGGCGACGCCCGACGAGTTCTTCGCCTACTCATCGACGATCAGCGACGAGTCGGTCGCGTCCGTGACGACCAGCGCCAACGCCGTGGCCGGTTCGCACACGCTCGATGTCCTGCGCCTCGCCGCGACCGATCGCTGGGCGTTCGATCCGGTGGCAGCGCGCGACGTGAACCTCGCGGGGGGGGCGGGTCAGACGATCTCGTTCGCCGTCGGCGAATCGAGCTACTCGATCGAGGTCGATCCGGCCGCGTCGAGCCTCGATGCGATCGCTGCCCAGATCGACGCGGAGGCGGGAGAGCACGTCGAGGCGTCCGTGGTGAACACCGGAACGGAGACGAGCCCGTCGTACCGACTGGTGGTCTCGTCGAAGGCCTCGGGCGAGGAGGGCCGCATCCGCGACCTCTCCTCCACGGTCGGCGGCGGCGCCGGTTCGCTCGACGTCGAGTGGACCGCGCCCGACGACGACGGCGTCGCGGTGAGCCGCAACAACGTCACCGTCGGCAACGACGCGATCGCGATCGTCGACGGGCTCGTCGTGCGGCGCGCGACGAACCAGCTCGAGGACGTGGTCGAAGGCGTCGCGATCGACCTCCGCTCGACGACGGCGGGCGAGTCCGTGACGGTCTCGATCGAGCCCGATCGCGAGGCCGTTCGCACGAAGATCGACGAGTTCATCACCGCGTACAACGAGGTCGTCGACTTCATCGGTACGCAGGGCACGTTCACTCCCTCGGAGGGCGAGGACGGCGCGGGCACGACCGGCGGGCTGCTCTTCGGCGACTCGCTGCTCTCCAACGTTCGGCGCAGTCTCTCGCGCGCCCTCTTCGACGTCGACCTCGATGATGTCGCGGCGGACACCGAGGGCTACAGCACCCTGGCGCTCGTCGGGATCGAGCAGGACCGCGACGGGCGCCTCTCGATCGACGAGCGCGCGTTCGACGCGAAGTTCACCGAGAACCTCGACGCCCTCATGGACCTGTTCGCCGACGTCGACGGGTTCGACAACGGCGGAGCCGAGCCGAACACGCCGGGCTCGATCGTCGACACGACCGAGGACTCCGGCCTGATGGATCGACTCGTCCGCGAGATCGACCGGATGTTCGGCTCGCTCGACTCCGGCGACAGCGAGATCGAGATCCAGGGCGTCTTCGACCTGCGCCAGGACGCGATCCGCGACTCGATCGGACGGTTCGACGAGCAGATCGAGCGCCGTGAGACGCGGCTCGAGCGCTACGAGGAGACGCTCGTCCTGCGCTTCGCCCGGCTCGAAGAGCTGCTAGGCGGCCTGAACGCCCAGGGCGCAGCGCTCAACAGCATCCTCGGCTGACCGGCGGCACGCCAATGGCCGACACGCCCGCGCAGCGGGTCGCACGCAACCCCAGATTCCGATGAACCCGCACGCCAGCGCAGCGGAGGCCTACCTCACCTCGTCGATCGAGAACGCGCCTCCGATCAAGATCGTCCGCATGCTCTACCAGGGCGCGCTGCGGTTCCTTGCGCAGGCCGCGCGAGAGGACCCGTCCGACCCGGCCTCGCGCTTCATCGAGCTCTGCTCGGGCGCCGACGCGATCGTCGTCGAGCTGCGGCTGGCGCTCGATCCGGAGGCCGACGACGGTCCCGTGGTCGAGCCGCTTCGCGATCTCTACGCGTTCTGCGAGCGAGAGCTCCAGACCGCGATGCTGGAGCGCGACGCGGCTCCTCTTGCCGCCGTCGAGCGGGTGCTCGGCACGCTCCTCGAAGCGTGGGAACAGGTCGAGGTCGATGCGACTTCTGCGTCATGACGGCCCGCAGTGAAACGGTGCGGCCGTTCGAGGAGCTCGCCGACGCCAAGCGACTCCTGGAGGAGGGCCTCGCGCTGCTCGACGGAGCCGCGCGCGCGGACGCCGACGTGCCTGCGGCGATCGGGAGGATCGTCGACGCGATGCGTGCGGCGCGGGACCCGCGCGAGCTCCGAGCCGCGGTCGCCCCCGAGGACCTCGAGCGGTTCGACGACGCCGCCGAGGACGTCCTGCGGCTCAACGCGGTGCTGACCGCTGCCGTGGTGCGTGATCGCAGCGCTCTGATGGCGCACATCGAGACGGCGCGCACGTCTCGCCGCGATCTCGCGCGCCGCTCGGCGGGCGCCGTCGAGTCGGGCACGCACTGCGACGTCTCCGGCTGAGGACGCTCGCGCGGTACGATCGCGGGTCGGCAACTACCGCCGACCCGATGCTTCGACCGCTGCACACCTCGATCCTCACCTGCCTCGTCGCGTTCGCGCTGCTGATCGCTGGGGCAGAAGCCTCGCTCGCGCCCCAGGACGAGGGCGCACCGCCTCCTCCCCAGGAGGAGGCCGACGACCCACCGCCGCTGTCCGTCGAGGACCAGGAGATCGCGGAGGAGGCGGGCGAGGCCGAGGAGCGCGAGATCGTCTCCGAGAGCGCGGCGCTGGAGGCACGACTGCGGTCGATCCTCGATGCGACCGACCTCTTCGATGGGATCGAGGTCGCTTCCACGCGCGCCGGGATCGTCGTTCTCGACGGGATGGCGACCTCTCGGACGGCGGCCGACGCTGCGGTCGAGCTCGCTGGCGACATCGACGGCGTGCTGCTCGTCGTCGACGAGATCGAGGTCGACGTGCGGCTCCTGTCGCGCGTCAAGAACTCGTGGCGGTCCGCGTCCGAGCGCTTCGTGTCCGGGCTCGCCGCTCTTCCGCTCGTGGCGATCGCGCTGCTGATCGTCGGCTGCGGCTACGCCCCGGGTCGCCTGCTCGCGGCCGCGACGCCGATCTACGCTCTGATCACGGAACGCGTCCTGGTGCAGAACCTGCTGCGGCAGTCGGTGCTCGCATTCGCGGTGATTGCGAGCATCTTCGCGGCGCTTCGGTTCCTCGAGGCGACGGCGCTGCTCGGCACGGTGCTCGGTGCGGCGGGCGTCGTCGGAATCGCCTTCGGCTTCGCTTTCCGCGACGTCGTCGAGAACTACCTGTCGGGGATCCTGCTCGCGATCCGCAGGCCGTTCTTCGCGAAGGACTTCATCGAGGTCGACGGTCCCCATCGTCCCGTCGACCTCGATGAAGTCCTTCGCGAAGAACGGCCTGCGGATCGCGAGCAGGATCCCCGACAGGTAGTTCTCGACGACGTCGCGGAAAGCGAAGCCGAAGGCGATTCCGACGACGC
>JBCCSK010000394.1:0-5647 GCA_039200205.1 Planctomycetota bacterium
CACGACCGCTGGGACCAGCACTCCGATCTCCTGAAGGGGCACGGCGACAACGCGCGCGCCGTCGACCAGCCGGTCGCGGCGCTGCTGGCCGATCTGGAGGCCCGCGGGCTCCTGGAGTCGACGGTCGTCCTGTTCGCGGGCGAGTTCGGCCGCACGCCGATGGCCCAGGGCCAGGGCGACGGGGCGCAGCGCGGACGCGACCACAACCCCCACGGGTTCTCCATCTGGCTCGCCGGAGGCGGCGTGCGAGGCGGCACCTCCTACGGAGCGACGGACGACTTCGGCTACTTCGCCGTCGATCGCCCGGTCGAGATGCACGACCTCCACGCGACGCTCCTGCACCTCCTCGGGCTCGATCACACGCGTCTGACGGTGCGCTTCGACGGCCGCGACATGAGATTGACCGACGTCTTCGGGCACGTGGTCGAGGACTGGATCGCCTGAACCGTCGAGGGGGGCCCGCGGCGCAGATTTTGGCGGGATCGAGGCGAAGGCCCGCGGCCTCGCGCGTACGGTTCATCGCCCTATGCGCCCCAGGAGCGCCGCCATGATCCACTCCTCACTCTCCGTCTCGATCCCGACCTTCCTCCTCGCCGCGGTCTCCCTCGGACTCGTCCGTCCGACCGAGGAGATCGACTTCTCGCCGCGCTTCGCGGAGGGTCAGAGCCTCACGATCGAGCAGTCGTTCTCGATGGACGGGGTCCTCGATGACCTGTCGGTGGTGCTCGACGGTGCCGAGGTCGTCGGCGGCGGCGTCGACGTCGAGATGGAAGTCGACATGTCGATGGAGTACGGCGAGGAGATCGTCGCGGTCCGCGACGGCGAGATCGCGCAGGTGCTCTTGACCGTCGAGGACCAGACGGGCTCCTTCAACGGATTCTTCGACGCGATGGGCGAGAGCGACTCCATCGACGAGCCGATCGAGACGAGCCTCGTCGGGCACACGTTCGAGATCACGGTCGACGAGGAGGGCGAGACGGAGGTCGACGACGTCACGGAGGGCGACGTCGCCCCCGCCGACGAGGACGAGATGCTCGGGCTCACGCACCGGAACCACTTCGAGTCGTTCCTGCCGACCGAGGCCCTGGACGTCGGCGCCGAATTCGACCTGGCCGAGCCGTGGCTCGACGAGGCCCGTGAGATGATGGACAGCGAGATGCTCGGCGACCTGGCCGAGATGGAGCCCGAGGCGCTCGACTTCATCGAGGCGCTGACCGAGTCGATGTTCGGCGGCACCGAACTGGAGGCGACCGGCACCATCCGCGAGCTCGAGGACGGGATCGCGACGATCGACTACGACGTCTCCGGGTTCATGTCGATCGACGACCTCGTTTCGCTCATCGCGTCGGCCATGCCGCCCGAGATCGGGGGCGAGATCCCGCCGGGCGTCGAGGCGGTCCTCGAGGCCTCGTTCGAGATGGAGGGCACGGGGACCTACGACGTCGCCCTCGGCCTGATGGTCGGCCTGGAGCTGAAGGGTGAGTACCAGGTCCTCTTCAGCGGCAACGCCGACGTCCAGGGCTCGAGCGGCGAGGCCGAGGCCACCTTCTCGGGCGCGTTCTCGTCGACCGCGTCGATCACCGCGGAATAGTGCGCTTCGACGCGGCCAGATCCTTCGCAAGCTCTCGCAGGCCGCGCAGGTCGACCTTGCCGGTCCCGAGCTTCGGGATCTCGTCGACCTCGTGCCAGCTGTTCGGCGCGGGCCGGAAGAGGTTGGGGAGATCCGAGTCCGCGAAGCGCTCCTGGAGCTTCGAGACGTCGAAGGGGAGTCCGCTGTAGAGCACGACGAGGCGCTCGCCCTTGGACTCGTCCTCGATCGCGGTCACGGCGATGTCCGGGCCCCCACCGTCGTCGTCCGAACCGTCGGAACCCGCCAGTTCGTACGCGAGGTCGAGCAGCGTCTCCTCGACGCGGCCGTGCGGCACCATCTCTCCGCCGATCTTGCTGAAGCGCGAGAGCCGGTCGGTGATGTAGAGGAACCCGTCGGAGTCGAGATAGCCGATGTCGCCCGTCGAGTACCACCCGTCCTGGAGGACGCGGGCGGTCTCCTCGGGCATCCCGAGGTAGCCCTGCATGACGTTGGGGCCCTTGACGAGGATGAGCCCCGACTCCTCCGCTCCGTGCTCCGTCGCCGTCCTGGGCGGGGCGTCCTGGTCGACGATCTTGACCGCGACGCCCGGCAGCGGGCGGCCGATGGACCCGGGCCGATCGCTGCGGTGACGAGCGGACGCTCCCTCTGGGCTCGGCAGGTTCGCGGACACGACCGGTGAGACCTCCGTGCATCCGTAGCCCTCCATGAGCCGAGACCCGAACTTGGTCTCCCAGGCATCGGCGAGACCGCGGCTGAGCTTCTGGGCGCCCGACAGCGCGACGCGGACGTCTCGGAACTGCTCGGGGCGACAGCGTCGCAAGTAGGACTGGTAGAACGTCGGCGTCGCGATCGTGATCGTCACGCCGTACGTCTCGGACAGCTCGCCGATCACCTTCGCCTCCAGCGGATTCGCGTGGAAGACCGCGCGCGATCCGGAGAGCAGCGTGGCCCACAGCGTGATCGTGTAGCCGAAGCTGTGGAAGAACGGGAGGATGCCGAGGACCGCATCGCCCGGGCCGAGCGCGACGACCTGCAGCACCGACTGGACGTTCGAGAGGATGTTCGAGTGGCTCAGCATCACGCCCTTGGGCGTGCCCGTGCTGCCGCTGGAGAAGATGATCGTCGCGAGATCCTCGGACTCGGGGGCACCGCCGCGGTTGCGTGGTGCGTGCAGGTTCGCGAGCCACGTGCCCGGAAGGAACGTCTGGAGCAGATAGCCGAGCTTCATCGGCGTCGTGATGTCCTTCTTGACGTCCTCCAGGAACACGGTCCTCTCGACCGGGAGGGGAGACTCCCGGTCGAGCGCCTTCAGGAAGCGCCGCGCCGTGATCAGCAAGTCGACGCCCGCCCGCTCGCACATCGCCGCGAGGTCGGCGTTCGGCATCGTGTAGTTGAGGTTGACGGCCGCCCGTCCGTCGAGCGCGAGCGCGATGTTGGCGAGCGCTCCCCCGGCGCCGGGCGGAAGCAGAACGGCCACGTTCCTCCCCTCCCCGAGGGACGGTCGCAGGGCAGAGCGCATACACAGCGAGCCGACCACGAGCTTGCGAAAGTCGAGCTCGACGCCGGTGCCGTCCGCGATGGCAGGCTTGCCCGCGTAGGTCCGCGCTTCCTTCAGGAAACGCCACGCGAGCGTTCCGCGTCGACCCTGCCGCTCCGTACGGCAGTCTGCGATCTGCTCCTGGATCCTCTGCCGAACCGTGAACGCGGTCACGTTCGAGGGCAGCGGCTCACCGACCGCGACGTCGACCTTGTACGGAATCCGACGCGGGAGCTTCCAGAAGACCCGGCCTCCGTAGTGGCTGAAGATGCTCCCCCACAGCCGATCGAGCGCGACCGGAATGACCGGAACCTCCGCGCTGCTGGCGATCGACTCCATGCCGGTCGCGAAGGGCATCAGGTGACCCGTCCGCGTCAGAGCCCCCTCTGCGAAGATGCAGACGAGCTCGCCGTTGCGGGCCGCGGCTGCGGCGGTTTCGAGCGCAGCTTCCGTCTTGTCACGCGAATCGGCGGAGCTGACGGGGATCGCCTCCATCTTGCGCGCGAACCAGCCGACGAGCGGCACGTCGAAGAAGCTCCTGTGCATCAGGAACCGCACGGGACGCCCCGCCGCCGCGGCGACGAGCAGCGCATCGACGAACGAGACGTGGTTGGCGACGAGCAGTGCTCCGCCCTTCGACGGCAGGTTCGCGAAGCCTCGGACGTTCAGCCGGTAGAACGTGTGCACGAGGACCCACACCACGAGCCGCACGGTGAAGTGCGCGGCGTAGCGGAGCGACACCAGGAATGCCGCGACGATCAGCAGCGCGGACACGAGCGTCATCGCCGGTGCCGACAGACCGAGCTGCTGCATCAGCAGCATGAACGGGCCCGCGCTCAGGATGCCCACGAAGTCGAGCGTCTGACTGAAGCCGAGCACCGCGCCGCGCGAGTCGTCCTCTGGCAGCACCTGGACGAGCGTTCGGATCGGGAGCGAGAAGATGCCCGACGCCAGGCCCAGCGCGCCGAAGCAGGTCCCGACCCAGATCGTATTCAGCGGCGCGACCTGAACCGCGAGCAGCGACCCCGCCATGCCGAGGAGACCGAGCGGCGCAAGGCCACCCTCGATGCGGTCGCCGGACAGCTTGCCGGCGACGACCGCGCCAGCGGCGATCCCGATGATCACGGGCGCGACGAGCAGCGACGTCTGCTTCTGGTCCAGCTGGAGGACGAGCAGCCCGTACTCGTTGATGACGAGGATGAGCAGCGCCCCCATGAACCAATAGAAGGCGCTTCCGAACACCGACACGGAGAGCGTCGGGTGGCCGCGTAATGCCCTCCACTGACGCGCCATCTCGCCGGGGACGAACCAGGGAATAGGCCGCTCGGGGTGGCGGGCCTCCTGGCGCTCGATCGGGAGCGAGAAGAGGAAGCCGACCGTCGCGAAGGCGACGTACGCGAGGCCGGGCACCCAGAGCATGTCGCCGAAGCTCTGCGCGAGGACGCCTGCGACGATGATCCCGAGCAGGATCGCGATCGTCGTCGTGGTCTGGATCAGCGCGTTCGCGCGCGAGATGTCCTTCGCGTCGACGATCTCGCGCAGGATCCCGTACTTCGACGGCCCGAAGAGCGCGCTCTGGGCGCCCATGCAGAAGACGACGCCCAGGAGGAGGCCGTAGCTCTGCAGCGACAGCGCGAGCAGGGCCCCGGCCATCACGATGATCTCGATGAAGTTGGCGACTTTGATGATGGTCGACTTCGAGACCTTGTCCGCGAGCGCGCCCGTGAGGGAACAGAACAGCACGAACGGGATGCCGAACACGGTGGCCGGCAGCCACTGGCGGTTCTGTCCATTCGCGTCGACTGCCAGCGGACTCTCGGCGATCCAGGGCACGCCGCTCGCCGTGACGGCGGCGACGGTCAGCAGGAGGACGAGCTGCTTGAAGGCGTTGTCGTTGAACGCCCCCAGGAACTGCGAGGCGACGAGCGAGCCGAAGGAGCGCTTCTTGAGGAGTCGGAGCATCGAAAGGCGGATGGATCGTACGGAATCCGCGCTGCGAACCCTTTCGCACGACCCCGTGCGTCCACGCCGCACTCTCGCCTATCGCTCCGCTTCGCCGAGCGAAGCGGATCACTCCCGGGGCACGAGGGCGTCCAGATACGCCTCGAACGAAGCCTGGAGCTCCTCCGCGGTCTCGAATCCGAGCTCGGACCACGCCCCCTCGTCGGTGCCGTCCCGGAAGTGGGTCCGGAACATGCGCGTGTAGCGCGTCGCGAGATCGCCCCCGGCCCCGTTCAGGAGGTAGAACACCAGCGCACCCGCCTGCTCGTCGAAGATCGCCTGCTCCGAGAGGCTCACCGGGAGGCGCGTCTCGCCGAGCTCGATCGTCGTCCGAGCGCGGTCTCCGAGCCCGTCGTACCCCGTCCGCGTCAGGTCGAGGAACGTCGGGAATGCGATGAGCTTGCGCTGCGCCGCGAGCTCACGCGTCGCCTCCAGCGATCTCGCGGCGACGTCGTCGATCCGCCACGAACCCGACCCCATGTCGATCCGCTGGTCCGCGACGAAGCGAGCGAAGCCGG
>JBCCSK010000395.1:0-5645 GCA_039200205.1 Planctomycetota bacterium
CGTTCGATCGCCTGCTGGAGCGCGTCGTCGACAACTCGATCGGCTACCTCCGCGCCCAGGTCGACGCCGGCGCGGACGTGCTGCAGGTCTTCGACTCGTGGGGAGGCACGCTCGCGGCGGACCTCTACCGCGAGCGGCTGCTGCCCCACGTCGAGCGCCTCGTGCGCGAGGCCAAGGGCTTCGGCGTCCCCGTGATCCTCTACGTCAACGGCTGCGCTCACCTGCTCGAGGTCATGGCCGACAGCGGCGCTGACGTGCTCGGAATCGACTGGCGCGTCGACCCACGCGAGGCGATCGCCCGCGTCGGCGACCGCGTGGCACTGCAGGGCAACCTCGACCCTTGCACGCTGTTCGCGCCGCCCGACGTCGTTCGCGAGCGCGCACGAGCGACGCTCGACGCGTTCGCGGGACAGCGCGGCTACATCTTCAACCTCGGTAGCGGCATCCTGCCGAAGACGCCCCTCGACAGCGTCCAGGCTCTGTGGGACACCGTGCTGGAGCCGGTCGAGGCCGCGCAGTCGTGACCGGACGCCTCGAAGTTCCGAAGGAGCTGCTGGCGCGCTACGCGACGTCGGCGCCGCGCTACACGTCGTATCCGACCGCCGTCGACTGGGAGAAGGACCCGGATCGAGCGTTCGACCCGACGACCTACGGTACGCGCCTGGCACGCGCCGCGACGATGCGGCCCGACGAGCCGCTGTCGCTCTACGCGCACATCCCCTACTGCGTAGAGCTTTGCCTGTTCTGCGGCTGCAACGTCCAGGTCTCGCGCTCGGACGACCGCCGGGAGCGCTACCTCGAAACGGTCGAGCGCGAGCTCTCTTTCATCGAAGAGAGCGGCATCCACCTCCGCAGCGTCGAGCAGTTCCACTGGGGCGGCGGGACGCCGACGAGCCTGACGCTGCCCCAGCTCGAGCGGCTCTTCACCTCGATCACGTCGCGCTTCAAGCTCGCTGATGGAGCCGAGGTCTCGATCGAGGTCGATCCGCGCGTCACGACGAAAGAGCAGGTCGACCTGCTCGCCTCTCTCGGGTTCAACCGGATCTCGATGGGCGTCCAGGACTTCGAGCCGGACGTCCAGCGCGCGATCAAGCGCGTCCAGTCCGAGGCGCAGACGCGCGCGCTCGTCGACGCCGCCCGCGCCGCCGGCATGGAGTCGGTCAACATCGACCTGATGTACGGCCTTCCGCACCAGACGCGCAGCAGCTTCGCGCGCACGGTCGAGACCGTGCTCGACATCGAGCCCGAGCGCGTCGCGCTGTTCCACTTCGCGCACGTGCCGTGGATGAAGAAGCACCAGAACGCGATGGACCTGGACGCGATGCCGGACGCCGAGGAGAAGCTCGACATCTTCGCGGACTCGATCGCTGCGTTCGACCGCGACGGCTACGTCTACCTCGGGCTCGACCACTTCGCGCATCCGGACGACGAGCTGAGCCTGGCGGCAGCCGACGGCACGCTGCACCGCAACTTCATGGGCTACACGACCCAGCGCGGGCGCGAGATGATCTCGCTCGGCGTCTCTTCGATCGGCGAGATCGACGGCTGCTACGTCCAGAACGTCGCGCAGGAGCCCGCCTACGTCGGGGCCGTGGGCGAGCGCGGATACGCGACCTTCCGCGGACACGAAATGACGGACGAGGATCGACTCCGCCGCGACGTCATCCTCGAGCTGATGTGCAACGGGCGGGTCGACAAGCGCCGCGTCGAACGGGACCACGGCGTCTCGTTCGACGACGAGTTCGCGCTGGAGCTGGACGAGCTGCGCACGCACGCCGCGGACGGCCTCGTCGAACTCAGGGACGACTCGATCGTGCTGACGTCGATCGGGCAGGTTCTCATGCGAAACGTCGCGGTCCCCTTCGACCGCCACATGCGCGAGCGTATGGCGCGCGGTGAGACCGGCAAGACGACCTTCTCGAAGACGCTCTGACGGGGAAAGAGGCAGTGGACGACGCAGCGACCGGAGACGTGACCGACGCAATCGTCGTCGGCGCGGGGCTGACGGGGCTCGCGTGCGCGCGCGAGCTCTCGAAGCGCGGTCTGCGCGTGATGGTCCTCGAGGCCGGTCGCGAGGTGGGCGGCGTCGTCGGGACGTTCGAGACGAACGGCTTCCTGTTCGAGAGTGGACCGAACACCGTCCCCGCGAGCGCGCTGAACGTGCGTGAGGCTGCGGCCGACCTCGGCATCGACGGTCAGCTCGTCACGTCGCGCCCTGAGGCGAAGCGGCGGTTCCTGTTCATCGATGGCGGTCTGCACGCGCTCCCGTCGAGTCCGCGCTCGCTCGTCTCGACGCCGATCCTGTCGGCGCGGGCGAAGCGGCGCCTGTTCACCGAGCCCTTCCGGCGCTACCGCGCGCCCATGGACGACGTCGAGCCGTCGTTCGAGGACTTCCTGACCGAGCGGATCGGCTCGGAGGCCACCCGCACCCTCGCAGGTGCATTCGTCCGCGGCGTGTACGCGGCCGAGATCGAGGAGCTCGGATCCGAGAGCGCCTTCCCGAGACTCGTCCGCATGTGCCGCGAGCACGGCGGCCTCGTGCGCGGGATGATGGCCCGCGGGCGCGCGGCCAAGCGCGCCCGGCGGCGCGAGGAGGCGCAGCCGCCCGGTCCCCGGACGTCCGCGACCGATCTCATCTCGTTCGGCGGTGGATTCGGGACGCTGACGCGCGCCTATGGACGGGCCCTCGAAGGCGCCGTTTCGACGAGCACTCCGCTCGCCGAGCTCGACCGCGGACCGGGCGGCTGGCGCGCGATCCTGGAGAGCGGTGAGTCGCTCGCGTGTCGAGAGCTGGTCCTCGCCGTCCCCGCACCGATCGCGCACCCGCTCGTCGCGATGTGCGCGCCGGAGCGCCTCGACCTCGACGGGCTACGCGACATCGATCACGCGGCGGTCACGGCGGTCCACCTCGGCCTGGAAGGAGCGACGCTGCCGCCGGGCTTCGGCTTCCTCGTCCCGCCCGACGAGGAGGCGCGACGCGATCCGCGCACGCCGCGCGTCCTCGGAGTGCTGTTCGTCTCGAACATCTTCTCCAGCCGCGCGCCGTCCGGGACGTCATCGATCACCGCGATGTTCCGCGGTGGTGACGTTGCGAACCTCGTGGGCGACGCGCTCGTCGACCGCGCCGTCGTCGAGCTGGAGAAGGCGCTCATCGGCTACCGCGTCGTTCATCCCGGTGCCGGCCCCGCGCCGGCGACTCGCCCGCGCGTCGTCGCCTCGCAGGTCCAGCGCTGGACGAACGTCATCCCCCGCTACGGCCCGGGGCACGCGGACAGGATGCAGAAGCTCGCGTCGAGCGCGTCGCGCATGCTGCCCGGCCTCCACCTCGTCGGCAGCTACGTCGGCGGCGTCTCCGTCGACGACAGGATTCGCGTCGGACGCGCGACGGGCGACGTCGTCCATGCGCGCCTCTCGAGGTCCGGCGGTCGCGACCCCGACGCCGCCGACGGAATCCGCCAGGCCGTCCGCAGCGGCGACGAGATCCCAGGGGGCGCGCGATGAACGATCCGCTCGTCCAGGCGCTGACGGTCTTCTTGCCCTGCGGCTATCTCGTCGTCGCGATGCTCTACTCGATGGCATTCGCGGGCGAGGCGCAGCCGCGGATCGCCCGCGTGCGCACGCCGATGCTGCGACTGCTGTCGCTCCTCCATCTCGGCCTATTCGCGCTGCACGGCGGCAGCGTCGCCGGCTTCCCCCGCTTCGACGGGTGGCTGGTGCTCTCGGCCGTCGCGTTCGCCACGGTCGCGCTCTTCGTCCTGACGACGTGGCACCGTCGCCAACCGACGGTGGGCGCACTCGTGCTGTTCGTCGCGGGGCTCCTCCAGATGGCCGCGAGCATGTTCGGCCCGATGGCTCCGCTCGTCGAAAAGGGGCCGTCGGCGTTCGTCACGGCGATGCACGTGCTGACGGTCATCTTCGCGAGCGCCGCGCTCGTGCTGTCGGGGCTGTACGGGTTCCTCTACCTGCTGCTGCTGAGGCAGATGAAGCAGCACACGTTCGGAGCACTGTTCCGCCGTCTCCCGGACCTGCGCCAGCTTGCAAGGATGACCCGCGCAGCAGCGCTCGCTGGCTTCATCGGGCTCGCGCTCGGCGTCAACGTCGGCATCGGCATGGCCCACGCGCGAGGCGTCGAAGGCTTCACGTACGCCGACACGTTCGTCCTGAGCATGTTCGCGATCTGGATCCACTTCGGGCTGATCGCGTTCTCGGGTCGCATTCGCGGGATCAGCGCCCAGCGCGCGTCGTGGGCCGCGGTCGGCGGACTGACGGTCCTGATGGCCGCGCTCGCGCTCGCGCTCGTGCCCGAGGCTTCCTTCCACTCGTTCCGCTGATCCCATGAACACCGTGGAAGACCTCGTCCTGATCGGGCTCTCCCAGCGCACCGCGCCGGTCGCAGTGCGGGAGCGGTGCTCGATCGCGCCCGAGGAGGCGAGCGAGATCCTGCGCGGGATCGTCCGCGGCGACGACGTCGACGAGGCCGTCGTCGTCTCGACGTGCAACCGGACGGAGGCGATCGCGGCGAGCGTCGACGGGACGCGCGCGATCGAGTCCATGCGCGCCACGCTCTTCCGCGACGTCGATCCGGAGCACCTGTACACCTTCCGCGGAGTGCGCGCGATCATGCACCTGTTCCGCGTCGCGTCGGGTCTCGACAGTCTCGTCCTGGGCGAGAGCGAGATCCTCGGACAGGTCAAGCGCAGCTTCGACTCGGGGTCGGAGGCCGACAGCGTCGGCCCCTTCCTGCGCCCGCTCTTCGCCCAGGCTCTGGGCGTCGGCAAGCGCGTGCGGCGCGAGACGTCGATCGGCGACGGCTCGCTCTCCGTGGCGCGCGTCGGCATCGACGTCGCGGCGCGCGCGATCGGCCGCTTCGAGGACCGCACCGCGGCGATCGTGGGAGCGGGTGAGACGGGGCTACTCGCGGCACGCCACCTGCTCGCCCACGGAGTCGGGCGAATCGCTCTGCTGAACCGGACGCTGGAGAGGGCGCGCGAAGCGGCCCTCGGCCTCGATTCACGCGTGGAGGCGATGGGCCTCGACCGGATGGGGAGCGAGCTCGCCCGCGCCGACGTCGGCGTGGTCTGCGTCGATGGCGCGGGCTCCCTCGTCACGGCCGACGGCCTCGATCGACGCGCGCTCGGTCGCCGCGACCAGCCGCTCGTGCTCCTCGACCTGTCGGTCCCGCGCGCCGTAGGGCCGGATGTGGCGAACCTCGACGGCGTCCTCGTCTACGACCTCGACGACCTGATGCCGATCGTGGAGAGCCACCGCGCCGGACGCGCCGCAGCCGCGGAGGAGGCGGCCCCGATCCTCGTCAGCGAGGTGCACAAGTACCTGAGCCTGCGCACGTTCGCCTCGTTCTCGCCCGCGATCGAAGAGCTCAAGTCACGGTTCGGCGAAGCGCGCGACCAGCTGATCGACCGCGTGACGAAGGGCCAGGCGACGCCGCGCGAGCTGGAGCTCGCCAACGCGATGGAGAAGCACTTCCTCGGGCTCGCGCTCGGCCAGCTCAAGGAGAGCGCACGGCACTCGCAGTCGACGGCGGCGCTCGACCGCGCGTACCGTCGATTCGTCGAAGAGCTCGCCTCCAGCGAAGACTGATCAGGTCGGGGACGTGCGACCCAAACCCGGTTTGGAGCGTCCGCTGC
>JBCCSK010000396.1:0-5611 GCA_039200205.1 Planctomycetota bacterium
CCAATGAGACGGCAAAGGCGCTGCGGCGAGGTCGGCGTCGATCGATCGGAGGAGCTCGTCCAGCTCGTCGGCGAGCGGGGGTCGTTCGCTGTTCGAGCGAACGATCGCGTCGCGCGCGTCGACGAGCAGCGGTCGGGCCAGCTCTCGCCGTCCTGAGCGCTCGAGTGCGCGTCCGATCGCGAGGCGTGCGCGCGCCAGGTCCGGGTGGTCGTGGCCCATGCGCTCCTCCATCCGTCCGAGGAGCCCACTCACGGTTGGGCCAGCATCGAAGTCGGGGTCTTGGAGGTCGGCTTCGAGGCGGAACGCGGAGATGCGATCCGCGAAGCGCGGCTCGCCGCCGAACACGCGTTCGCCGTTCGCAACGGCCACGCGCAGGGCCTTTGCCGTCTCATTGGCCGCCTGGACGCGATGGCGTGCGCTCGCGAGCGACAGCGCGAGGATCGCGTGTCTCGGATCCTTCGGACTCAGTTCCACGCCTGCGTACAGCTCCTCGAGAAGAGCGACGGCCTCGTCACCGCGGCCGCTTCGCAGATATGCGTCGGCCAGGATGCGCGTCGGGTTGATCATCCGGAGATCGCTTGCCCCGAGCTTCTCGCCGCGTGCGTCGAGCGCGAGCTTGGCCCGCTTCGCGGCTCCCTCGTAATCGCCCGCGTGCAACAGACTGATCGCGAGGCTCGACTGGCCGTCGGACATCTCGAATGCGTCGGTGCCAAGTGCTTCGTGGCGACGGATCGCGTCCTCCTGGAGGGGAATCGCGCCCATGGCGTCGCCCCGACCGTCGATGAGTCCCGCGAGGCGCTCCTCGATGTCGACGATCGCTGCAGACGTCTTGGGTCCATGACCGTCGACGAACGACTCGAAGATCGAGAGCGCTCGCCCGTACGTCACCTCCGCAGCCTCGAAGTCCCCCTCGTTCTCCTCGATCAGTCCGATCCGGACGAGCGCCTGACCGCGCGCACGCTGCAGCCGCTTCGTCGACTCGGACGCGCCGAGCAACTCGTCGGCGAGCTGCAGGAGCTCCTTCGCGCGCCCCGGTTGCTCGAGATCGAGCAAGGTCTCGCCCACGGCTGCGGCGAGCCGCCCGCGCGCCGCCGCGCTCATGGCCTCGTCCTCCTCGATGCGGCGAGCCGCTCCCTCCACGACCTCGCTGAGCGGTGTCTCTGGACCGAGCTCGTCGGCGCGCGCTTCGAGGAGGAGATCCGCGTACGAGCCGACGAGTTCATCGGACTCCGCCAGCGCTGCGGCGAGGGATCGAGAGTGCTCCTTCTCCTGGACCAGGCCGAAGGTCACCCCGGCGATTCCCGCCAAGAGCGACAGCAGCACGGTCGACGCAGACGCGACGAGCAGGCGGTGACGCGCAACGAATCGCGCGGCGACGTAGGCCCACGTCGGGGGGCGCGCGTCGACGGGCCTTCCGGCGAGCGCGCGCTCCAGGTCGTCCGCGAACGCGGCCGCCGTCGCGTACCGGCGCGCGGGATCGCGCTGGAGGGCGCGCAGGACGATGCACTCGACGTCCTGGACCGTCGACGTCGTCAGGTCGATGAAGGACCGGTCGATGAGCTTGGACGTCGGTCGCGCAGGCTCGTACGTCCCGAGCCTGTCGAGGAAGCTGGAGAGAGCCGCGACGCCGCTGCCCTCGACGCGCAGCGGGCGGTCACCCGCGATCAGCTCGTACGTCACCGCAGCGAGCGAGAAGACGTCGGACCGAGCGTCGACGACCGCGTCGCCGAAGCCCGCCTGCTCGGGGCTCATGTACTCGAGCGTACCGATGATCTGGCCGGCTCTCGTTCGCTCGATGTCGGGCTCGCCGTTCTCGCTGACCAGCTTCGCGACGCCGAAGTCGATGACCTTCGACGAGACCCCTCGCTCGGACTTCCAGGCGAGGAGGTTCGACGGCTTCAGATCGCGATGGAGTACGCCGCGGTTGTGCGCGTGCTGGAGCGCGAGAGCGATGTCGATGATCGCGCGAACGCGCTCGGACAGCGGGACGCGCTCGTCCTGGCAGATCTCCGTGATTGGCCGGCCCTCGACGAACTCCATCACCAGGAACCCGCGCCCCTCCGGGGTTTCGCCAGCGTCGAGGATGCGCGCGATGCCCGGGTGCTCGAGCCGCGCGAGGACACGGCGCTCGTCCTCGAACCTCGCCGCGATCTCGGCCGACGAGATCTCGGCGCGGAGGATCTTCACCGCGACGGTGCGCGCCAGCGGCTCGCGCTGCTCAGCGCGATAGACCGTGGCCATGCCGCCCTCGCCGATCGGCTCCAACAGCCGGTAGGGCCCGACCTCGCGGCCGATCGCCGAAGGTGCTTCGACGGGCGGCGCGGGCTCGCGGGGTCGGATCCGATCCGGGTCGGCGGCGTCCAGCGTGGAGGCGAGCTCCATCACCTCGGAGGCGAGGTCGGGATGATCGCGCTCCAGCGCGGCGATCGCTGCAGGCCTCGCAGCGGCGGGCACCTCGAGAAAGTCGTCGAGCAGCTCCTTGATCACCGCGCTCTGGCCGCTGGACGGACGGTCAGCCCGCATCTTCTCCGATCTCACGCAGGAGCCACGCTCGCGCGAAGCGCCAGTCGCGGCGCACCGTGCGCTCGTTGACGCCGAGGAGGTCGGCGGCCTCGGACTGGGAGAGGCCTCCGAAGAAGCGAAGCTCCACGACCTGCGCGGCGCGCTCGTCCACTTCGGCGAGGGCGTCGAGCGCCTCGTGCACCAGCACGACCTCCTCGTCCGAGCTGCTCTCGAAGACCGACGCGTCGAGGTCGACGTTCGAGCTCATCCGCGCTCGATCGCGCTTCGACGCGCTCCGAGCCCGAGCGCGATCGACCATCACGTTCCGCATCGCACGTGAGGCCAGCGCGAGGAGGTGCTCCTCCTCGAGATCGTCCAGCGGGACCGAGCTCTTCAGCAGCCGAGCGAGGGCCTCGTGAACGACGTCCGTCGCGCCCAGCGTCTGGGCGGGGGCGCGCGCGAGCCGCGCCCGGGCCATCGACCGGAGCTGATCGTAGAGCCCGTCCAGCTCGAGCGGGCTCGCGTCCGCCCTGTCGATCGGCTCGGGACTCGGCGGGGCTTGGACGGGGGTAGAGCGCATGGGGCACCTCTGCGCGCAGTCTTCGGCCGTCCAGGCGGGTCGGACGCATTGTCGCGTCGATTCCGGGGGCCCGGATTCCGAATTGTCGTGTCCGGTCAGGGAAGCGCCTCACGAGGAGTCCGCTGCTTGGGCAGCGCCCTCGCCAGTCGAACCCAGAACCCCGAGCCCGCTCCGAGCGGGCGCTCCCACCCAAGATGCTGAGCCGTCCTCTTTCCCTCCTCACTCTCGCCGGCACCACCGCCGCCGTCGCGATCGTCGGCGCCGTCACGCCCCTCTCTTCGCCGGCCGTCGCGTCCGCCCCCGGGCCCCAGGCCTCCGCGAGTCTCCTCGAGCTGCTGACGCCCCAGAATTCGCAGCTGCTGCTGATCGATCACCAGCCGCAGATGTTCTTCGGCGTCAACAGCCACGACCGTCAGCTGGTCCGCAACAACGTCGAGGGCCTGTCGAAGGCGGCGAAGGCCTTCAACATTCCCACGACGCTGACGACCGTCGCTTCGAAGACGTTCTCGGGCCCGCTCATCCCCGAGATCGCGGACGTCTTCCCCGGCCAGACGATCTACGACCGCACCAGCATGAACAGCTGGGACGACAAGCGCGTCGTCGAGACGATCCGGAAGAACGGGCGCAAGAAGCTCGTCATCGCGGCGCTCTGGACCGAGGTCTGCGCCAACCTCGCGGCGATCGATGCGCTCAAGGACGGGTACGACGTGTACGTCGTCACCGACGCGTCGGGCGGCACCACCCTCGAGGCGCACAACATGGCCGTCGAGCGCATGGCCCAGGTCGGTGTCGTGCCGGTGACGTGGCAGCAGGTGATGCTCGAGTGGCAGCGCGACTGGGCGAACCAGGAGACGTACGAGGCCGTCAACCAGATCGTGATCGAGCACTCCGGCGCGTACGGAAACGGCGTCGCCTACGCACGCGAGATGTTCGGCGGCTCGGAGGGGTCGAAGGACTGACGTCGACCCGCGAGCCGCCGTCACGAGGGCCGCCCGATGTTCACGACGACCGTCCTCGCCTTCGCACTCGCGCAGGCGCGGACCGGTGAAGCACCGGCTCTCGACAACCGGCGCTTCCCCGAGGACTACCGGGGACTCGCCGATGGGCGCGCGGCCGACGCGTGGTGGGCCCGCTACAAGGACCTACCGCTCGATCAGGCGGGGCGGTGGCGCTTCAGCTTCGGGCTGGAGCTCCGCTCGCAGACCGAGGTCTTCCGCGGCGATGGCCTCCGCGCCGAGGAGGACGAGGCGCTCGACTACACGTGGTGGCGTGCGCTGCCCGTCTTCGAGCTGCGCAACGGACCCTGGCGCGGGTTCGTCCAGTTGATCTTCGCCGCGGCGACAGGGCTCGACACCGAGCCGAGCCCGATCGACGCGAACCGCGGGGACTTCCTTCAGGCCTTCCTGGAGGCTCCCCTTGGCCCCGAGTCATCGCACCTCTCCGTGCGGGCAGGTCGCCAGCTGCTCGCCTTCGGATCGCAGCGCCTCGTCGGCTACCGATACGGGCCGAACGTCCCGCTTCCGTTCGACGGTGCCGTCGCCGCCTACGACGACGGTCGCTTCAGGGCGGAAGCGCTCTGGGTGCGGCCCGTCGCGACGGAGCCCGGAGCGTTCGACGACGAGGCGAACGACGAAGAGTCGCTCTACGGCCTCTACACGACGACTCTGTTCGGCAGGCAGGGGCTCGACCTCTACTACCTCGGACACGACGACGATCTCGGCATCTACGACCAGGGTGCCGCCGACGAGGAGAGGCACACCTTCGGTGCGCGCTGGTTCGGCGGCGTCGGGATGTTCGACTGGAACGGTGAGATCTTCGGCCAGATCGGCTCCTTCGGCGACGACGACATCCGGGCGTGGTCGGCGACGATCGAGGCGGGCGTCCTCTTCGAAGAGGTCGCGACCGAACCGCGCGGGTTCGGTCGACTCTCGGTCATCAGCGGTGACGACGACCGGTTCGACGACGAGCTCAACACGTTCAATGCCCTGTACCCGCGCGGGAAGTACTTCGGCGAGATCGGGACCATCGGCCCCGCGAACCTGATCGACGTGCTCGTCGGCGCTCAGCTCGAGATTGGCGGGGGCTGGGTCCTCGACGCTTCGAGCACCGCGTACTGGCGCGAGAGCCTCGACGACGGGATCTACGCGAACAACGGGCAGCTCCTGCGGTCTGGAGCGGGTTCGGACGAGCGATTCGTCGGCCTGCAGGGGGACATCGCGTTCACGCAGAACATCACGCGCACGACGTCGTGGACCGTGGGTTACTCGGTGTTCGACGGGGGTGCATTCGTGGAAGACACCGGGCCCTCCGACCCCGTGCACTTCTTCCAGCTCGCGGCCAGGCTGCTCTTCTGAGGTGCGGTGCGGCCCGTCGGACGTCGCGGCGATCGTCGAGTTCCTCCTCTCCGGGGAGACCTCGCGCGTCATGGGCGTCGTGTGGGAGGCCGACAGCGGAGCGCCGACGAAGGTCCGGGGCGCTGAATGGGCGGAGCGCCCCCCACCACCGTAGAGGGGAGGGGCGCAACCCCCC
>JBCCSK010000397.1:0-5592 GCA_039200205.1 Planctomycetota bacterium
GCCACATCCGCACGCACCACCCAGCCCCCTTCTTCCACTATTGCAAATTCCCGAGTCCCTCTTTCGCGCTTTTCTTACTTATACTGACTTAAACGTGAGATTCTTCGAGGAGGAGTACGACCCACCGCTCGACGAGAACCTGAACGCGGCGATCTCGCTCTCGAAGCTCTACGAGAAGCTCGGTCGGAAGGACGACGCCGAGCTCTGGCGGGGCGTCGCCGAAGAGCTACGGGCGGTGATTCCGAACGCGGCCTCGATCCGCTGACCGGGCGTCAGCGGTCGCCCACGGTCGCCTGCAGCCGGGTCAGCGCCCGCACGTAGCGCGCGCTTGCCGCCTGCTGGCTGATCTCCAGCAGCTCCGCGACCTCTCCGTTCGTGAGGTGCTCGAAGTGGCGGAGTACGAGGACCTCGCGGTCGGTCGCGTTCATCGATTCCAGCGCATCGCGCACGCGCGTCTGCTCCTCCTCCGCCGCCACGGCCCGGGACGGCGTCCCCGAGTGGGCGATCCACTCGGAGACCATCGAAGCGGTGCTCGCCTCCGGGCCGCTCTGCCGCCTGAGCGAGATCTCGCGGTCGGCCGCGCGCGCCTGCGCGCCGAGGTGGCGGCGATGGAACTGGAGGAGCTTCTGCCCGACGAGGAAGCGCACCCACAGGAAGAAGGGCATCGACTCCTCCTCGAAGTACCGCGGGAGGCGCATCGAAGCCTCGACGAAGGCCTCCTGGAGGACGTCGGCTGCGTCGAAGCGCCCCTTCAGGCGCGGGTCCATCCGCAGGGCCACCATCCGCTCGAGGCGCCCCCGGTAGGACTCGAGGACGGGACCGATCGCGTCGATCTGCCCGGCGCGCGCCGCCTCGAGTGCCTGTCGTTCATCGACCTCCGACATGCGCGCCAGTCTAGGCAGCAAGGACCGCCGCTGGCTCGCACAGCGGGGCGGAAGCCTGCGGACACGGGCCCCGGAGTCTCATTCTCCACCGTGCGCCCGCATGGAGCGCGCAGCTACTCCATCTGGCGCAGACGCCCGATGAGCCACCCGGAACAGCAGACGACGGCGCCGAAGAGGTAGTACGTCGTCCCGCTGGCGAGCGGCGCGAGGGCGCCGATTCCGAGGGTCGTCGCGACGAACCAGCTCGTCCCGCCGTCGCCGAAGCGATGTGCGACGAACCCGACCGCTGCGCCGAGGCCGACAGCAGCCGCCATGGGCGCGAGCGCCGCACCCGGGAGCGTTGCGGCGACGACCAGGAACATGAACGTCGCGATGATGACGGCCTCGCGCCGCGCGCGGCTCCGCTCGCGGCGAGTCTGGGCTTCGAGCGCCTGGAAGATCCGGCCGCGACGCGCCTTGCGGGCGAACTGCTGGACGTCGAATTCGCCTTCTTCCGTGGTGTCCGAGACGACCTCGGCTCCCGCGGCAGGCTCTTCGATCGTGGGTTCCGGGATGCGCTCGTCGAGGCGGAGCGCGCTCTCGCGATGCGCGGCCTCGAACGCGGCCGTGTCCAGGTTCGGTCCCTGCGACCGTGTGAGGTACGCCGCGCGCTGAGGCAGCGGAGCCGGCGTCTTCCAGGGGTCGTTCGCGGCGTCGCCCTGCGCGGGCTGCTGCGCCTCCGGAGCCTGCTCCGTGAGCCGCTGCGGTCGCGCTCCGTTGATCGAGTTCATCTTCGCATCCCTCCTGTCCTCGGCGTTGCGCCGAAGGGCCATCGACGTCTGAGCGCCCGAGCTGAACGGTGGGACGGGCTCGGACGACAAGCCTTGCGTATGCGTCCCGAACCGGGAGTCGCCCCGCCGCTAGGAGGCGTTGGACGAGGGGGGAGGCGGCCGTCTCAGTGCGAAGCCGGCGAAGGCCGAGAGGGCCGTCGCGAGCGCGAGGGCGGCAAGCGCACGTCCAAACCCGCCCATGCGATCGGCGGCGGCCGCGAGCATCCACGGTCCACCGGCCGAGCCCGCGACTCCAGCGGTGCCGGCGAGTCCACGGATCGCGCCGTGGTGCATGCGACCGAAGTAGCGCGCCAGCGTCGGCGCGACGACGCCGCCCATGAGGCCGTGCCCGACGCCGTGGAGGCCCATCCCGGCGTGCGCGAACACCGGCCCGTCGGCCTTCGCGATCGAGAGCGTCCCGAGGACCAGGAACACCATGGCACCGCCGAGGATCCGGGGCGGCGCGATGCGATCGGCGAGCACGCCGCCGACGAGCGTTGCCACGAGGCCGGCCGCCGCGAACGAGGCGAAGGTGGCCGCCGCCTCGCCGCCCGACATGCGGGCTTCCGCGAGGATTGGCTGGAGGTGGAAGTGGACCGCCGTGAGCACGCCCGCGCTCGTCGCGAGGCAGCCGAGCAGGATCCAGAACGCGCTGGTCCGCATCGCTTCCGAGAGGGTGAACGACGGCGACTGGTCGAGCGCGGTCCTCGACTTGCTCTCCGCCGCCTGACGCGGCGGATCGGCGTCGATCAGGACGAGCGCTGAGAGAAGGCCGAGCAGGCCGGCGCCGATCCCGAGAACGCGCGCGGCGAACGGCCACCCGTGGGCATCGATGAGCGCGACCGAGAGCGGGGGAACGACGGCGATCGAAGCGAAGCTCGTCCCGCCACGCAGGCCCTCCAGCGCGCCCAGGTTCGCGTGGAATCGCAGCGCGAGCGCGTGGCTCGACGCGAGGGCCAGGGCCCCCTGACCGCAGACCCGGAGGAGGAAGAACGCCGCCGTGAGCGACGTGAGGTCGCGTGCGAACGAGAGCGCGATACCCGCCCCCGCGAGTCCCACGGCGCTGACCCCGACGAGTCGTCGCGGCCCGATCCGATCCGACAGTCGCCCGATCGGCGTCAGGCATGCGGCGGAGAGCAGCGTCCCCACGAGGTAGGCGGCTGCGAGCCGCGTGGCCGAGAGGTCGAGGCTCGACGTCAGCGACTCGTTGAACGTCGAGATGACGAAAGTCTGACCGGGCGCCGTCGCGAACATCGCGACGAGACACCCTGCGACGACCCATGCATTCCTCCCCGACGAGCGCACGAGCGGGAGTCTAGGGCGGGGCGACCGCGGATCGCCGAGCCCATTACCATGCGGTAGCGGCGGAATCGAAGCGCCGCGCCTTCCCTCCGGCCGTTCGCAGAACGGCACACCTGCGCGCCCATGCGGATCGTCCAAACCGTCCTCCTCGTCCCGCTCGTCGTCACCGCAGCCGCCGCCCAGGAAGGCGCGGAGGACGACGCCCCGCCGCCGACCCGCGCACTCGCCCCGGAGGACACCGCCGTCTTCCCCTGGCGCGCGCTCGGCCCGTCGACGTTCGGCGGTCGCATCGTCGACCTCGCGCATCACCCGGACCGCCCGCACTCGCTCTGGGTCGCGGGCGCCTCGGGCGGACTCTGGGTCACCGACGATCACGGGACGAGCTGGCGCTGCCTGTTCGAGAACGAGGGCACGATCTCGATCGGCGACATCGCCGTCGATCCGAGCGATCCCGACACGATCTGGATCGGCACGGGCGAGGCGAACAACCAGCGCAGCTCGTACTGGGGTGACGGCGTCTACAGGTCGACCGACGGCGGGGAGACGTGGACGAACGTCGGGCTGAACGACTCGCACCACATCGGGCGCGTCGTCGTCGATCCGAAGAACTCCGACCACGTGCTCGTCGCCGCGCTCGGCCACCTGTACACGCCGAACGAAGAGCGCGGTCTCTACCGCACGACCGACGGCGGCGAGAGCTGGGAGCGCGTCCTCCACGTCGACGAGGACGTTGGCGTCGTCGACGTCGCGATCGATCCTCGGGATCCGCGCTACGTCTACGCGGCGACCTACGAGCGCCGTCGCCGCGCGTGGGACTTCGACGGCGCAGGGCCCGGATCGGCGATCTGGCGCTCGGACGACGGCGGCGCGACGTTCACGCGGTGCGAGGGTGGACTGCCGACCGGCGAGATCGGCCGCATCGGGCTCGACGTCTTCGCCGGAGAGCCGGGAACGGTCGTCGCGACGGTGTCGAACCAGAACCGCGTGCCAGTCCGGGACGAGCCTCTCATCGGACTCGAGGTCGAGTGGAAGGACGGCGGCCTCGTCGTCGCGCGCGTCGACGAGGAGGGCGGCGCCGACGAGCTCGGCATCGCGCCCGGCGACGTCCTGAAGAGCATCGGCGGACGTGCGCTCGACAGCGCGTTCGGCTGGGTCAAGGTCCTCGCGAGCCTCCAGGAGGAGGCCGACGCGGCGATCGACGAGCCGCCGGTCGAACTCGTCGTCCTCCGCGATGGGGAAGAGGTCGTCGTCGAGGCGCCTCTGTCGAAGATCCTCGTGGTCGAGGAGGAGAACCCGCGAACGCGGGCGATCGGCGGCGAGATCTATCGCTCCGACGACCGCGGCGTCACGTGGGCGAAGGTCAACGAAGACCCCGTCGGAGGTTCACCCGCCTACTACTACGGGCAGATCCGGTTCGATCCGACCGACTCCGATCGGCTCTTCATGTGCGGCGTCCCGTTCCTCCGCTCGGTCGACGGCGGCGTGACGTGGGATCGCATCGCGCGCTCGGTCCACGTCGACCACCACGCCGTGCTCATCGATCCCGCGAACCCGGACAAGGTGTGGCTCGGCAACGACGGCGGCCTGCACGTCTCGTACGACGGCGGCGACGCGTGGCAGCACTTCACCAACCTACCGCTCTCGCAGTTCTACGCCGTCGGCCTCGACATGTCCGAGCCGTTCCGCGTCTACGGCGGCACGCAGGACAACGGCACGTGGGGTGGACCCAGCACGTCGCGCGATCCGCGCGGCATCCATCCCGTCGAGTGGTTCTCCGTCGGCGGCGGTGACGGGTTCTACGCCCAGATCGATCCGCGGAACCCCGAGATCGTCTACGCGGAGTCGCAGTTCGGAGCGATCTATCGGCGCAACCTGGAGACCGGGACCTCGGTTCGGATCCGCCCGCAGAAGCCGAAGGACGCGGAGGAGGACCGGCTGCGCTTCAACTGGAACTCGCCGATCCTGATGTCCGCCCACAACTCGGAGGTCATCTACTTCGGGGGGAACCGACTGTTCAAGTCGTTCGACCGCGGTGACACGTGGATGGTCCACAGTCCGGACCTGACGACGAAGAACGCCGAGAAGATCGCCGGCAACGTCCCGCACTGCACGATCACGACGGTCGCAGAGTCGAAGCTCGATCCCGGGTGCCTCCTGGTCGGCACCGACGACGGCCTCGTCCACCTCTCGCAGAACGGCGGCTACGACTGGACGAACCTCACCGGTCAGTTCCCCGCGGCGCCGGCGAACTGGTGGGTGAGTCGCGTGACGCTCTCCGATCACGATCGGGGTGTCGCCTACGTGTCCTTCACCGGGTACCGCGAGGACGACTTCCGCCCGCTCATCTATCGGACCGACTCGCTCGGCAGCGGGAACAGCTGGACGCTCATCACGAACGGGCTGCCGATGAACGAGCCGATCAACGACATCGTCGAGGACCCGTCGCACCCGAACGTGCTCTACGCGGGGACCGAGTTCGGCGTGTTCGTGAGCTGCGACACGGGGGCGAACTGGATCCCGCTCGGCAGCGACCTACCGCGCGTGGCCGTCCACGACCTCGCCGTTCACGACCGCGACGGCGTCCTCGTCGCCGCCAC
>JBCCSK010000398.1:0-5549 GCA_039200205.1 Planctomycetota bacterium
CATCGGGCCCAACGGCGCGGGCAAAACCTCGATGCTCAATGTCATCAACGGGTTTTATCACCCTCAAACAGGCCGCATCACCTATAAGGGTAAACCACGCCGCAAGATGAAACCACACGATGCGGCAGCATCAGGCATCGCCCGGACCTTCCAAAACGTTGCCCTCTTTAAGGGGATGACCACGCTCGACAACATCATGTCTGGCCGAACCCTTAAAATGCGATCGAATTTCTTTTGGCAGCTCATGCGCTTTGGACCCGCGTTGGAGGAAGAAGTCACCCATCGCAAAAGGGTCGAAGACATTATCGACTTCTTGGAAATTGAATCGATCCGCAAAACACCTGTCGGCAAACTCCCCTATGGGTTGCAGAAGCGGGTGGAGCTTGGCCGCGCCCTTGCCATGGAGCCCGAACTTCTCCTGCTCGACGAGCCCATGGCCGGCATGAACCTTGAAGAAAAAGAAGATATGTGCCGGTTCATCCTCGATGTGCGCGAAGAGTTCGGCACCACCATTGCCCTCATCGAGCACGACATGGGCGTCGTGATGGACATTTCCGACAGGGTGGTCGTGCTCGATTATGGACAGAAGATCGCCGATGGCACGCCAGAAGAGGTGCGCGTCAATCAGGACGTGATTGATGCCTATCTGGGCGTCCCACACGGCTAAGCCTGCCGCCTGTCGCGCGCCGCTAAGCTGGCGGCACGCATGCAACCCCCAGCACCACACCGCTCCTCGACAAAGTGTGACGCGCCACACAGCAAACAGCGCCCCTACCACCAACATCTCAACCACACACGTTGGAGGACAATCGTTGGCTAGGCGTCGTCGCACCCCTCAGGAGAAGAAGGCACTCGCCTACGCCAAAGATACGCGCGGTCACTACACAGATTCGCCAAACATAAAATTCTCGCGCAAACCCGGTGCCGGGCACCGCGATCTCGCCGGTCAGCTCACCGCCGGTCTTGAAGAGGCCAAGGAGGCCGTCGCCCATGATCGGCGCCGCGTCGGCGGTGAAGCCGAAGTTGTAGAGCTCGCCCCAGCGGATCGCGTTGCTGTTCGGGTTCGTCCCGTAGTCGCCGCCCGTCCAGGTGATCGCCGAAGCGTTCTCGTTGTACGACCAGTCCGTCGTGTCGTACGGGTCACCGCTGTGCGAGTCGACGTCGTTGAAGAAGATGTCGGACGTGTTCACCGCACCGCAGGGGAGCGTGACCGTGAAGCTGTTCGCGGAGACGTCCGAGGTCGTGTTCTGGACCGCGTACTCGTAGCGCCACTGGCCGTTGCCGAGGTCGGTGGTCTTGTAGCCCACGAAGAAGTAGCCGTCGATGCCGGGGCCACCCTCGTCGACGAGCGTGTACTCGACGATCTTGACGGTGGGGTCGTTCGCCGCCCAGGCGTAGATCGCCGGGTTGCCGCGACGCGTCGCTCCGAGGCCGTTGAGGTTCTTGCTCGAACCGCTCACGGTGACCTGGCGCCACGAGACGTTGTTGCGGTGGTTGCCGGCGAGCTGATCGTCGGTCGTCACGTACTGCGACTCGATGAAGTAGAGCGCGCCGGGAAGGGCGAGATCTGCCTCGGGAACCTGCAGCCGGCCGCGAATCGTGGACACACCCGCGCTCGGGCCCGACAGGAAGTTCGGCTTGGCGCCGGTGTTTGCATTCACCTGCGACTTCGTCACGCCGTTGCGCCCGTCGTTGAGGGTCGCGCCGTACGTGTCGGCGCAGCCGATCCCGAGCGTGTCGCAGTTCGTGTTCTGACACGACCCGCACGAGTTCTCGTTCACCGCGCAGAAGCCCTCCTTCAGGAAGGAGTAGCCCATCTGCTCGAAGCGCCCGTCGCGCATCATGAACATGTTCTGCGCGATGACAGGGGCTTCGTTGATCGAGTCGTTCCAGATCAGCGGGAGGTCGCCGACGTTGCAGGACGTCGTCGAGAACGAATAGGCGCGGATGCCGCCTGAGACGCCGTAGTTGTTGAAGCCATCGCCGATGCGCGAGATGTCCATGTCGAGGACTTGGGCGCCGGCGGTCCCCGCGAGAAGTGAGGCGGCAAGGACGAGACTGAGCGGTTTCATGGAGAGAGGATCGTGGGGAGGAGAACGGCTCGAGCGTTGCGTGCGACGCCGGCCGGCGGTGAACGAGGAGGTATCTTAGGGGCCAACGGGCGATTCCGGTTGCATCCGAATCGCACTGTCCGCCGGGTGTGAAGACCCTGTACGGAACACGGCCTGCGCGGTTTCGTCCGAGCTAGCGTTTGCGGAGTGTTCCGTACTGCGACGACCTGCCCGGGGGACGTTCCTCAAACAGCTGACAAGGCTGGCCCGAACTGCGGAGAACCACGTCGGCGGGCCAGCTCATCGACTCGAATCCGTACGCCCGGCAGCCCCTTGGCGTCGCCGGCCTCCAGGTCGTGTAGAGGTGTCGACAGCCCCTGCAGGGAGTCGCGTCCGGGTCGGATTCGGCCCTCTCGCGGCCGTGTCCTTCAGCGGGGCGGGTCACGTCTGATCTGGGCCCGCCGCTGGGATCCGACGCGCTGGACTCTACGATAGCCGAGAGGGGTCCCTACCCGCGCCCGCTGCTGAGCAGCGACGACACCGAGCCATGGCCGACATCGAGGTCGAGATCCTTCGCACGCGCGCACGCGACGGCGACGTCGAGGCGCAGTTCGACCTGGCGCTCCGCTACTCGGACGGGGAGGGGGTTCCCCTGAGCGCTTCCACCGCGTTCCGGTGGCTGCGGCGGGCTGCGGAGAAGGGTCACGTCGAAGCGATGGCTGCCCTCGGCCGGTGCTACCACGGTGGCCTCGGCGTCTCCATCGACGAGCGAGAGGCCCTCCATTGGTACGACCGCGCGTTCGAGTCCGGGTCGGACGACGTCCACCTCGACCTCGGTCAGCTCCTCAGCGCCGCGGACAGCGCCGTGCGCGACGTGGAGCGCGCGCTCTTGGTCCTCGAGGAGGGCTGGGAGGTCCACGCGGACCCGGCCTGCGCCGGCTTGCTCGGCGAGCTCTTCGAGGAGGAGCTCGCCGATCCCGACCGCGCGCTCTCGTGGACCCGCGTCGCGGCCGAGGGCGGGGACACGTCGGCGATGGTCTCCCTCGGGTACCGGTACCGCTTCGGGGAGGGCGTGTCGCGCAGCTTCCAGTCGATGCTCCGCTGGTACCGCGCCGCCGCCGACGACGACGACGCGACCGCCGTCGCGAACCTCGCGATCTGCTATCAGAACGGCGAGGGCGTTCCGGCCGATCCGGAGCACGCGTTCGAGCTTCGCGACCGCGCCGCGCGCCTCGGCCACGCCGGATCTCGCGTCTGGCTCGCGTTCGCGCTCATCGACGGGACGGGCTGTGAGCCCGAGCCCTCGCGCGGCCGCGCGCTGCTCGAGCTCCTCGCACAGGAAGACGCGGAGGTCGCCCACGACCTCGCCGATCGGCTCCTCGACGGACCGGGACTCGAGCGCGACGTGCCGGCGGGCCTGCGCTTGATGCGGAGCGCCGCGGACCGCGGCCATGCGCCCGCCCTGACCTACCTCGGCGTGCTCCACTGGTACGGCAAGTTCGTCGACGAGGATCGCGACCGTGCGATCGAGCTCTACCGACGGGCGATGGAGTTCGGGGACCCGTACGCGGTCGCAAACGTCGGCTTCGCGATGCTCGAGGGGGAGTCTCTCCCGCGCAACGTCGAACGCGGCCTCGAGTTCCTCCGGAGCGCGGCCGAGCGCGGCAACGCTCACGCGGCGCTGTGGCTGGCCTCGCGGCTCCTCGACGGCGTCGATCCACTCCCGCGGGACGACGCCGACGCCGTTCGCCTGCTCGAGACCTGCACGGCGGAGGAGGAGGACGGTGAGGTCCTGTTCCTCCTGGCCGAGCTCATCCGCGACGGGCGCGGGGCGCGCCAGGACCTCGAGCGCGCACTCGGACTCTTCCAGCTGGCCGAGATCAACGGCCGCGACACGCGCGTCGAGCGCGGGCAGATCAGGCGCCGCCTGCGCGGCGCTTGAACGCCAGCCGTGATCCGCGGTCCCTGGGCCGCGAGCCCGACCTCGTCACCAGACTCGGCGCGCAAAGCACCGCCAGCGAACGAGTTCGACGCACTGGGCGTCGACTCTGGTGACGAGGCCGGGCTAGTCTGCGAGGAACGTCGCCGGGCGCACCGGGAGGGCCGAGGGGGCCGGCGACGGGGAGCGCGACCCTTGATCGACATTCCGCGGCTGTGCCTGGTGGGCCTGGGGGCCGGACCACGTCCGGACGACGACGTCGCTGCGTTCGCGCTCGCGCTCGCGTCGGCGGCGACGAAGGCTCGCCTCGAGGTCGCGGCGTTCGTCGTCTCCACCGATCGCGCCGCGCCCGAGCCGTCCGCTCTCGCGGAGCTCGCCGCGGTCACGGGCGGTGCCGTCCATCGCCTCGATCCGACGCTCATGTCCGCGCCTTCGATCCAGCGCGTGGTGGCGCGCGTCGGGAGGACCGCGGACCTCTGTCTGCTGGTCGCGACAGCTGCGTCGATGGACGCGCGGAGCGGCTCGGCCATCGACGTCCTCGCGGCCCTCGAGTGTCCGGTCGCGCTGTGCGCTGACGTCGAAGCGCTCGAGGGCGGCGACGGTGAGCTCCTCGTCCGCCTCGACGATGCGCGTCGGTTCCTCGCGCGCCATCGGGTCGAGGGCCGCGCACTGACGCTGCTGGCGGGGGCATCGCCCCTCGGCACGTGGTCCGAGGCGCTGCTCGGCGCGACCACTTTCGTGCGCGTCGACGGCTGGAGCGGTCGCCTCCGCGTCCCGGTCGCGTCTCTCGTCGAAGTGCTCCACCGCGCGCGCGTCGCGCCGCCGCTGCCGCCGCGGTCGACCGAGCACGCGCCGCCAAACCGAGCGCTGGTCGGCGTCGTCATCGACGACTGCTTCGATCTCTACGACGAGGAGGGACTCCTTCAGTTCGAGGCCGCGGGCGCGCGGTTCGTCGCCGTATCAGCGCTCGACGACGACGTCCTCCCGGACGTGGACGGGCTCCTCGTCGGCGACGGTCGGGTCGAGGAGCAGTCGGCCGCGCTCGCGCGCTGCGCGCGCTTCCGGCGGTCCGTACGAGACGCGGTGCGCTCCGGCCTTCCGACGATCGCGGCGGGCGGGGGCTTCGCCTACCTGACGCGCGGGATCCGCTCGACGACGGGCGCGTTCCACCCCTTCGTCGGCGCGCTCGCCGCCGAGAGCGTCGCGATCCCCTTCGGCCTCCCGCGCGGGCACGTCGAGGTTGAGACGATGGTCGACACCGTCGTCGGACCGTCCGGGTCACGCGTGCGCGGCTACCTGCAGCGCGGGTGGCTCGTGCGCGGGCTCGAGCAAGAGGAGCGCGGCGTGTACTCGACGCTCTCCGGACCTCCGGACGAGGGCTGCGCGCGCCAGCACCTCGCGGCGTTCCACTTCCGCCCCTACTGGCCGTCGTGTCCGGACGCCGCGCGCACGTTCGTCGCCCGCTGCGTGCTGCGCGCCGCCGCGCGCGTGTGGGGGCTTCTTCGAACGTGAGAGCCTGGGCTGGCATGCCCTGGCTCGACGCGCGTCTTCGTCAGAAG
>JBCCSK010000399.1:0-5546 GCA_039200205.1 Planctomycetota bacterium
CGCGTATCCTCAGCCGCCGCCCTGCCCGCTCCCCCCAGCCCCCCGCCGATGCTCACTTCGCCGCGCCGACCCGCCCTCCTTGCGCTCGCCCTCCTCGGCGCCGGCTGCGGAGGCGGCGAGGCCGGCGGCCCGCGGCTCGCCTACGTCACGAACGGGGTCGATCCCTTCTGGGAGGTGGCCGCGGCGGGCGTTCGCGCGGCCGAGAAGGAGCTCGGCGTCGCGGTCGACGTCGTCTTTCCCTCGCCCGCGACCGTCGAGAACCAGAAGCAGAAGGTCGAGGACCTCCTCGTCCGCGGGCTCGACGGACTCGCGATCAGCCCGGTCGACGCGACGAACATGACGCCGTTCCTCGACGAGATCGCGGCGCGGATCGACCTGATCACCCACGACTCCGACGCGCCCGAGTCGAAGCGTCTCTGCTTCATCGGGATCGACAACTACGCCGCCGGTCGGATGTGCGGCGACCTCCTGCGCGAGGCGCTGCCCGGCGGAGGCGAGGTCGCGCTCTTCATCGGCCGCCTGGAGCAGGACAACGCGCGACGTCGGCGCCAGGGCGTCATCGACGCGCTCCTCGCTCGCTCGTTCGATCCGACGCGTCGCGATCCGGTGGACGCCGAGCTGTCGGGGAACGGGATCACGATCGTCGCGACGCGGACCGACGACTTCGACACCGCGCGCGCCAAGGCGAACGTGGAGGACGTGCTGGTCAAGCACCCGAACCTCGTCGGGGTCGCGGGCCTCTTTGCCTACAACGCGCCCGCCTGCCTCGAGGCGCTCCGCGGCGCGGATCGCATCGGGAAGGTCGCGATCGTCTCGTTCGACGAGCAGGACGCGACCCTCGACGGCATCGCCGCCGGGCACGTCCTCGGGACGGTCAGCCAGGACCCGTTCCGGTACGGCTACGAGTCGGTTCGGATCCTGTCCGGCCTCGCGGCGGGGGACCGGACCGTGCTGCCGAGCGGCGGTGTCCTGACGACCGAGCCGGTCCTCGTGACGAAGGAGAACCTCGCCACGTTCCGCGAGAAGCTCGACGCGAACCTCGCCGTCGGCGCTCGCGAGTGAGCGGTCCGACTCGGATCGCGGCGAGCGGTCTCACGCGGCGCTTTCCCGGCGTGCTCGCACTCGACGGGGTGTCGATCGACGCCGCGCCGGGCGAGGTCGTCGCGATCGTCGGCGAGAACGGCGCGGGAAAGAGCACGCTGCTCAAGTGCCTCGCGGGGCTCGAGCGGCCGGACGCGGGAACGATGTCGCTCGACGGTCGCGCGTGGGCGCCTGCGGATCCGGCGGACGCGGCCCGCGGCGGCGTTGCGCTCGTGCACCAGGAGCTCTGCCTCGCCGAGAACCTCACCGCGGCCGAGAACATCGGGCTCGGCCACGAGCCCCGCATCGGCCGGCTGTCGTTCGTCGATCGAGACGCGCTTCGCTCGCGCGCCGCGCACGCGCTGGAGCGCGTCGGCGCCGGGTTCGGCCCCGACGTGGTCGTGGAGCGGCTGGCCGCCGGCCAGCGCCAGCTCGTCGAGATCGCGAAGGGGCTCGATCAGGAGGCGCGCGTGCTGATCCTGGACGAGCCGACGTCGAGCCTCACGGCGACCGAGACCGAGCGGCTCTTCGCTCTCGTCGAGGAGCTTCGGGCGGACGGGATCACCGTGCTGTACGTCTCGCACCGTCTCGCGGAGGTGATCGAGCTCGCCGACCGCGCCGTCGTCCTGCGCGACGGCCGGAACGCGGGCGAGATCCCGCGCGAGGACCTGACGCGCAGCTCACTCGTGCGGCTGATGGTCGGGCGCGATCTCGATCCTCCCGCGGAGCGCGCCGGGAAGGGCTCGAGCGCGCCCTCGCGGCTCGAGCTTCGAGGTCTCGTCACGAACGCGTTCCCGAGCGCCGCCGTCGACCTCCGCGTCGCGGCCGGAGAGCTCGTCGGGCTCGCCGGCCTCGTCGGCGCGGGCCGGACGGAGCTGCTGGAGACGATCTTCGGGCTGCGCGAGCCCGTGTCGGGAGACGTGCTGTTGGAGGGCGAGGTGCGCAGCTTCGACGGTCCGCGCTCGGCGGCCGCGGCCGGGCTCGCGCTCGTTCCCGAGGATCGCAAGCTGCAGGGGCTGCTGCTGGAGGAGAGCGTCCGGGTCAACGTCGCGCTCGCGACGCTCGATCGCCGCCGCGGCCACCTCGGCCTCGTCGACGGCGACGCCGAGCGCGACGTCGCCGAGGCGCAGGTCGCCGAGCTCGGCGTGCGGACGTCGGGGATCGAGCAGCAGGCCGAGACCCTGTCGGGCGGGAACCAGCAGAAGGTGGTCGTCGGGCGCTGGCTCGCAGCCGAGCCGCGCGTGCTGCTGCTCGACGAGCCGACGCGCGGCGTCGACGTCGGCGCGCGCGAGGAGCTCTACGGCCTGCTCGAGCGGCTCGCCGCGGACGGGCTCGGCGTGCTCTTCGCATCGAGCGACCTGGAGGAGCTCCTGCGGCTCGCCGATCGGATCGTCGTCCTCTACGACGGGCGAGTCTCGGGCGAGCTCGACCGGAGCGAAGCGACCGAGGAGGCCGTGATGGAGCTCGCGACCGGCGGTGTTCCGCACGCGCATATGGAGGCGCAGAGTTGAGCGATACAGGTCGGGGCAAGGTTCTCGGGATCTTCGGACTCCTGATCGCGATCGTCGTCGTCACCGGCGCGACGAACCCGCGCTTCTTCAACGCCGAGAACCTCGAGAACGTCGTCCAGCGCACGTCGCTGTTCGCGATCCTCGGTATCGGAGCGGCGTTTCCGATCGTCACCGCAGGCATCGATCTGTCGATCGGTTCGGTCGTGGCGCTCGTCGCGACGGCGCTCCCTCTGCTGCTGGACGCGGGAGTGCCTGCGGCCGGAGCCGTGCCGCTCGTCCTGCTGCTCGCCGCGGCGCTCGGCGTCGTGCACGGGCTGCTCATCACGCGGCTCGGCCTGCAGCCGTTCGTCGTCACCCTTTGCGGACTGCTCGTGTACCGCGGGCTGGCGCGCTACCTCGTCGACGACCAGACGATGGGGTTCGGTACGGACCACGACGGTCTCCGCTCGCTCGCGACGGGTCGCCCGTTCTCGATCGGCGCGTTCGACGTGCCCGCGCCGCTGCTCGTCATGATCGGCGTCGCGATCGTCGCGGCGGTCTTCCTCGGACGGAGCGTGTGGGGGCGCTGGATGCTCGCGACGGGGCGGAATCCGGTTGCGGCCCGCTACGCGGGCGTCCCGGTCGAGCGCGTCACCGTTCTCGCCTACGTGCTGTCGTCGCTGCTCGCCGGCGTCGGCGGCGTGCTGTTCGCGCTCGACGTCAACTCGGTCCAGCCCGCGAGCATGGGCAATTTCTACGAGCTGTACGCGATCGCCGCGGCCGTCCTCGGCGGCTGCAGCCTGCGCGGCGGCGAGGGGTCGATCCTCGGGGTCGTCCTCGGCGCAGCCGTCGTGCGGCTCCTGTACAACTCGATCGTCCTGCTCGGGATTCCGAGCCAGCTCGAATTCGCCATCATCGGCGGCGTGCTTCTGTTCGGCGCGATCGCGGACGAGCTGATCCGGCGGCTCGCCGAGCGTCGGCGGGCGCGCGAACGCGCGCGAGCGCGCGCAGACAGATCCCCATGATGTCCACCACACCCCTTCTCCACGTCGCGCTGATCCTGGCCGCATCCGCGGCCCTCATCTCGTGCGTGTCCAAGCCAGTCGTCGGACCTCTCGCCGAGGAACCCGTTCGGACGGGCACTTTCGGAGAGACCTCGGATGGCCGTCAGGCGCACCTCTACGTCCTTCGCAATGCGCGCGGTACGGAAGCGCACGTCACGGACTTCGGCGCGACTCTGGTGCGCATGCTCGTCCCCGATGCGAGCGGAGAGTTCGCCGACGTCGTCCTCGGCTTCGACGACGTGAGCGGCTACGAGAGCGACGCGAACCAGTACTTCGGCTGCACGGCGGGTCGCGTCGCGAACCGCATCGCCGGCGGACGCTTCGAGCTGAACGGCCGAACCTACGAGCTCGCGACCAACAACGACGCGAACCATCTCCACGGAGGCGTTCGGGGCTTCGGACAGCACCTGTGGAAGGCGGAAGTCAACGCCTTCGGCGCCGAGGTTCGGTTCGAGCGGATCTCGCCCGACGGTGAAGAGGGCTATCCGGGTCGCGTGGCTGCCGCGGTGACGTACGCGCTCACGGAGGACGACGAGCTGATCGTCAGGTACGAGGCAACCACCGACGCGCCGACGCCGGTGAACCTGACGCACCACAGCTACTTCAACTTGGCCGGGCACGGGTCGCCCACGGTGCTCGACCACGTGCTACGGATCGGCGCCGACCGCTACACGCCGACCGACGCGGGGCTGATCCCGACGGGAGAGGTCGCAGGGGTCGAGGGGACGGCTCTCGACTTTCGCGTCCCGACGTCGATCGGGGCGCGCGTCGACGACCTCGACGGGACGCCGGCCAAGGGCTACGACCACAACTACGCGGTGCGGGACGCAGCGCTGCCGGCCAACTTCGAGGCCGCGATCACCGCCGGGCCGGTCGCCGTGCTGAAGGACCCGGGTAGCGGACGCGTCCTGGAGCTCTACTCCGACCAGCCCGGCCTGCAGTTCTACAGCGGCAACTTCCTCTTCGGGCAGGCAGGAAAGGGCGGCGCGACGTACGCGCTCCGCTCGGCCTGCTGTCTCGAAACGCAGGGCTATCCCGACGCGGTGAACCACCCGTCGTTCCCGAGCGTGATCCTCCTGCCGGGCCAGGTCTACCGGCAGGTCACCGTCCACCGATTCCTGAGCGAATGACCGGAGCCAATCGCAGCATGTTCGACCTCAGCGGGCGCGTCGCCCTCGTCACGGGCTCGACGACGGGCCTCGGGAAGGCGATGGCGTTCCACCTGGCCCGGGCCGGGGCCAAGGTCGCCATGAACTACGCGCGGAACGCGGAGCGCGCCGAGGCCGCTCTCGCGGAATTTCGCGGCGAGGGCCTCGAGGGCGACGTCTTCCGCGCCGACGTCACCGACCCAGGCGACGTCCAGCGCCTCGTGCAGGACGTCGAGGGTCGTCTCGGCCCGATCGACGTCGTCGTCCTCAACGCGACGCCCGATCAGCCCCAGCGTCCGATCGAGGAGTACGACTGGGACTTCCACCAGTCGATGCTCGAGTTCTTCGTCAAGAGCCCGTACCTGATCACTCGCGCCGTGCTGCCTGGTATGAAAGCGCGCCGGCGCGGCCGCATCGTCAACATCGGCTCCGAGGTCTACGACCGCGGTGTGCCGAACTTCAGTCCGTACGTCTCGGCGAAGGGCGCCCAGCGCGGCTGGACGCGGTCGATGTCCCAGGAACTCGCGCCGTTCGGAATCACGGTCAACATGATCTCGCCGGGGTGGATTCCGGTTGAGCGTCACGTGGACGATCCGCAGGAGATGAAGGACGAGTACCGCGCGTTGATCCCCCTCGACAGGTGGGGGACGCCGGACGACATCGGCGCCGCGGCCGTGTACTTCGCGAGCGACGAGGCGGGGTTCGTGACCGGACAGACGCTCGTGGTCAACGGTGGGATGACCGTCAACTAAGGCGATCGGCTC
>JBCCSK010000400.1:0-5544 GCA_039200205.1 Planctomycetota bacterium
ACGCCGCCGCCGCTCGCCCTCGCGGAGCTCCGGCGGGGTCACCGCGAACGTCTCGAAGTCGAGCCCGAAGTCGAGCTGGCGCAGCGCCTCCAGCGCCGGCGGCAGCAGCGGGCCGTCCTTCGGCGCCGCGGGGTGGCCGTAGACGCTCGACTCCATCGTGCCCGCGTCGTCGTTCCACGCGTAGCTGCCGCCCCCGGGGCAGACGATCCGAACGCCCCAGCGCCGCTCGTGGTACGCGACCGGATCGGCGATGCCGAGCCGGCGGTACTCGTTCAGGATCGGCAGGTTCAGCCACGAGCGAGCGCGCAGTCGATCGCGCACGGCGACGTCGATCAGCTCGGCCGCGATCGCGTCGCGGAAGGCCCCCCCGATGCGCAGGGCCGCGCTGCGACCGGCCCACGGCTCGGGGAGCGCCGCGTCGTCCTTCGGGGCGTGGGCGCGCTCGATCGCGCCTTGCACGACGCGCTCGGAGAAGCTGAGGCAGAGCGCGCCGGGGAGCACGGCGTAGTAGATCTCCGGCGTCTCGCCGAAGCCCGAGGAGTCGGAGACGACGATCGCGACGTACTTCTGATCCGCGTGCTCGCGCGTCTCGAACGCGAGGAGACCGGGCACTGCGCTCTCCGCGAACGCGCGAGCGCCCGTCAAGAACGCGGCGACTCCGAGCGCGCTGTCGACGTCGACGTAGAGCCCGAACGGAAGGCCGGGCAGGAACTCCTCGGTGAACACGTCGACCGAGTCCGCGTCGGCGACGCGCTCGAAGTACTCGGGGTCCTCGTCGAGCCAGAGGGCGACGTGGTCCCCGAGCCACTCGATGCCGATCTCGTCGTTCTGGTCGAACGAGAGCAGCGTACGTCGAAGGTTCGCGTACGTGGACCCGTCGTGGTCGATCGCGGAGACCCAGTGGAAGATCGTCCCCTCGTGCGGGTCACCGGCGCGCGGCGGCAGCTCGGCATCTCCCGCGAGGTCGCTCATCCACCGGTACTGGCTGCTGACGGTGAGCGGGAGGATCGAGAGGTCGGCCTCGATGCCGTCGTCCCTGGCGCTGATCCGGACGGCGAGAGGATCGAAGGCCACCCCCCACGAGGCCTCGTAACCTCGCCGCCAGCTCTCGTAGCCCGCCTTCTCGGCGGCGGTGACCCGGTCGATCTCCAGCTCGACGATCGGCGTCAGGAATTGGCGCGTCCCGTAAACGGGATCGATCGACTGCTGGACGTCGTCGACCCACCGCGCGCCGGACGTCCCCGGCACGACGGCGACGTCGAACGCCCACGGCCCGCCGTCGAGACCGAGCTCCTTCCCCACGTGCCACGCATCGGCGTCGGCGAGCAGCGCCGCCACGCGCGTGCGCCGCGCCGACGCGATCCGCCACTTCGGTCCGGCCCAGCGCCGGATCGCGGCGTCGGAGACGATCAGAAGAGCGTCCTCTTCCTCGTCCCCGAGCGGGTAGCGGTCGCGAAAGAAGGTCGTCTCGGGCAGCTCGTCGAGCGACGTCTCGTCGCCGCGGTGCGCGGCGAGCACGCGCTCCAGCTGGACCTTCGAGTTGGTGATCACGACCAGGTCGTCGCACACGACGAGCCACGAGTCGATGCGCCGGTCCACCGTCGAGACGTGGAGCGCGCGTCGTCCGGCAACCTCCGTCTCCACGTCCTCGGCGCCCTCCGCCGCGCGCATGCGCGCCTCGACGAACGCTCCGATCGCCCCGACCTCGCCCTCCAGGAGGAGAGCGACGTCGCTGCCGGTCCGCAGGTACGGGTCCGATCCCGTGAGCGCCGCCGAGCGAATGGCAGCGCCGCCGATCCGGCGCGTCAGGCCGTCGAGCGACACGCACAGCTGCGTCTCGTAGCGCGAGCGAACGAGAGCGTCCTGCGCGCGTCCGTCGGCGAGGTGCACGAACGGCTTCGACTCGTCCGCGAGCTGATCGGCGACGCGCACGAGAGCCGCGAAGCTCGGGAACAGCACGGCGTGCTGGTCGGCCGGGATCGCCTTCGTGAGCGGATCGAGCTTGGGCTCCAGTCCGTCGACGAGCCCGCCCCACTGCATCTCCGGAACGCGGACGCCGCCGATCCTGTCGATGGGGACGAGGGAGTCGCCGTCGACCTCGGAGCCTGCGATCACGTCGTCGAGGCGGAGGTTCTCCGAGACCGCGCGGCCGCCGGTGAACATCGCGAACGTATCCGCATCGCCGGAGCTTCCGCGGCGCGTCCAGATGACGGGCTCGTCGCTCGCACCGAGAGCCTTCGCGCGATGGCGGAACCACGCAGCGCCGGGTAGCCCGGCGTCGCGAAGCGCCGCGTAGTGAGCGGCCTGCGCGTCGCGGAAGGCACCGGCATCTTCGCGAACCACGTCACCTTCGAGGACGAACGGATGTCCCTCCATCGCTCTTGCGCCGAGCGCGGGAACGTAGACGGTGCCGCGGATCGGCAGGTCGTCGGAGTCGATCTCGAGCGCGATCGTTGCGTCCTCGAGGTCCGCCGCCTGGATGACGCCGGTCGGGAGCGGCAGAATGCCGATCAGCGCATCACCGCTCTCCAGGTCGATGCGCGGGAGCATCGCGGGCCACGCCAGGGTCCTCAGCCAGTACGACCGCCAGAGAGCCGGTGACTCTGCGTCGAAGTCGAGATCCGAGAAGGAGACGACGAGCGGCGCCTCCTCGGCCGCGGTCGGCGGCGGCTCGGGAGCGGCGAGGAGAGAGACGGCAAGGCAGATCGAGATCGCGTGCATGGTGGAGCCCTCGTCGCGGGCGAACGTCCTGAAAGGACTATCGAGGCACGCGCCCGAATATGCGGCGTATCGCCGCGAATCGGATCGATCAGCCGCGCGAAGCGTCCGCCGCAGCACGGATCGCGCGGGCGGCGTTTCCGTACGCGACGGCGGCGAGCGTCGCGTCGTCGACGCCCCGGGCGCGGAGGCTGTCCCAGAGGCGCGGGTAGCCGCTCGCGTCCTCCAGGCCGGCGGGCCGACGCCCGATGCCGTCGAAGTCCGAGCCGACGGCGACGTGGTCCGGCCCGGCGACCTCCAGCGCGTGGAGCGCGTGATCGGCGACGCGCTCGATCGGGAAGGGCGGCATCTCGGCCTGCATCAGCGCGCCCTCCTGGAGCATCCCCACCGTCGGGTCGGACGTCGTCACGGCCTTCGCGTACGCATCGGAGCGACGGAACGCGCGCTCGGCCGCGCGCTCGGCCTCGTCGAGGAACGCCGTCGCAAAAGGGATCCCAAGGACGCCGCCGCGATCGGCGAGCGCGCGAATCTGTTCGTCGGTGACGTTGCGCGGGTGGTCGCTGAGCGCCTTGCAGCCCGAGTGGCTGACCATCGGCGGCGCGATCGACGCGTCGAGCGCATCGAAGAACGTGCGCTCGGCTGCGTGGGACAGGTCGACGAGCATCCCGACCTCGCCCATCCTCCGCACGACGTCGCGACCGAAGCTCGACAGGCCCTCGGGAACGTCGGGTCCCGCGCCGGACTGACACGAGCGCGCCCACGCGAGGTGGTTGTTCCACGTCAGCGTCATCACGCGCACGCCGCGCGCCGCGTAGTGGTCGAGCTGGTCGAGGTCGTCCTCGATCGCGTGCCCGCCCTCGATGGCGAGGACGCACTGGATCGGACCGTCGCCGGGATCCGCGAGCGCCGCGGCGTCATCGACGCGTCGGATCGCGTCGGGCCTGCGCGCGAACAGATCGTCGGCGGCGTCGAGGAGAGCGTTCGCGCGCCGCTTCGCCGCGCCGGGCTCCTGCGCGTAGGGGCCGTCGATCCAGGCGGTCAGGACGACGGCGCGCAGCCCGCCGCGGGCGCCGCGGACGAGGTCGAGGTGACCCGGGGTCTCCGTCGCGAGGTCGTGTCCGAGATCGAGTGCGCGCTGGAGCGCATCGCAGTGACAGTCGAAGACCGGGAGCATCGCCGAGAAACTAACGCCTCGCGACGACGCGGGTGATCAGCTGACGCCGTACTGCTGGGTGTAGAACGACTTCGGGTAGGGCGCGACCGGCTCGTACTCGAACGACACGAGCGGCCTCTCCTCGAACGACACCTGCCAGCCCACGGGGAGCTGCAGGAACGGTCCGATGTACGGGCGGTAGGAGAAGAGGTCCCACAGCGTCATGACCCCGACGTTGTGGTCCTCCTGGGGATCGAGCTGCGACTCCAGGCCGCCGAAGTACCAGCCGGAGTGCCCCTCGACCGTCGGCTCGAGCCGATCGATGTACCAGGTCGGGCACTCCAGCAGGTCGTTGACGACGAGAGCGGTGTGGAACGCGTGGCACGGCCCCGATTCCGCGCCGAAGCTGTCGAGCAGGTACTGCTGGGCGGCGAGCAGGTTGAGCGCCATCGAGCAGTCGTCGACGAAGGTCATGGGCGACCCGATCCGCGGCCCGCTCACCCGCAGTCCGCGGGAGTCGAACGACACCTGGAACGGCAGCCAGCCGACGTCGACGGTCTCGCCGTGCTGGAACGCCAGGCCGGCGGCGACGCTCTGCTCCAGCCACTGCTGGACCATGGCCAGTGCCTCCGCGAGCGCACCAGGCGCGTGCACGTGCGGGACCGGACTCGGATTCGACATGGACAGCTCTCCCCCTCCGCAGCAGCCGCCGTTACGCAGGGTTTCCATCGGTTCCGCGACGGCGCGACTGGAGGCGGAGGCGGATCCCGTGCAACGAAGTCGCAGCCCCGGTCACTGCCACGCTGACAGCGGCAGCGGGCGGCAGCCACGGGCGCTGCCACGTTGGCAGCGGCCCCGGCGCCAGGGCCCCTCGCGGCGCCGGCCACCGCCCCCGCGGGCCCCTGGAACGGCCCACGGCACGACGTTTGCTTCCCGGGCGCCGTCACCATGGACCGACGCATCCTCATCGCCGACGACGACACGGACGTCCGCCGCGGAGCCGCCGAGCTCCTCGCGGGGTCCGGGCTGCGCGTGGTCGAGGCGGGCGACGGCGACGAGGCCCTGTTCCTCGTCCAGCGCGCCTTCGACGGCGGCGAGCCGCTGCACCTGGCCCTGGTCGACGTCCACATGCCGCCGCCCCAGGAGGGTGAGTCGGGCCTGGAGCCCGGCGACGGCGGCCTGGCGCTCTTCTCGCTGCTGCGGGGCCAGCGTCCGGACCTGCCCTGCATCCTCTGGTCCGGCGAGGCGTCCGAAGGCGTCGCGAGCTGGGCCCTGCGCGAGGGCGCGAGCGCGTTCCTGCGCAAGCCCGTGAAGCCGCACCTCCTGCGCGACGAGGTCCAGCGCGTCCTCGACGAGTTCTGGGGCCAGGCCGGCTGATCCGCGCTTCGAGACCAACGCCGCGAAGCGCCCCCTCGGGCGGCGCGGCGCATTCCTCCGCACCAACCCTTAGCCCCACCACTCTTTCCGAAAGAGACGGCGCCGTGCGCGGCGCGCAATCGACATGGCCACCAAGACCAAGAAGAACGTTGCCATCCGCCCCCTCGGTGACCGCGTCCTCATCCACAGCTTCGAGGCCTAGGACAAGACCTACGGCGGCATCGTCATCCACGACATCGCCAAGGACAACAACAAGGAGAGCATCGTGAGCTCCGTCGGAGAAGGCAAGACGCGCG
>JBCCSK010000401.1:0-5542 GCA_039200205.1 Planctomycetota bacterium
GCACGACCACGAGGAAGAGCGCCCCCAGGCCGAGGACGAGGAGGGCCACGCGGGCGCTCGGGTCCTGGAGGGCTCCGCGAGCCACCGGCTTGGCGCGCCCGGGCGCCTCGTGCGCAGCCGCAGCGGGCGGTACGTCGAGGAGCCCGGGCGCGCCAAGCCGGTGGCTCGCGGAGCCCTCCAGGACCCGAGCGCCCGCGTGGCCCTCCTCGTCCTCGGCCTGGGGGCGCTCTTCCTCGTGGTCGTGCTTCTGCTCGCGAGCCAGGGCGAAGTCGGGAGCGGCGGACCGCTCGAGTCGGTGCTGCGCGACTTCGGGTACGTGATCCGCGAGGTGCGCGGGCCCGGGCTCGTCCGCTGAGGATCTTCGGTTGATCGCTCCGCCGCGAGCGGCGACCCTCTTGCCCGTGACGCGCCGCGCCCACGATCCTCCCTACGGAACCGTTGCCTTCGACTGCGACTCGACGCTGTCGCAGATCGAGGGCATCGACGAGCTGACGTCGGGAAACAGCGAGATCGCCGCACTCACGGCGGCCGCGATGGAGGGACGAGTTCCGATCGAGGGCGTCTACGGCCAGCGTCTCGCGATCCTGCGGCCGACGCGGGGCGCCGTCGAGGGCATCGGGGCGGCGTACGTCGAGGCGCTCGTCCCCGGCGTCCGTGAGGTCGTGGCCGCGCTCCGCGCCCTCGGCAAGCGCGTCGCGGTCGTGTCGGGTGGGCTGCTGCCGCCCGTGCTGCATCTCGCGCGCGACCTTGGCATCGATCCGACGCTCGTCCGCGCCGTCGACCTCTTCTTCGACGCTGACGGGGAGTACGCAGGGTTCGACGACACGTCGCCGCTCGCGCGCGCCCGCGGCAAGATCGACGTGCTCCGCGAACTCTGTCCCGATGGCGACGTCGCCTTCGCCGGGGACGGAGCGACGGATCTCGAGGCGCTGGAGGCCTGCGCTCGGTTCGTCGCCTTCGGCGGCGTCGTCAAGAGGCCGGGGATCGCCGAAGGGGCCGATCGGGCCGTGGATGCGCCGGACTTCACGGCGCTCCTGCCGCACCTCCTCGCGCCGGATGAACTCGATCGTCTCGCCGCGATCGACGGGTTCGAGCGCGTCGCCGCGCGGGCGCGGGAGGTTCGGGCGTGACCGAGCCCGCGCGCGAGCCCGAGCCGAAGGAACTCTGGATCCCCGGGCCGACACGCGTGCGCGACGAAGTCCTCGACGCGCTGACCGAGCCGATGGTCGGCCATCGCACCCAGGCGATGCGGGCGACGATCAGCGCGCTCGATCCTCACCTTCACGAGCTCTTTGGCGCGGACGAGGCGGCGCACCGCGTCGCGGTTCACTCCTGTACGGCGACCGGGCTCATGGAGATGTCGCTCCGCGGGGTCGGCCCGCGCGTCCTCTCGCTCGTCGGCGGTGCGTTCTCGGAGCGCTTCGCTCGGATTGCGGCGTCGATCGGACGGGACGTCCATCGCGTCCCGAGCCAGCTCGGCGAGCCGCTGGACCTCGAGGCCGCGCGGACCGTGCTCGAGCGCGAGGGCCCGTTCGACGCGATCACGGTCTGCCTCAGCGAGACCTCGACCGGCGCGCTCACGCCGCCGGCGGCCGTCGCAGACGCGTTCGAGGATCGAGGTGACGCCGCGCTGCTCGTCGACGCGGTGACGTACGCCGGCGCCGCCGCGATCGACGCGAGCGCGAACGGCCTCGACTTCGTGTTCTCGGGCACCCAGAAGGCGCTTGCGCTCCCGCCAGGCCTGGGCCTCTACGCAGTGTCGCGAGCGATGCTGGACCGCGCGCGGTCGATCGAGGACCGCGGGACGTTCCTCGACGTGGTCGGGATCACCGAGTCGCACGCAGAGGCGAAGCCGCCGATGACGCCCACCATTCCCCTCCTCCGCGCGCTGCGGCTGCAGCTCGAGACGATCGAGGAGGGCAGCGTCGAGCTCACCCTGACCGACGAGCCCGCTCCTGAGCTCGCGTCGCTGACCGGGTGGGAGCGTCGCTACCGCCGCCACGCTCGGATGCGTGCGATCGTCCGCGAGGCGCTCGATTCGCTCGGGCTCACGGTCCTCGGCGGCGCGCAGCACGACGCGACGTCGCCGACGGTGACCTGCGTCGACGTCGGCGGTCGGGACGTCGAGGCGCTCCTCGCAAAGCTCGCGGGCGACGGCTTCACGGTCGCGCCGGGCTACGGGGACCTGCGCGCCAGGACGATCCGCATCGGGCATATGGGCGACCATTCGATCCCGCGCCTGCGTGCGCTCCTCGCGTCGCTCGAGCGGGCGCTGTCGTGAGACGGGTCGAGCACGCGGTCGTGCGCGCCCGCGCTCCTCGTGGTACACCTCTTGGCTCGAGCGGGAGTGGATCGGTGCTGGTGTGCCGCCCGGTCTTCAAAGCCGGTTAGGGCCTCGTGAACAGCGGGGCCGGTGGGTTCGATTCCCATGCACTCCCGCCATCTACCACCCGTCGCCCGGCACGTTCGCGCGAGATTCGGCATGCCGGTCAACGTCCACCCCGCGAGCCAGCACGGCGTCGAGGAGACGTCGCTCCAGCTGCGGGCGATGCGCGCGGGCTTTCGCGCGCTGCGCGCCCTGTCGCGCGGTGCAGCTGCCCGGGTCGCCGCGCGCGCGGTCGCGCGGCCCCGGCGCCACCCCGTCCCTGCGCGCGAGCGGGCCGTGCTGGAGCGGGCGGACCGATCCACCGTCCGCGGCCGAAGCGGTGACCTCGCCGTGTGGACGTGGCATGCGGCCGAGGGAACCGCCGCGCGCGGCACCGCGATCCTCGTCCACGGCTGGGAGGCGCGCGGCGGACAGATGACCGCGTTCGTCGACCCGCTCGTCGCCGAGGGTTTCCGGGTCGTCGCCTTCGACCACCCCGGCCACGGCGAGTCGGAGGGGCGAACGTCCTCGCTGCCCGAGATGCGCGATGGGCTCCAGGACGTCGCCGAAGCGGTGCTCGACGAAGGGGTGGACGGGCCGGAGGCAATCATCGCTCACTCGATGGGCTCCTTCGCGACGACGCTGCTGCTCGCCAGGGGCTGGAGCGAGACCCGCGCTTGCTACCTCGCGCCGCCGGACGACCTCCTCGTCTACTTCGCGCGCTTCCTGGAGCTCGCGACGGGCGACGACGACCTGCTCCCCGACGTGGTGAGGCTGCTCGAGGCCGAGCACGGGGAGCGCGTCCAGGACTTCGCCTTCCGGCCGCTAGTCGAGCGCCTCGGGCAGCCGCTCCTCGTCCTGCACTCGGACGACGACCGCGACGTGCCGATCGAGGCCGGCCGGTACGTCGCGTCGCACTGGCCGGGCGCCGGGATCGTCGAACTCGAGGGGCTGGGCCACCGCCGGATCCTCCGCGACCGGCGCGTCGTCCGCCTCGCCGCGGAGTTCCTCGGCGGTTGACCCCAGGTGCGGGCACCCTCGCGGCCGACCGGCAGCTTGCGCTCACCCCCCGTGTGGTCCACGGTACTGCTCCCTCGACCATGATCCGCGTCCCCCTGCTCCTCTCCCTCTTCGCCGCAGTGCTCACGGCGCTCGCCGGCGCGGGGCCGCCGTCGCAGGCAGGCGATCCGGACCCCTCTGCGAGCCCGCCCGGCGCCTACATGATGCGCGTGGCCGGACCCCTCGACGCCGGTCATCAGGCGCTGTTCCGTCGTTCGGCCGAAGTGGCGCGCGCGAATGATGCGGTGCTCCTCGTCGCCTTCGACACGCCGGGGGGGGAGCTCACCCGCATGCGTCAGTTCGCTGCGCTCGTCGACGAGGCCGTCGCCGACGGCGTGCGGGTCATCGGCTGGGTCGATGACGAGGCCCTGTCGGCCGGCACGTGGATCGCGATCGCGTGCGAGTCGCTCTACGTGCGCGAGCGCGCGACGATCGGCGCCGCCCAGGCCGTTCAACTGACGCCCCAGGGCCTCGCGCCGGCGGGCGAGAAGATCGCGTCGGCCTACCGCGCCTGGGTGCGTGCCTGGGCCGAGTCGCACGGACGCGACCCGCTGCTCGCCCAGGCGATGATCGACCCGGGCACCGAGATCCGTCGCGTGCGCGTCGACGGCGTCGAGCGCCTCATCAGCGGCGTCGAGTGGGACGACCTCGCCGCGCGCGGGACGCCGCCGGAACTCGTCGGGACGATCGTGTCCGAGGGCGAGCTGTGGGCGATCACGGGCGCCGAGGCGATCCGCTACGGCTTCGCCGACGCGATCGCCGAGACACCGGAGGAGGTCCTCGCCAAGCAGGGACTCGCGGGCGCACGCATCGAGGCCCTCTCGCGGACGCCGTCCGAGGACCTGCTCGCCTCCCTCCACGGCATGCGGCTCCTGCTGCTGTTCGCGGGCCTCTTCTTCGGCTACCTCGAGCTCAAGGCGCCCGGCTTCGGCGTGCCCGGGATCCTGAGTCTCGCGAGCTTCGTGATCCTCTTCGTCGGCCAGTACCTCGTCGGGCTCGCCGACGTTCCGCACATCGTCCTCGCGGCGGTCGGCATCGCGCTCGTCGCGACCGAGCTGTTCGTCCTTCCGGGCACGCTCTGGGCCGGGCTCACGGGGGCGGCGTGTCTGGTCGCCGGGCTGCTCCTCAGCCAGGTCGGGCCCGGCATCTCGCTCGGCGACGCGTGGGATCGCTTGCTGCTGTTCGACGCGACGTTCCAGCTCGTCGCGACGGCGACGCTCTCGGTCGTCGCGATCTGGCTCGTGTCGCGCTTCCTGCCGGAGACGCCGATCCTCGGTCGGCTCGTGCTCGCCGGCGGTCCGTCGACCGACGCGGACGCGATGCCGGAGGCGCGCGAGCCCGAGCATGCCGCTCATGCACGCGTCGGCGCGCTCGGCGTGACGGTCACCACGCTGCGCCCCGTCGGCAAGGTCGTTCTCGACGGCGACCGCAGCGGCGTCGAGCACGAGGCTCGCTCCGAGTCCGGCGTCATCGAATCCGGCGCGCGGGTCTCGGTCGTCGAGGTCGCTGCCGGGAGGCTGCTCGTGCGCGAAGAGGCCGGCGCGGAGGCTCCCCGATGACCACGATCATCCTCGTCTTCGGCCTGGGTTTGGCTCTCGTCGTCGCGGAGATCTTCGTCCCGAGCGGCGGCATCCTCGGCCTCCTCGCTTCCCTGTGCCTCATCGGGTCGCTGGGGATGGCGTTCTTCGAGGACCCCGACACGGGGCTCGTCCTGCTCGCGATCACGGCGATCGTCCTGCCCGTGCTCATGACGTTCGGGATCAAGATGTTCCCGCGTACGCCGATGGGGAAGCGGCTGACCGTCAAGGGGTTCAGCTTCGAGGACGGCGCCGGCGTCGACCGGCGCGACGCGTCCCTGGTCGGCGAGCGAGGCGTCGTCGAATCCACGCTCCGCCCCTCCGGCATCGCGCGGATCGCCGGGCGGCGCGTCGACGTCGTCAGCCGCGGCGGTCGGATCGAGGCCGGTGAGCCGGTGGAGGTCGTCGAGGTCTCCGCCGGCTCACCGGCCTCGATCCGACCGCCGCGGCTGACGACGTCGACGCGCCGCCCGGCGATCCGCGCGATGCCGGAGGGGCGGAGCGTGGATTCGACGACGCCTCGCTCGCCGACCAGGGACGC
>JBCCSK010000402.1:0-5496 GCA_039200205.1 Planctomycetota bacterium
CGCGACTCGCGCTCGGCCCCTCTTGACGCTCGCTGCTCAGGCGAACTCGAACGGTGCGTCCGCGCTCGCGAATCGTTCCGCCGGGACGCCGAGTGCACGCAGCGTCGCGAGGTGCACGCGTGAGAGGTCGAGCGCACGTCCCGATCCGACGATGCGTCCGCCGCGCACTGTGCCTCCTCCGCCGCCGGCGATGAGCGTCGGCAGGTCGCGCTCCCCGTGCTCGTGTCCGTCCGCGATCGACGAGCCGTAGACGACCATCGTTTCGTCGAGGAGCGTCCCGCGCGGCTCCGGCAGCGACCGGAGGCGGTCGAGGAACTTCGCGACTCGCTCGTGGTGCCAGGTCACGACGGCGTCGTACATGGCGCGCTTGGAGCCGACGTCGTCCCACGACGTGACGCCGTCGTCGTCCTCCGTCCGTCCGCTCGCGTCCTTCCAGTGCGAGAGCGCGTGCCACGTCCCCTTCACGCCAGGGACGAACGTGCAGTAGCGGTTCGACTGACCGTGGTCGAGCATCACGGACGCGACGCGCGACGCGTCCGACCAGAGCGCGAGCGCAACGAGGTCGAGCAGCAGGTCGAGGTAGGCGTCGTGCTCCTCGGGCACGGCCGCGGGCGGCGAGGTTGCGTCGAACGGCAGCCCGTGCTCGCGCGCCTCGGCAAGTCGCCGCGCAGTCGCCTCGCTGCTGACGAATGCGATCCGGCGCTCGATGCCGCGGATCGCGTCGAGGTAGGCGTCGAGACGCTCGCGATCCGCGCTGGAGACGTCGCGCTTCACGGCGGCGAGCTGCTCCTTGAGATCGTCGAGCAGGCTCTGGTCCGCCTGCGCTCCGGAGCCGAACAGCCGCCCGAAGATCGCGCGCGGATCGGTCTCCCGGAAGACGGGTCGACGCGGTCCGCTCCACGACAGCGTGTTGCGCGGAACGTCGGCGGCGAAGAAGCCCTCGCCGCGCGCGCTGATCGAGAGAGCGGGCACGACGCAGTCGTCCGTGAACGCGCGCGCCGCAACCTGGTCGACGCTCGGCCCGTGCGCGTCGAGTTCCCGGTGGTTCCACCAGCCGCCCATGAGCCAGGTCGCCGTACCCGCGCCGTGGCCGTTGCCGTGCGGCGTGTGCACGCCGTTCAGCAGCACGAGGTTCTCGCGATGTCGCTCCAGCGGCGCCATCGGCCCCGCGAGCCGGCGGAGCGCGCCACCTGACCCGACGTCGGCCGCAGCCCACGAGCCGGTCGCGACGCCATTGGGAAAGTAGAGCCAGACCGCACGCGTCGGCGCGTTCGTGCCGCGCGGCAGCAGCGCTTCGAGCGTCGGCAGAGCCAGCGCGGCGGTCGCGCTCTTCAGGAGCTGTCGTCGAGCGAGCTTCATGGGAACGGGATCAGGATACGTCGACGAAGCGGAACGGGCGTGACGCGACGACTGCGCGAAGGAGCGCGCCGAAGCCGTGCTCGCGAAGGACCCCGGCGAGGTCGACCACCGTGCGCTCGTCGCGCCAGTCGAGCGGACGCGCCAGCGCGTAGGCGAGAAGCCGCCGCGACACTTCGCGCGCGAGATCCTCGGCGCATGACTCGACGAGGACGCGGGAGAGCGCAGACGGGCCAATGAACGTCTCGCCCTCGGGCAGCGCACCGCGCGTGTCGACGCTGCCGCCGTCCTCGTAGTGCCGGCGCGTACGGCCGTACTGATCGAAGCCCTCCAGCGCGAAGCCCAAGGGATCGATGCGGTCGTGGCACGAGGCGCACGAGACGGAAGCGCGGTGCAGCTCGAGCAGCGCGCGCGGTCCCTGGTGCTCGGCGCGCTCCAGCACCTCGTCGTCGAGGTCGCTCGCGCCCGGCGGCGGCGGGGGAGGCGGTGTCCCGAGAAGGTCGTCGAGGATCCACGCGCCGCGCAGGACCGGGCTCGTCCGATCGGGATAGGACGTGCTCGCGAGCACGCCCGCTTTGCCCAGGAGACCGCGTCGCCGCGGGTCGCGGACGCGCACGCTGGCGATCTCGTCGCCGCGTACGCCGCGGATCCGATAGAAGCGCGCGAGTTCGGCGTCGACGAACGTCGTCTCCGAGACGAGCAGGTCGGCGAGCGGACGGTCGTCGCGGAAGAGGTGGAGCACGAACCGCGCGACCTCGTCCCGCATCGACGCCATCAGCGAGTCCGTCATGAACGGGACGTCGATCGGGTCGGGCTTGTACTCGCGACCGAGCCGGCGCGTGCCGAGCCACTGGCCGGCGAAGCCGCGCGTGAAGTCGAGGGCGCGCGGGTCGGCGAGCATGCGCGCGACCTGAGCATCGAGGACGTCGGTCTGCTCCAGCGTTCCGGACGCAGCAAGGTCGAGCAGCGCGTCGTCCGGCGGCGCGCTCCACAGAAGGAACGACAGCCGGCTCGCGAGTCCGAACGCGCCGACGGGGCGTTCACCGGCGTCGGCCGAGCGCGCATCCTCCAGCCGCATGCGGAAGTGCGGCGACGCGAGCGAGCCGAAGAGCGCCTCGCGCAGAGCCGCGCGCGGCGTCGCGCCCGCTGCCTCTCGCGCGGCAATCGCGGAACGCAGGGCGTCCGCTTCACTCATCGTCGGCGGGCGACGGTAGGCGCGGCGCAGGAACGCCTCGGCGTCGAACGCGCCGCGGAAGGGCGCCGAAGCGGGCCCGTCGTCGGGGAGCGCGGCGCGGAGAGCGACGCGCACCGCGACGTCGGCGCGCTCCAGCCACTGGGCGTGAACGAAGAGCGTCGACGAGCTCGCCTCGAAGCCGTTCTCCGCGACCAGCTCGTCAGGCATCAGGGAATCGATCTCGATCTCGACGCCGAGGAGGTCGCGCAGCGCGCGCCCGAGCTCGCCGCGCGTGAGGCGCCGGACCGGCTCGTGGCCGGCGGCCCCGCCGCGCTCGTACGCGTCGCGCTCGGCCGCGTCGAGGAACGCGAGGACGGCGGGGACCTCGTCCGCGTCGAGACCTCCGCTCTCGTCTCCCTCTGCGGGCGGCGGCATCGCGCCCGACTCGACGACCGCTCGCACGCGCCGCCAGTCGAACAGCGACTCCGCGAGCACGTCCTGTCCAAGCAGCGCTCCGACGTCGAACTTCGCCTCCGCGCTCGGTCCGTCGTGGCACGTGAGGCACGCGAGCTCCAGGACCTCGCGCCCCTCGTCCGCGTCTCCGGCGAGGGCGATCAGCGTCAATGCGGTCGCGACGATCACCATTCGAGAACGTCCTCGCGATCCGTGCGCCGAAGCAGCTCAGCGGTGACGAGCCACGTGCGCATCTCCTCGCGTCGTTCGATCTGCCGCGGGAGTCGTTCGAGCTGCTCGCGAAGGTGCTCACGCTCTTCGCGCACCACCTCGAGCTCCAGCGCGCCGATGCGCGTGAGGAGCGTGCGCAGCTCGCCGGCGGAGGATTCAGCGACGAGTCGTTCGGCGACCACCTCGCGGTCGCCGCGCCGATCGCCTTCGATCGCGAGCACGAATCGAACCAGTTCGACCTCGGCTGCGATCAGCCCCAGCTCCGCACCGCCTTCGCGCTCGACGGCGCGCGCCTTCTCCGGCTCGCTCTCGCGCCAGCGCTCCAGCGCGAACGCGACGCCCTCTTCGTCCGTCTCGACGATCTCCCACCACCACTCCGCGAGCCGCTCGTCGACGCGCTCCATCGCCGACCCGAGCTGCTCGGCGTGTTCGTGCACGAGGTCGTCGAGCGTTTCGTCGCTCGCTTCCTCCAGCGCGCCAACGAGCCAGGGGAAGCCGCGCTCGAGGTCGCTGTTCGCGTCCTCTCCCAGATGCTCCTCCATCTCTCGCAGGTTCACTTTCAGGTCGTCGACGCGCAGACGCCGGAGCTCCTGCCGCACGGTGAACCAGTCGTCGAGGAGCTTGCGCACCGCCTCCTCCGACGCCGGAGTCGGCTCCGCGCGGTACGCGGTCGTCTCCGCGCGTACCGCAGCGGCGTAGCGCTGGTCGCGCTCCAGGAGCCGACGCTCCGGACCTTCGGCGCCCTCCAGCCGCTCGAGGAACTCGAAGTGCCGGTCGAGTTCACGCCACGCGTCCTCGTCGTCTTCGCGGAGTCCCGCGAGGATGCGCTCCGCGCGCTCGGGGTCGGTGTCGCGAAGGTGTTCGAGCGCGACGCGCAGACCGGGCTCGAGGTCGTCCTCCTGATAGGTCGAATTCCGCGCCGCGGCGTGCAGCAGCGGCAGCGAGAGGAGGAGGAGCGGGAGAGTGCGCGGCGTTCGAAGCTTCATCTCGGGTGGGCGCCGGGGTTGGCCTTAGTCTAGGCCCATCGGTCGATGATCGAACTGCGACCCGATGTCGGGCCTGCGGTGGCGTATCGCGCGGCGGGGCTTCAGCGCCTGCGAATCCCGAAGACGAACCCCGGTGAGCCGAGAGAGCCTCCGTACCCCCCCTCGAACGGGTCGCGGACGACCTCGATGTCGTCGTGGCCACCGCCCACTTCGATTCGCTTCGGCGGCCCATCGCCTTCGAACCACAGGGCCCCCTGCGCGTCCGTCCTTCCGCGGCGGCGCCCATCGACGTCGACCGGAACACCGGCGGCGAATCCCATCGAATCGAAGACGACCACGCGTCCGACCCAGCCCTTCTCCATTCGAAATTCGACGACGTCGGGCGATGTCATCGGCTCGAAGTCGATTTGCTGGAGCCGGTAGCCGGCGGCCTCCGCGAACAGCGCCGCCGGCGCTTCCGCCGAGAGGTCGACGCTGCGGAAGATCCCGTTCCGTCCGCCGTGGAGCGTCTCGCTCCGCACGCCTTCGAGCGACCACGCTCTCGCGCTCCGGAGCGCTTCGCCCGTTGCGGCGTCGACGACGCGCACCTCGACGGTCCTGCGTCTTGCCGGCGTCAAGACGAACGGGCCCGCGGTGCCGCCGTGCACGAGTCTGACGATCGGCGGGTCGATGCGCTCCGATCGTGGGCCCAGCATTACGACGTCCCATTGCCCCGGCGGCAAAGCGTCGACGACGGTGCGCCAGGTCTTGGAGCCGCGTGCATCGAGGCGCTCGATGCGCGCCCGGAGCCTTCGATCCGAGTCCGCCGCGTCGGTCACGATGAGATGCCACCGCTCTGGATCGGGATCGGCGAGCGCCGAAGCGTCGATGAGGACCGTGGCTGTCCGGGCTTCCCAGCGGAGGCCATCGAGTTCTACGCGTGCCGTTTCCGCCGGCCGTACGACGATCTGTCCGTCGACCGCGACCTCCCCGATCCGAGCGGTCCAGACGTAGGCGCCGGGCTGGAGCGCACCGGACGTCGCGACGACCTCACCGACTGCGCGGTTCGACGCGTCGAACCGCAGCTTCTTTGGAAGTGCGGCCGACTCGTCGGCGCTGGCGATCGTCACGGCGTACAGGCTCAAGAGTTCGGTTCGTTCGGTCACGAACTCGATCGCGCCCCCTTCGCGGAGCGTCACCGGCAGCGGATCGTCGAATCGGTCGTCACCGCCTGTCACCGACGCGACGCCGTACAGGTCGCTGTCTTCCAGCGTGAGGCGAAGCGCCTCGATCGTCCACGGGAGAGGCGCGTTGAAG
>JBCCSK010000403.1:0-5488 GCA_039200205.1 Planctomycetota bacterium
GCGGTCGCTCGACACTCACCGCCGTCCCAAAGGCCGACAGTTCCGAGCCCTCAGGACGCCGAGCGCTCGTACCCGAGCGACTTGACGATGTCGAGGATCTCCGACCAGGTGGGGAACGGTCGGTTCTCGTTGCGCTTGTAGTCGTCGATCGCCTGGATGAACTCGAGCACGTCCGCCGGCATCTCGTCCGGCTTGCGTGTGCCGCCGGCGCTGGGCGTCGACTTCGAGGCCTTCTTGGCGCCGGACGCGGGCTTCGAATTGGACTTCTTCGGGCTCATGGTCAGGCCGGACGGCCGGGGAGTGGGCGGTGCGGGGAGCGCGCTCGCACGGACGTGCTGCGCTGCCCGATCTCGTCGGCCCCGGACGAGCGGTCGCTTGAGCTTGTCCGAGGCTGGGACAGACGAGAGGGTCAGGCGTTCGCCGCATCCCAGACGACGCCGCCCGCCCGGAGGGCCGCTTCGACCTTGGCCGTGTCCGGTCGCTCGATGACCCCGACCTCGGTCACGATCGACGAGACGAGCTCGGCGGGCGTGACGTCGAAGGCCGGCGCGTAGACGCGCACTCCGTCCGGAGCGACGCGACGGCCCAGTCCCTCGGTGATCTCCTCGGCCGGCCGCTCCTCGATCGGGATACGGTCGCCCGAATCGAGCGAAGGATCGACCGTCGAGAGTGGCGCGACGACGTGGAAGGGAATGCCGTGGTGCCGCGCCGCGAGCGCCACGCCGTACGTGCCGATCTTGTTGCACACGTCGCCGTTCCGGGCGATGCGGTCGGATCCGACGAAGACGGCGTCGACCTTGCCCTCGCCCATGACCCGGGGCGCCATGCCGTCGGTGATGAGCGTCACGTCGATGCCTGCCTTCATCAGCTCCCAGGCGGTGATCCGGGCACCCTGCAGGAGCGGTCGTGTCTCGTCTGCGAACACGGCGACCGACTTCCCGGTGGCGTGCGCGGTGTAGATCGGCGCGAGGGCGGTGCCGATCCCGGCCGTCGCGAGCGCGCCCGCGTTGCAGTGCGTCAAGAGCGTGGCGCCGTCCGCTACGAGCGCGGCCCCGTGTTCGCCCATGCGACGGCACGTGTCTCGATCTCCTTCGTAGATCGCATGTGCCTCGCCGAGTGCGGCGGCGATCTGATCCGCGGCTGACGCGCCTGCTTTCGCCTCCGACTCGACCCGCGCGAGGACGCGCGCGGTGGCCCAGCTGAGGTTGACGGCGGTCGGTCGCGCCGCGTCGAGCGTCGCCTTGGTCTCGCGAGCACCTGCGACGACGTCCTCCGACGTCACGTCGCGCAGCCCGAGGACCATGCCGTAGCCGGCGGCGACGCCGATGGCGGGCGCGCCGCGGACCGCGAGACGCCAGATCGCGTCCACCATCTCGGGAACCGTGCGCACCTCGATCTTGCGCTCCTCGAGCGGGAGGAGCGTCTGCTCGAGCATGCGGACGTGGCCGTCGAGGCCACCGACCCAGGAGAGGGTCTCGAAAGGGAGGTCGAGGGGGGCGGACATGGCGCAGAGAGTATCGGGTGCGGGACCAGCCACGGCGCCCCATCCCGCGACGCCGACGAGGGCTCCAGGGGCTCGACTTTCCCAAGCGACGCGGGGCGGCCGATGGACTATGACGACCCGCCGAAGCGCCCTTCGAACGCCCCCTGACATGACCGACACCGCGATCCCCGAGTCTGGGACCGACGCCGCCGAGCCGCCCGTCAAGAAGTCCGCCGCCGCCGAGGCCCTCGACGCCGCCGGCGACGCGGCGCAGGCGCAGGACGTCGCGGCCCTCGACGATTCGGCCGCGGCGGCGAGCGCTCGACTTGGTGCGCAGCGCACGAGCCTCGTCCAGCGTCTCATCTACGGCCCCGCGCCCGATCCCGTCGAGCTCGCCTCGGGAACGCGGATCGGCGCCGAGCTGACGAAGGGCGGCCGGGCCGTCGTCGATGCGGCGCTCGGCTGCATCGCTCGCGGCGAGGCCTTCGAGTCGGACGCGAAGCTGTCGACCGCGCTCCGCGAGCGCGTCGCGTCGAGCAAGGCCTACGGCTTCACGGTCCCGGCCGAGTTCGGCGGTGCGGGGGACGGGTACGGCGACCTCGCGCTGGTCGAGGAGGAGCTCGCGGCGAACGGGCTCGGCGCCCTCGCCGTCGAGATCTCCGGCGAGCTCACGATCGGCGCGGGCTCGCTCCTCGCGTACGGCACCGACGAGCAGAAGCGGACGTTCCTTCCGATGCTGAGCGAGGGCCGCCTCATGGCGTTCGCTCTCACCGAGGTCGGAACGGGAGTCAACGCCAAGAAGGTCCAGGCGTACGTCGAGCTCGACGAGGAGAACGACTGCTGGCGCCTCCACGCCACGGGCTCGCGCGCGAAGATGTACATCACGAACGCGACGCACGGGGCGGTCGCAGGGCTCGTCGCGCGCATCGGCAAGAACGGCAAGCGCGTCGGACTCTTCATCGTCGAGCTGCCGGAGGAAGACCGCGTCCGCGGCGAGGCCGGGCCGGACGGCGAGCCGTGGGACCACGGCTTCGAGCTCCTCTCGACAGAGGTCTCGGCGTTCGTCGCTAATCACAACTCGCGGATCGTCCTCGACAACTTTCCGATCCCGCGCGCGAACCAGATCGAGGCCGACGGCGTCGAGGTGCTGTTCTACTGCCTTCGGATGGGTCGCTGCATGCTGGCCGCGATGTCCGCGGGGTACCAGCGGATGCTCGCGTCCGACGCCGCGCACTTCGCTCGGCTGCGGACCGGCGTCGGCGGCAAGGTCATCAAGCACGAGCTCCCGCGCCTCAATCTCGCCAAGGTCCTGGGCGGTGCGCTCCAGGCGCGCTCCCTCTCGCACCTGTCGCTGCAGCAGGACGCCGACGGGGTCGACCTCGCGGGACTGCGGGACCTGACCAAGTCCGCCGCGTCCGGGACGGCGATGACCTCACAGGTCGCGACGGAGCACGTGCTCGGCGGGCGCACGTTCCACACGTCCCAGCGCGCGAGCGACTCGCGGGCCAACGTGCACGTCTTCGGCATCGTCGAGGGTGAGGACGACCTGATCCTGATGGGGATGGTCAAGGACGTGACGGCGCGCTTCACCGACCGCTACATGGCCGGAATGCTCGGCGTGATTCGCTCGATCAACGTCGACGCGAACGGCGAGCGCCTGCCGCAGGATCGCGCGATCCTGCGCATCGGCGCGGGCACCGTCCTCCGTCATCCGGCGCGCGTCGCGAAGGCGACGGGCCGTCTGCTCGCGAACGGCTCGTTCTGGGCGCTCGTCGGCTGGATCGTGACGAACGGGCTCCTCGACGTCGCGCGCTCAGCCGGACGGCTCGTGCCGACCTCGCTCCTGCCGCGGTACCGGCACCTGCCCCCGCGGCTCCGCCGCCCGGCTCGCTTCGCCGAGCGCAAGCTTCGCTTCGTCCGCTGGCAGAACCTCGGCGTGAGCCTGTGGTTCCAGCTCGAGCTGACGCGCGCTCAGATCCCGCTGCAGCGACTCGGCAAGACGATCGAGCACCTGACGTCGATCGTCGCGCTCGTGCACCACGCGGCGAAGCAGGACGTCACCCAGCAGCGCGTCGCGGAACTTCAGGCCATGCGCCTCCAGGACGAGGTCCGCGCGGTCAGGATCCTCAGCGACCTCCCGCGGATGGACCGCTTCCGCGGCGTCGTCGCCGAGGTCGGCAGCGACATCGAATTCGGCCGCTCGACGCTGATCAACGGCGTCGAGCCGCAGCCGTTCGCGATGCCCTGGGAGTGATGCGCTCGCCTACGCGCGGTCCGGACGTCCGCCCGTGATCCTCTCGCACACGTCGAGGTAGCGCTCGGAGACGCGTGCGACGACCGCGGGGTCGAGCGGCGGCGCCGGGTACTCCTTGTTCCAGTCGAGCGTCTCCAGCCAGTCGCGCAGGATCTGCTTGTCGAAGCTCGGCGGACTCGTCCCCGTCCGGTAGTCCGCCTCGTCCCAGATGCGCGACGAGTCGGGCGTCAGCGCCTCGTCGATGAGCAGAACGTCGCCGTCGCGGACGCCGAGCTCGAACTTCGTGTCGGCCAGGCGTAGGCCGAGCCCGCCGAGTTCTTCGCGCCCGCGCGCGAACAGCTCGAGGCACACGCGCTTGCCGTGCTCCCAGCGCTCGGGCCCGACGAGCTCGCGCGCCTCGTCCGACGAGAGGGGCCGGTCGTGGACCTCGTCCTTGGTCGTGGGGGTGACGATCGGCTCGGGGAGCTCTCCGGCCTGTTCGAGGCCCGCCGGCAGCGGGATCGCGCAGACCGTCCCGCGGTCGACGTACTCCTTCCAGCCCGAGCCCGCCAGGTGACCGCGGACGACCCATTCGATCGGGTCGGGGGAGGCGCGGCGCACGATCATCACCCGGCCGCGGAGTCGGTTCCGCCAGCCGTCGTCGAGCCCGTCGACGTCCTCGATCGCGGTGCTGACGAGGTGGTTGGGGACGATCTCGCGCGTGCGGTCGAACCAGTGCGCGGCGATCGCGGTCAGAACGCGGCCCTTGAACGGCACGCCTTCGTCCATGACGACGTCGAAGGCCGAGACCCGGTCCGTCGTCACGAAGAGGAGGTGGTCGTCGTCGAGCGCGTAGATGTCGCGCACCTTGCCGGACGCGATCCGCTCGAGACCCTCCGGGCGATCGTCGCGCCCGAGGTACACGTCATCCATGACGTCGGAATGTAGAGAAGGGACGCCGCGACCGCGAACACCGGTCTCGGGATCGTGGCCGTGGCGCTCGGCGCGTACCCTAGGGGGATGCCCGAGGAGGAGCGCCACGCCGGACGGGGCTTCCAACCAGGCTCGCCCGTGCACGGGAGGGTCTCGGTCCCCGCGTCGAAGTCGATCGCCCAGAGGGCGATCGCGGCCGCGTCGTTCGCGCGCGGCGTCACCGAGATCGAGGGGCTGCCGACGTCGTCCGACGTCGTGGCGGCCCTGCGCTGCTCCCGTGCCATCGGCGCAACGTTCCCGAGCGAGGGAAAGAGCGACGACCTCCTCGCGACCGCCCTCATGCGCAGGAGCGGGCTGGGGAGGATCGCCGGAGCGCCCCCGACGCGCGCGGAGCGTGCTCGCCCCTGGGCTCAGGTGCCGGTGGGGGAGTCGGGCACGTCCGCCCGACTCTTCACCGCCCTCGCATCGCTCGGTCGACCCGAGGGAAGCGGGGCCGAGGTCGTACCCAGCGGCACCCTCGCGCGTCGCGCGAGCGGTTCCCTGTTCCGCGCGCTGCGGCAGGCGGGAGTCGGCGTCGAGCACGGCAGCGCGGACGACGGCTGGCCCGTTCTCCTGACGGCGGCGGCGCCGCCCGAGGCGATCGCGCTGGACCAGCCCGGCTCCAGCCAGGAGGTGAGCGCCCTCCTTCTGGCCCTCGCGATCCACCCCGGCGAGCGACAGCTGCGCGTCCGGGGACCCATCCCGAGCCGCGGCTACGTCGACGTGACGATCGGGGTCATCGGGGCGTTCGGGGGCGATGTCCGCGGCGTGCCTTCGATGGGCGATGAAGCGGAGGGCGA
>JBCCSK010000404.1:0-5450 GCA_039200205.1 Planctomycetota bacterium
ACGAGGCCGACGGCGACGCCGACGAGGACGGGAACCGGGCTCACGAGCCCTTGGCCACGCCTTCGATCGCGAAGATCATCCGCACGGTCTTGCCGAGCGTGTCGGGGTAGATGTCGATGCCGTAGTCGTTGCGATCGATCTCGAACTGACCCTCGAAGCCGGCGCGGCGGCCCATCCGGGTGTCCTTCTCACCGATCTTCGTCACGTCGAACGTGATCGACTTCTTGACGCCGTGGAGCGTCAGGTCGCCGGCGATCGTGAAGACGTCGCCGCCCTTGCTCGCCACCTTCGTCGACTCGAACGTCATCTCGGGGAACTGCTTCGTATCGAAGAAGTCGGGGCCGCGCAGGTGCTTGTCGCGGTCCTTCGAATTCGTGTTCACGCTGTCGGCCTCGACCTTCACCGAGACCTGCGACGACGCGGCGTCGTCACCGAGCGTGAACGAGCCGTCGAACTTGTCGAAGCGCCCCCACTGGTAGTTCACGTCGAGGTGCTTGCAGCGGAACATGACCGTGCTGTGGCCGGTGTCGAACGCGTAGGTCGTGGCGGCCGGGCCCGGGGCGGACGTCGGCTCGGCGGCGACCGAGGGGGCGTAGGTCGCGGCGACGGCGACCGCGATCGAAACGGCCGAGGCGGCCGCGACGGAGAGGAGAGTGCGCATCGTGGAGAGGATCGTGGGTGGTTGGATCGTGCGGAGCAGCGGCACCCCGGCGGAGCCTGTCGAGAGGCCCGTGGACGCGGGGTGCGCGAAACCGGGCACCATGGGACCGAGCGTTCGCGTGAACTGCGACTCTCGGACGCGCCTTTTTCGATTCCCGCACCGGCTCGAAGTCGGGCCCCCGGGCGCTACTCTCGGCCCTTCCCCTGCCCGCGCCGCTCCCCCCACATGCCCATCGCGCTCGCCGAGTCCGCCGCCGGACCGCACCCCGCGCCGCTGCTCGCGCTCGCCCTGATCGGCGCCGCCGGGATCGTCGCCCAGTGGATCGCGTGGCGCCTGCGCCTACCGTCGATCCTCCTCCTGCTGCTCGCGGGACTCCTGCTCGGGCCGATCCTCGGGCTCCTCCATCCGCGCGAGCTCTTCGGCGACATCCTCGACCCGCTCGTCTCGCTCGCGGTCGCAGTCATCCTGTATGAGGGCGGCCTCACGCTGCGGGTCAAGGAGCTCGGTGAGAACGGCGCGGCGATCCTGCGGCTCCTGACGGTCGGCGTCGTGACGACGTGGGTGCTCGCGACGTGGGCGGCCGTCGAGATCGCCGGCGTTCCGTGGGAGACCGCGCTCGTGCTCGGCGCGATCCTGACGGTGACGGGCCCGACCGTCATCGGCCCCCTCCTGCGCCAGATCCGCCCGCGCGGTCCGGTGGAGGCGATCGCCAAGTGGGAGGGGATCGTCGTCGACGTCGTCGGCGCGACGCTCGCGGTCCTCGTCCTCCACGCGACGACGGAGGGCGCGCTGGAGAGCGGCGCGGTCGGCTCGGCCCGGACGGCGATCGTCGACCTCGGCAAGACGGTGCTCGTCGGAACGGTCTTCGGCCTCCTCGGCGCGCAGCTGCTCGCGATCCTCCTCAAGCGCCACCTGGTCCCGGACGAGCTGGAGAACCCCGTCTCACTCGCGGTCGTGCTCGTCGCGTTCGTCGGCGCGGATCAGCTCGCGCACGAGTCGGGCCTGCTCGCGGTGACGCTGATGGGCTTCCGCCTCGCGAACCGCAGCGACGTCTCGGTCCACCACATCATCGAGTTCAAGGAGAACCTGCGGGTCCTTCTCATCTCGACGCTCTTCGTCGTCCTCGCGGCGACGATCGACCTCGACGCCCTGCGCACGACGGGCTGGAGCGGCCTCGCGTTCGTCGCCGCCCTGATCATCCTCGTGCGGCCGATCGCGGTCTTCCTGTCGACGCTCGGCACCGACCTCACCCGCGCGGAGCGCGTCTTCCTCGCCTGCCTCGCGCCGCGCGGCATCGTCGCCGCCGCGGTCTCGTCGCTCTTCGGACTCCGCCTCCAGGAGGCTGGCGTGCCGGGCGCTGACCTGCTCGCGCCGCTCGGGTTCCTCGTCATCATCGTGACCGTCGCGGTGTACGGCCTGAGCGCCCAGCCGCTGGCGCGCAAGCTCGGCCTCTCCGACCCGGACGCGCAGGGAACGCTCATCGCGGGCGCGGGCCGCTTCGCTCTCGAGCTCGGCCGCGCCCTCGACCGCGCGAACATCGACGTCATCCACGTCGACACGAACTGGGCCTCCGTCCGGCGCGCGAAGAGCGAGGGCCTCTCCGCCCACTACGGCTCGATCCTCTCGACCGAGCTCGTCGAGGCGCTGCCCCTGGGCGGGACCGGCCGCTTCCTCGGCCTCACGCCGAACGACGAGGTCAACGCCCTCGCCGCCGCCCACTTCGCGTCTCTCTACGGCCGCGCGAACGTGTACCAGACGGCGAGCTCGGAGAGCTCCGGCGACGAGGTCCGGAGCGACCTGCGCGGCCGCATCCTGTTCGGGGACGAGTGGTCCCTGGGCAGCCTCGACCTGCTCGTCCAGCGCGGCGCCGTCGTCAAGTCGACCAACCTCACGGACGAGTTCGACTTCGACGCATTCCTGGCCCGCAACGGCGACGAGGCCATCCCGCTCGGCGCGATCGTGGACGGCCGCCTCGAGCTCTTCACGGCCGATCGCGCCGCCTCGGCGGAGCCCGGAAGCTCGATTCTGAGCCTGTTCCGACCCGAGGAGACGGAGCCGGCGGTCGCTTGATCGCGCAAGTTCCGACCCGATTGCACTCACCGACTACTCGTCGAAGACGGCGGTCCCGCGCCCCGTCTGTCGCGAGCACAGCGGGCAGTTCGGGTCGGTCACCCACGCCTGCGCGGTCGAGTCGACCCCGCCGTCCTCTCCGAGCACGAGCCGCACCCAGCTCGAACTGCGGATCCGCTCCGAGCGGTACGCGACGAGCAGCTCGACGCCCTGGGCCACGGCGAGCTGGTTGAGCGAACGACGCGAGCCTGCGCGCTGAGCCGTCCAGTCGACGTCCGACTCACGCTCGATCGACAGCGCGCCGCCGCAGAGAAGGCAGCCGTCGCCGGGAAGGACGAGCCGCACGTCCGCTCCCGCCAGCCGGCCTCGCTCCTCGTCGTCGAAGATCCCCGTCCCCAGATCCAGGAGGGGACGCATCGTCGCGAGGGCCGCCATCGAGGCGGCGAGTCGGGCGCGGTCGCGATCCGGCGCGCAGACGATCAGGTCGGCCCGGCAGCACGCGAAGGTGGGCTCTCGCTCCCCGACGCCGCCGATGATGTAGCGCGCACGCACGTCGGGCGCGGTCTCGGACACGAAGCGCCGTACCGCCATCACCTTGGGACGGCCGACGTCGCCGACGAAGCACTCCGTCGCATCGAGGCTGTGGTCCTCGAGCGTGTCGGAGTCGATCAAGAAGAGGTCCTCTGGCTCGAGCTCCTCCGCGAGAGCGATCGCCGCGTTCGAGCCGAGACGCCCGCTCCCGACGACCGCGATGGACCGCCAGGGCCGATCCACGCGGACCCCGAGTTCGGCGACCTCCACCTCGACGGACGGCTCCCCTACCACCTGCGCCTCGTACGCGTGTCGGCGACGACGGAGGACGACGTCACCGCGCACGGCATCGGTTGGCACGTCCTCCGTCTCCGCGACGACGAACACTCGCGCGCTGCCGTCGGCGGGCACGAAGTACTCGACACGGTCCGGCCACTGCATCTGGCCGGCACGCAGCACGAGGCGCTCGGACTCGCTCCCGCGGAGCTGCCGGAGCGCGCCCATCGCGCGCGGGTCGATCGTGAGGCGAACTCTCTCCATGTCCTTGGCGAGCAACGGTCGAGCCGAGCATGCCCGTCGAAGCAACGTCGTAAATCCGCGACGAGCTTGCGGATCGCCCCCGTTGCCCTCTTCAGCAACGGCGACGCATTCGGCTCGCCGTCGAACCAAGGAGAAGAATCATGATCACCACGACGCGAGGTCCTCGCACGACTCGAACGCGCCGGCCTCAGCCCGCACTCGTCGCCATCGGAGGGGCACAGAATCCCTCGCGAGCGATCGATGCGTTCCTGAAGCAGGAGCGCGCCGCCGCCGCGCGGCGAACGCGTGAGCAAGAGGCACTCGAACGCCTCCGCTCGCACCTCTTCCGTCTGGACTGACCTGCGAGCGGCTTGCATCGCGAGCGTTCCACGCAGCTCGAACGCACGGCATCGACAACTCGTCTGACGAATCGCGGGGCGGTCTTCGTTCCTGACTCTGCCCGCCGACACCGGCGTCGGATCAGCTCTTTGACCAAGGAGGAACATGACCGCACTCATCCGTTTCGTGTGGCAGCAGAGGTTCGTAGTGCTCTTCTGCACCCTGTACGGCTCGCTGTTCTCGTTCGGGGCATACGTGCACTCGATCGCACCGTAGCGTGCAGCGCTCGCCTCCGAAGGAGCTCGGAGGCATGCCAGGCGAGCTTTCGTCTCGCTCCCTCGCCGCGCGACGCCACCCAGCGTCGCGCGGCTTTTTTTGTCTGACGAATTCGGGGCGACCGGTCGTTCCTGCCCGTGGACCGGGCCTCCGCGCCGTGTCGTCCCTCACCCCCTTCGACCGGAAACAGATCACATGCTTCGACTCATCATCACCCTGGCCGCGATCGCCGTTGCGCTCGCCGGCTGCCGTACGCCGGACGCGCCGCTCGCGTCCGACGTCTCCGACGTGTGCGACGACTGCACGCGCATCTCGATCGCGCGACAGGCGATCTACGAGGGCGACTTCGAGCGCGCTCGACGCGCCGTGGACGCCATCGAAGGCACCGACCGCGCCCACGGCGCGTGCGCGCACGACCTGACCTGCGTCCTCGACGCGGTCGACTCGATCACGTTCGGCGATGCCGAGGGCGCGCTCGCCGCGGTCGCGGACGTCGAAGACGAACGTGCCTGAGTCGACCTCGACGAGGTCGGTGCTCCCCTGGAACGCTATCAGCGCGATCGGGTCGGTGTCGCCGGTCAGCGTGATCTCGACGTCCCCTGCGCCGTCGAACAGGTGCACGAAGCGGACGTCCGCGAGCGCGAGCTCCACGCTCGGGACCTCGATCGTCTCGGTCGCCAGGGTGCAGCCATCGGTCACGACAGCGACCACGCGGAAGTTCTCGCCGGGCCTCGCGCCCGTGAGCGTGAACTCACCTGCTGTCGCACCGGCTTGGATGTCGAAGTCGTTCGTCACGAAGGAGTACGTGAGCGTGTTCGTCGAGTTCGTGGTGATCGTGAAGGGCGCGCTGGTGACACCGCGGAAGTAGCTGTTCTGGATTCCCGTCACACCGGTGATCTCCAGCTGCGTCGCTCCTGCACACACGCCATCGGCGCCGTTCATGCCGTCCATACCTGGATCGCCTTGCATGCCCGGATCACCAGGTGCTCCTGGATCGCCCTGCATGCCCGGATCGCCTTGCATGCCCGCGGGGCCCTGCGGCCCGTCATCACCC
>JBCCSK010000405.1:0-5443 GCA_039200205.1 Planctomycetota bacterium
GGGTGGTGCGGTGTGTTGATGGGGGGCCTCTCCGGTGGTGTTTTTTGGGGGCTGTGGGGGTTGAGCACCGGGCCCCGCACCCGCCGGGGGGCCCGGGGGGGGTGGGGCGGGGTGCGGCCCCGCGGCCAGAGAGGTCATCACGGCCGCTATGCTCCCCGACTCGACCCGACATGCACCGCACCGTGATCGCCCAGCGTCTCACCCTCGTCCTCGCCGGTCTCACTCTCAGCGCCTGTGGCGGAGACCCCGCCGCCGCTCGTCCGAACGTGATCCTGATCACGCTCGACACCGTGCGGGCGGACTTCCTCTCGTGCTACGGCTCGACGAACGGCGCGACGCCCGCGGTCGACGCGCTCGCCCGCGACGGCGTCCTCTTCGAGCGGGCGGTCAGCTCCTCCGGCCTGACCCCGGCGTCGCACGCCACGATCCTCACCGGCGATTTCCAATACCGACACGGCCTGCGGGTGCTCGCCGCGGGGAGCGGCTTCCGCCTCCCCGCCGAACACGACACGCTCGCGACCGCCTTCGACGCCGCGGGCTACCGAACGGGCGCGATCCACAGCGCCTTCCCGGTCTCCGGGCACTTCGGGTTCGCGCAGGGGTTCGACACCTTCGACTCCTTCGAGACGAAGGTCGAGAAGACCCCGGACGGCGGGAAGGTCGGCTGGGACGTCTCGACGTTCCAGCGCCGCTCGGACGAGACGACCGACCGGGCCGTGGCCTGGCTCGAGGAGGCGGCCCAGGACGACAGGCCGTTCTTCCTATGGCTGCACTACTGGGACCCGCACGACCCCGTCAAGCTGCCGGACTCGGCCGACATCGAGCGACTCCGCTACGACCCGGGAACCGGCGACCTGAAGGACGAGCAGACGCTGACCTACGCCGTCGAGGTGCGGTTCCAGGACGAAGAGATCGGGCGCCTCCTCGCGGCGATCGACGCGGCTCAGCTCTCGGACTCGACCGTCGTCGCGCTCACCTCCGACCATGGCCAAGGACTGGTCGACGGGCGGGCCCTGCACGGCTGGGCCATGCATCGAACGCTCTACCGCGAGCAGGTCCACGTCCCGCTGCTGCTCCGGGGACCCGGCGTCCCGCGCGGCGTACGCGCCGCGGATCAGGTGCGAACCGCCGACCTCGCGCCGACGCTCCTCGACCTCGCCGGTCTCCCTGAGTTCTACGAACAGATCGACGGGGTGTCGCTCGTCGAACGCTTCGAGGGCGAGCCGCTCGGCGATCTGGTCGCGTACGGCGAACAGATCAACGGCTACGACCACAACGCGGGCATGCGGCGGAAGCGCCCGGAGGCCGCGTTCCTCTACATGGTCTCCGACGGCGATTGGAAGCTCGTCTACCGCCCCCACATGCCGGACCGGAGCGAGCTCTTCCACGTCGCGGTCGACCCCGTCGAGGCGAAGGACGTCGCGAGCGAGCACCCGGAGATCGTCGACCGCCTCCTCGCGGACCTGGCGGAGCGCAATCCGTGGGTCCTCGAGTCGTTCCCGCAAGCTGCCGGCCCCGACGAGGGCGCGACGGCTGCGCTCTCGGGACTCGGCTACGCCGCAGCCGAGGTCGAGGGCACCGGCACATGGTGGTGGACGTGCCCCGTCCACCCGGATGTGCGCGAGGACCGCCGCGGCCGCCACGACGTGGACGACTGCGGACGGATCCTCGTGCCCCAGGGAGTGTGGACGGAGTAGTCCAGCCCTCCTCAGTCGCCGCAGACGTCGTTCATCGCGCCCGGCGTCCCGAGGTCGCCGGCGGGCATCGGGGTCTCGCCCGGACACCAGCACACCGCGAGCGTCGCGATCGACCTCCCCCACGCGCGGGCGGACAGCGACACCGAGCGTCCGCTCTCGTCGGGCCAGGTCGGACCGTCGCCGTAGGCCACACGGTCGACGATGAAGCCGCCGGGTGCCTCGAGCACGATCTGGTCCGCACCGTTGTTGAGGCTGAACCCGGAGTAGACCGCGTCGACGTCGACTCCGCCGTTCTGCGTCGGGTCCCCCTCGCGAGCGAGCACGGCGAACGCACCCGGGGCGACGGGGATGGAGCCCGAGGGATGGGTCAGCACGGTGTTGTTCGAGCCGTCGTCACGCAGCGTCCAGCCGGCCAGGTCGATCGTCGCCGACGTGCGATTCAAGACCTCGACCCACTCCCCTCGGACGTCCGACACCGCCGCGGGGTCCTTCATGAACTCGGTCACGATCACGTCGCCGCGTGAGGGCGGAAGCTCGCCGCGCTGCGCCGGGTCCTGGTCTGGCAGGGGAACGGACGCGGTCGTCGTCACGCCCCGCGCCCCGGCGAAGACGATGCCGACCGACCTTACGCCCGATCCCTCCCACCGTCCGAGTGGATGGCGGAAGGTCCCGTCGAACTCCGTCATCGCGCGACCGATCTCGAGAGTCGTGCCGTCGTGGGTCCGGGAGACGATCAGGAGACGAACGCCCGGCCCGGCTTCGAGCGCACCGACCAGGTGCGTCCTTCCGTCGCGCTGAGCGAGGTGAACCGTCGCAGGTGCGTTTTCCTGCGGAGCCGGATGTGCCAGAGCGGCGCCGCCGACGGTCAGGAACGCCGCGACCAGGCGTGTCGAGCTGAGACTCAGTTTCATCTTCGAGGGGGATGCAGGGTGTCGCCCGCCGCCCGCTGGCGCGCGGCGGGACTCTCGTTCGGGGACGCGCACGGCGCGCGATCGCTCCGAACCTGCGACGGGTGAGGCGCCGGCCGGTTGCAGCCCTTGACGGAGAAGGCGCGAACCGTCGAGACTGCGGGCCCTCGACATCGCCCAACTCGAACGAGGCGACCCATGATTCCCTTCCCGCGCCGACGCGCCGCACTCGCGGCGGCAGTCCCCGTATTCGCCCTGATCGGCGGCCTCGCGGCCGACCGATCGTTCGCTGCCCAAGGCACACCCGGCGGGCAGACGCAGGTCCCCGCGACGATCGACGACTTCTTCCTGCCGGGAACGCAGCCCGGCGACCTGAACGTCCCGATCTTCGAGTCCGGCACCTGCTCGGGCTGCCACGGGTTCTTCGACCCCGTGCACGAGCCGTACGGCCCGTGGGCCGCGTCGATGATGGGTCAGGCGGGACGCGACCCGATCTTCTACGCGACGCTCGCCATCGCGAACCAAGACGTCAACTTCGGCGGCGAAGCCTGTCTGCGCTGCCATGCGCCTGCGGCCTGGCTCGACGGACGTTCGACTCCTCCGGACGGCTCCGCGCTCGATCCCTCGCTCGGCGACCTCGACGGCATCAACTGCCACGTCTGTCACCGCATGGTCGATCCCGTCGTGTCGCCGGAGAACCCGGTCGAGGACCCGTCGATCCTTGCCGCGCTCTCCGCGCCGGCAATCGAGAATCCGCACACCGGCTCGTTCGTCCTCGACCCCGAGGATCGTCGCCGCGGTCCGTTCGACCTCGGCACGTTCTTCTTCCACGAGTGGCGCGAATCACCGTTCCACCGGGAGTCGCTGATGTGCGCGACTTGCCACGACGTGTCGAACCCGCTGCTGGAGAAGCAGCCGGACGGCACGTGGCAGCTCGGCCCGCTGGGCGCGCCCCACTATTCCGCGGAGAAGGACGACCAGTTCCCCGTCGAGCGGACGTACAGCGAGTGGGCCGCGAGCGTCTTCGCCCAGGCCGAGATCGAGGTCGGTGACCGGTTCGGCGGCGACCGCACGAGCGTCTCGTCGTGCCAGGACTGTCACATGCAGGACGAGCTCGGCACCGGCTGCGATCCGAACCTCGGTCCGCCCGTCCGGCCCGACGTTCCAAGGCACTCGTTCAGCGGCGCCAACTCCTGGGTCCTCCGCGCCATCCGCGCCCAGTACCCGGACAGCGAGACCGGCCTCTCCAGCCAGTCGGTCGACGCCGCGATCGCGGCGAACGAGGCGATGCTCGCTGCCGCCGCCGATCTGGAGGCCACCGTTCGCGGTGGTTCGCTGAACGTCCGCATCACGAACCGGATGGGGCACAAGCTCCCGACCGGCTACGGCGAGGGCCGGCGCATGTGGGTGGACGTCCGCTTCCTCGACGCCTCGGGCACGATCGTCGACCGTCGCGGCGGTTACGACCTCGTCACGGCCGAGCTCGACGAGTCGACGACGACCGTCTACGAGATCCTCCACGGCATCGACGCAACGATGTCTGCCGCGACGGGTCTTCCCGTCGGAGAGAGCCTCCACTTCCTCCTCAACAACACGACCGAGAAGGACAACCGGATCCCGCCGCGCGGCTTCCGCAACGCCACGTTCGAAGCGCTCGGCGCCTACATCATCGGCGCCAGCTACCTGGACGAGCAGTACTGGTCGGACCTCGACTTCTCGATCCCGGCCGGCGCGACCTCGGTCGACGTGAGGCTCTTCCATCAGACGACGTCGAAGGAGTACGCCGAGTTCCTGCGCGACGAGAACGTCACCGATATGCGCGGCCAGGAGGCGTACGACCTCTGGCGGAACTTCGGCATGAGTGCGCCGGTCGAGATGGGGCGCGTCGCGTTCGATCTCTCGACCGTTCCCGAGCTGACGCCGCGACCGCTCGCCCTCGGCAAGCCGCGACCCGACGGGAGCCGCGCCGAGCTGTCCCTGAACGGATCGAGCTCTGCGAGCGGCGGCGGCGCCGTCCTCGAGATCCGCGGCGCGTCCCCCAATGCGTTGGCCGTCCTGTTCTTGAGTCCGACGCAGGTCAGCGAGGACACGAACTACGGAGCCGTCCTGAACGTCGGGCCGGGGGCGCGGCGCTTCGCGACGCTGTTCCTGGACGCGAACGGAGACGCTTCGATCCCGATCGGCTTCTCCCCTGCCGACGTCGACGGGGCGGTCATCGCGCAGCTCATGTTCCGCCAGGGCTTCGGCGACGTTGGGACGACGAACGGTCTTCGGATCGACGTGACGCAGTAGCGGCGCCGGGCGCCGCGCGCGCCGGACTCCCTACTGAAGTGGATGGCTTTGATGCGGCGTTCGGGAAACGAATCTTCCTGAACCCCTGCAACCGCGCCCGACCTGAACCGGTCTCTCCCTCAGACGCCCCATCGAGGGCCTCTGAGGAGGATGACCGATGTTCCAGCCACCGCGCTGCCCGAACCCGCACTGCCCTGAGTTCAAGGCGCCGACGCCCGGATTCTTCACACGCGAGGGCTACTACCAGCCCAAGTGCCGCGCCCACCCGGTCCCGCGCTTCCGCTGCCGGACGTGCGGCCGCGGCTTCTCGCGCCAGACCTTTCGCGCCGACTACCGCGATCACAAACCGCACGTCAATGCGCAGGTCGTCAAGCTCCTGACCCACGGCACGGGCTTTCGCGGTGCGGCGCGTTTGGTAGGACTCAGCCGACGCTGCTTGGAGCTCAAGGCGCGCAAGATCTCGAGAAACGCGCGTTGGCTCGACCACAACTTGAAGCGGCGCGTCGCACGATTCGAACTCGGTGATCGCGACGTGCTGCGGGTCCA
>JBCCSK010000406.1:0-5432 GCA_039200205.1 Planctomycetota bacterium
AGCGCGGACGGTCCAAACCGGGTTCAGGCCGTTCGCCCGCGGACGCTCCAGGCCAGCGCGTGCCCCTCGCTCGCCCGATCAGCGGGACGGTTCGACGAGCTGGTCGTACGCCTCTCGCACCGCCTCCGGCCCGACCTTCCGCTCCAGCCGCCGCACGATGAAGTGCCCGTGCGCCATTTCCTGGAAGTGCGTGATGAATGTCGTGTTCACGATCGCCCCGCCCGCCGCGCCGAGAACCGGAATCAGCTGCGCCGCCGCCTTCTGCGACACCTGCACGCTGAAGCGCTGCGCGACGGCCGCGACGAGCTTCACGAGCGCAGGCGCGCCCGCATCCGACACTCCGCGCTTCGCGACGTGCTGCGCCGCTCGGCCGATCGCCTCCGCCAGCGCCAGCCGCGCGGTGAAGTAGCCCGCCTCCGCGGCGTCGTCGCTCGGGTCGGTCCCGCCCAGCGCGAACACGGACAGGCACTCGAGGCGCGCCTCGATCGTCTCCAGGTCCTCCCCTTCGCTGCGCGCGATATCGGCGATCGAGCGCAGCATGATCGTCGTCGAGATCGGCAGCTCGACCGCAAGCGCACCGAGCCCGAAGAGCCCGCCCGCTCCCCCACTCACCGCGGCCGCCGCCGAATGCCACGCGCTCCGCGCCGGCTTGCCGGGCGTCGTGTCCATGCTGCGCACGGCGACGTCGAGCGCCTTCTCCAGCGCACGCCGCGTCGCCTCGGTGACCGCGTCCCCCCAGCCCTCGGGAAGCATCTCGATCCCCTTCTCGATCGGCGTCCCGACCAGGCTCGAGAGCTTGATCGCGAGCCCGGGGTTCTCCAGCACGCGCTTGGCGCGGCGTAGGTCGGCGATGTCGCGGGCGTCGAGTTCCATGGTCGTCGGTCCCGAACGTAGCACGCGCTCGACCCGTCACCGCGCGTCGAACGCCGACTAGATCGAGCATGCTCACGCTCGCCTTCCTCGTCGTCGCCTTCGCCGCGACACCGCACGATCTCGAAGACGCGCGGATCGAGTCGCCCTCCCTCTACGAAGCGGAGGGCGGGGTCGCCGTCAGCGTCACGGGACGCGTCTTCGCTCCCGACGGCACGCCCGCCTTCGGCGCGCGCGTCACGGTCTCGGGGCGGTTCCCCAGCAGGGCGAGTGGGACCAGGATCCAGGGCGAGACAACGGCCTACGACGACGGCCGGTTCACATTGACCGGCCTGAACTTCACCGACTCGGACGCGCGGGTGGACATCGTCGGCGTCGACGGCGAGACGGCAGTCACGCACCGCGTCCCGGTCGCGACAGCCGGAACCGTCGACCTCGGCGATATCCGGCTGAAGCCGGATGCCGGTCGCGTCCGACGCAGGCCCGACGCTCCGGTCGAGCTCGGCGGACGCGTCACGTCACTCGAAGGCGTTCCGCTCGCCGGACTGCGCGTGCGAGCGGGTTGGATCGAGTCGGGCGCGACGTCGATCACCGACGAGGATGGCCGCTTCTCGCTGCGCGTTCGCACGTTCGAACCCACGCGGCTCTGGATCGACGCCGGACACAGCGAGGTTGCCATCTGGTTCGAGGCGCAGACCGCCAACGAGGAGCGGATCGTCGTTCCGCCTGGACCCGACATGGAGATCGCGATCCCGACCTGGCCGCTCGATCTGCGGCGGCGGGCACCGGCGGATACGGCATGGCCCGAGCTCCGCTACGCGATCGCGCGCGACGGCAGGTGGACGGAGGTCGACCGCGACGTCGCTGCCGTGCGGCTCGAGGACGTGCGCGCCGGCTTCCTCATCCGCGCGGACGGCCATCTCCCCAGGGTCGAACACGCGGAGAAGGCGTGGCACGGCCTCTCGATCGACCTGCAGGCCGAGACGCTGCGTACGCTCGCGGTCGTCGATGCGGGCGACCCGGTCGTCACAGCGCGCGTCTTCCTCGCCCAGGTCGACCCGCGGCGACCGCGGGTGCGGGCGCAGAGCCTCGGCGAGCTCGAGCCCGATGCCGAGGGCCGCTTTCGGGGTCTCGCGCCGTCCGATCTGCACTGCCTCGCGACGGTCGTCGCGGAGGGCTACGCGCCGGCCACCGTCCACTGGAAGCGCTCGGGGACGACGACCGTCGCACTTGCGCGCACCTCCGCCGACGTCACGTTGCGCGGAGTCGGGGCAAACGAAACGCTCCTCCTCGGCCCCGCGGGCGAGGACCGGATCGTCCACTCGTGGTGGCGCCGAGCGCCGGATGCCGGGGGCCCGCGCGTCCGGCTCGCGCCGGGCCGCTACGACGTCCTTCTGCTGTCGGCCGATGGCCAGCCCTTGGCCGGTCAGACCTTCGCCATCACGGAGGAGGACGGCCGGATCGACCTCGACGTCCGCGAGGACCTTCGCCTCCGGGCGAAGCTCCAGCTCCCCGCGCTTCCCATGGCGATGATGGAGGAGAGAGAGGTGCCCTCCGAGTGGCTCGTCGGCGCATCGCGCGCGATGCCCGCGGGCGGCGCGATGGGCGCCGCCGTGATCACGACGTTCCGCTCGGAGGAAAGCCTGGAGTGGCCGGCGGCCCAGGCGTCGCGCCCGAATCCGCGCCAGCGCGAGATCGTGTTCAACGGCTCGGGCCGCTACCTCGTTCACGTCACCGACGCGTTTGGCGGGCTCGGCTTCAGCCTGTTCCGTGAAGTGACGGTCGGCGCCCGACAGCGCAGGCTCGAGCTCCCCGCGCTGGCGTGCGTCCTCGAGGGCGCGATGCCCGACTTCGACGCCGACGTCCGCCGCCTCAGCCACCACGGAGTCGCTGGGCCAAGGCTGCTCCTGCTCGCCGAAACGCCGGGCGACGAGGACCTCGACTGGAGCGTCATGGCACACGCCCCCTCGCGCATCGAAGGCTCGAAGCATGGGTTCCGCCTCCAGCGCCTTCCCGCCGGGCGCTATCTCCTCCAGGATCACCTGCGAGAGACGCTCAGCTCCTTCCCCGGCAGCGGCGTCTGGGGCGGCTGGAGGATCAGGCTCGCGCCCGACGCACCGACCGACGTCAGCGACCTCGAACGCGGCACGCAGCGCTCCGCGGGGCTCAGGGTCACCCGGGCCGACGGGACGCCGGTGACGGACGCGGTCGTGTCGGTCGTCGATCCGCTGTCGGACGCGTGGTGGGCTTTCGCTCGCCTGCCGACGACCGGATCGCTTGCGATGTACCCCCTCCCGGGCCGTTTCGCGCTTCGCCTCGACGACGACGGCCGCTGCCGCCTGCCGCGCGTCTGGCGAGACGCGATCGTCCTGGAGTGCACGATCGATGACGGCCCGCGTGTGACCGCGACCCTCGCGATCCCAGACGACTTCGACGAGACGATCGTGTGGACGCTGCCGGAGGGGATCTGAGCAGGAGCTCTCGCCCTCAGCCCTTCGTCGCTTCCGTCATCGACACCGTCGCCTTCGACGCCGCGTTCCCCGCGGTGCCGGTCTTGTGGCCCGGGTCGACCCAGCTGCGCACGGTGTCGACGCCGCCGAAGAGGCGCCGCGAGACCTTGCTGTAAGCGCCAAAGGCCTTCGCTTCCAGGCGCGCGCTCCGGTAGCTGCCGTCCTCGAGGCGGCGCTGGGCGCGGCGCTCCCACCAGCCGACCTTGCCACGGGCGAGGCCGTAGCTGAGCGTCGCGTGGTGCTGGTACATCATCCGCGCGCGCGCGACCCTCTCCGGGATGTTACCGGGCCAGGTCTCCTCGAGGTGGTACTCGCCGATCGAGCCCCACTCGGGGATCGACTTCGGGCCCTCGTAGCCGAGCGCGATCGCCTCGTCCCACATGACGGTGCCGGGGATCGGGCGGTAGGGCCAGACGTTCGGACGCGCGAGCGGCGCCGCGTTGTGCAGGCGGCGGCACTGGTCGATGGTCGCCATCATCGACTCCTCGCTCTCGCCGGGGTAGCCGATGATGTAGGTGATGGAGCCCTGGACGCCTCGGCGGTCCATCTCGACGGCGGCGGCGATGTTGTCGTCGCCTTTGATCGGCTTGCCGATCCGCTTCATCATCTCGTCGAGCCCGGCCTCGGCGCCGATCTCGGCGACGTACATGCCGGAGTCGGCCATCATGTCGAGCGTGTCCTGCTTGTACTTCAGGATGGAGTGCGTCTCGATGAACGCGTTCCAGCCGATGCGCAGGTCGCGCTCCAGGAGGCCTTCGGCGAACGCGCGCGAGCGCTTCTGCATCACGCCGAAGTTCGCGTCGTGGAAGCGGATCGAGTCGAAGCCCCAGCGCTCGTGCAGCTCCTGGATGTCGTCGAGCATCCGATCGGCCGGCATGCACTTCCAGCGACGCATGCTGATCTCCGGGCTGCAGCAGAAGCCGCAGGGCTCGGGGCAGCCGAAGCTGGAGAAGTACGTGATGCCGAAGTACGGCTTGCCGTGTCCGATCCACGGCGGCGTCGGCAGTCGCAGCACGTCGCGCGCCGAGTCCTTGCGCATCTGGTGCTCGCGGTACGGCTCGGGGTCGATCAGGTGCCACGGAACGTTCGGCACCTCGTCCCAGCCGGCCACGGCGCGACGCGGCTTCCGGATGACCTCGCCGTCGCTCAGGTACGCGATGCCGTCGATCGAGTCGAGCGGTTCGCCGGCGGCGATCGCCTGGACGACGTCGCGGAACACGAGCTCGCCCTGTCCGATGACGACGCACTCGTAGAGTCCCGTCTCCAGCATCAGCTCGGGCTTGACGCTCGCGAACCAGCCGCCGATGACGGCGGGGACGTCGGGATGCTTCGCCTTCAGCTTCTGCATCGCGAGCCAGCCGTCCGTGACCATGTAGCCGAGGATCGCGGTCGTGCCGACGAGCAGCGCTCCCTCGGCCGCGGCGACGAAGCGCTCGTGACCCTCGGTGCCGGAATAGAGGCTGCCGTCGACGATCTGGACGTCGAAGCCGTCCTGCAGCGGGAAGCCCGCGATCGTCATGAGCTCGAGCGGGAGCATGTCCTTGCTCGACTCGACGCCCAGGCTGTCGTCGACCTGCTTGGGCTGATACAGGACGATCTTCTTCTTCTGGCGTCGGATCATGGGAGAGCGTCGGAAAGCGGCAGAAGCTCTCCCGAAGTCTACTCGGCCCTGCGCCGGACGACCTGGAGCGCAACGCGCAGAGCTTCGGTCAAGTTCGCGTGGTCCGCGACAGGTCGACCGTCCGGGCGACGCCGTCCGACGATGTCGAAGGCGGTGCCGTGCATCGGACTGAAACGCAGGTACGGCAAACCGGCGATCAGGGTCACTCCACGGCCCTCTCCAACGAGCTTCAGGGGGATGAAGGCCTGATCGTGATAGAGCGCGAGAACGCCGTCGTGGACGCCGCGCAGACCCTCTCCGAACACGGAATCGGGCGAGACCGGTCCGCGCACATCGATGCCCTTGGCGCGCGCGGCTTCGACGGCGGGGATAAGGACCTCGTCCTCTTCTTTGCCGAGCAGTCCCCCTTCGCCCGCGTGCGGATTCAGGCC
>JBCCSK010000407.1:0-5429 GCA_039200205.1 Planctomycetota bacterium
GTTCAGGTCGCTCGCCGCTCCTCCCCTCTCCGATCAGAACGTGAAGTTCGTCTGCACGTACGTGTAGAGCGAGTCCTTCCCGTCCCCGACGTTGTCGATGAACTCGCCCGCGGCGAGGTACGCCGCGCCGAATTCGAGCCGCAGCGACTTCGGAGCGATGTCGTAGCGGACCCGGAACTCGGTCAGCGTGCCGATCTCGTCGCCCGAGTCCCCGTTCGGGTCGCGCAGACCCGCCGGCACCCACGCGTCGCGATCCGACGCGAGGAAGTGGAAGCGGTGGGTGAACATGAACTCCCAGTCCGTCGCGGGCTTGGCCACGAAGCGAACGCCGGGGCTCAGGAGGTTCGTCCGGGCGAACGCTCCGAAGATCCCGGTCGGGCCGAACTAGAACCGTCGTGCGCCGAAGAGCGTGTCGAACCGGTTGTTCTGGCCGTCGTCCGGGTCGTCGTCACCGCTGGCGAGGTCGAACAGGGCCTCGACGCGCGGAGACCAGTCGCCGTCCCAGGCGTAGCCGAGCGACGCGTGCGTGAAGTAGGCGCTGTGGTCGAGGTCCTCCGTCGACGACGTCAGGGCGCGGGAGTCTCCGAACTGGTAGGCCGCCTCGAGATCCCAGAAGATCCCGCCGCCGCGGTGCGAACGGTGCCAGCGCGCGCCGACCGTGTGCAGCTCGCGGTCGGCGACGGCGAGGCCGAAGACGTCGCTGCGGTCGAGGCCGTAGTAGTAGCCCTCGATCGTCCCTTCGGCGAGGGCGTTCGACTGCGACGCGAACGCTCCCCAGAAGCGGTTCTTCGAGCGCTCCTCGTCGAACTCGACGACGTTGTCCTTGAGCTGCTCCTGCTCGGCGCCGCTTGGCAGCCGGATCGTCGGGTGGGTGTAGAACGCGCGGGCGTACGTCCCGCCCGAGGAGCGCCACTCGGCGTTGGCGCCGAGGAACGAGTTGATCGTGTTGCGGTACCGGTTCCGAGCGACGAAGCGGCGGCTGCCGACGTTCATCGTGTGACGACCGAAGAGGACGTCGAGCGAGTCGCCGCCCTGGAACGCGTCCGTGAAGCCGGCCGCGACGTAGCCCTGGAGCAGTTCGACGGCGTTCACGATCGCCGTGCTCAGGATGGCGTCGTCGGGGAAGCCGTACGCGCGTGAGTCCTGGAGCTCCGCCGTCAGGGACAGGAACTCGTCCCGGATCGTCAGTGCGACGAGGGACCGGAGCACGAAGATCTGGTTGTGCCCGTCGAGGTTCAGGCGGAAGCGTTCGTCGGTGTGCTCGAAGCGGGCGCGAACGGTACCGGCGACTTCGAGCCAGTCAGGGAGGCCCAGCGCGGGAGTGAGACGCCAGGGGCTCGTGTCGTCCGGGTCCAGGGAAGGGGGCGGCTCGACGGGCGGCGGGGCTGCGAGCGGGTCCGTGGGCGGCGGGGGGACCTCGCTCGTCTGTGCGAGGAGGAGTGGCTGTGTCGTGACGCTCGCGACCGCGAGCGCGGAGATGGCTCCTAGGAGCCGATGACAAGAGGGATGCGGCATGGGGCGTTAGGGGGGGATAGGGGGGATCTGGATCGCAGCGACTCGCCGCGCGGTGTCAACCCTTCATGGGTCCCTCCTTCGAGCCAGCTCGCTCTGATCGTCGTCTTCGTCCTCGTCCTCCGGAGGCGGCCCCGTCCACTTGCCGAGCTTCTTCGGGATCACCCGCCCGTTCTTCCGGAGCCACTGGGACCACCCCTTCTGGATGTCGCGGTCGTCGAAGCTCGGGTGATCGTCGATGTCGAGGCCTCGCGCGAAGCGCCCGAGGGACATGTGGATCCGCCGCAGGCGCTGTTCGTCCTGGGTCGAGTTGAGCGTTCGGATCACCGCGTCGACGGCGTCCCGCGTCCCGAGGTCGAGCAGAGCTTCGCTCGTCGAGAGCGCCACGGGCTCGCCGCGCATCTCCGTGGGGAAGGCGTGCAGCAGGCGGGACAGCGCGTCGACCATGCGGTCGTCGCGCAGTCGCTTGGACGCGCGGACGCTGGTCTCGATGTAGCGCATCGCCTCCATGACGTTGCCCCGCTCTTCCTTCGGTCCCGTGAGCCACGGCACGAGGTCCCACATGTTCGACTCGAACTGAAGGATCGTCTTCCGGACCGCGTTCACCGCGACCTCCGGATGCTGGTCGCGAGAGAGCAGCTCGATCGCGAGACCGCGAACCTCGAGCCGGTCGTCGTCCAGCGCGTCGGCGAGCGCTTCCGCCGCCTCCTTGCTGGGGGTCTCCGGGTGCTCTTCGGCGAGGTCGGCGACGGCGCGCAGCGCGGACATGCGATCACGCTCGTCCTCGGATTCGAGCTGCGGCGTGAGCTCCTCGATGGCCTCGATGTCGGCCGCGCGATCCTCCTTGCTGATCTTCCCGCGCTGGCTGCCGGGAGAAGCGTGGAGCGTCGGCGAGGTGAGGACGACGGCGAGTGCGATGGCGAGCGACATGGTCCGATCGGATCGGTGATGGCGAGCGAGCGTGGGCGGGCGGCGCCGCCCCCTCGCGATGATACGGACGCCGAGACGAAGCGCGGACACCAGCCGCCGTCGACGGATGGCGCCGAGTGCATGGTTTGAGTACGAGGATCGGGCCCGAACCCCCTCTGCGGCGCGCCAGCGGGCGTTCGCGATCAGAACGTGAAGGACGTTCCGACGTAGACGAAGTCCACGTCCTCTGCGGCGCCGGTCTCCTCCAGCGCCGCTCCGGCGAAGAACCGGCTGTAGCCCGCGTAGGCGCGCACGTGCCGCCCGAGGTTGGTCTGGAGGAGGACGTCGACCTCGTGACCGACCTCGCTCGACGTGAACCCCGACCGGATCGGCTGGCCTCCGGCGGAGTACAGGGCGTCGTCGGACTCCATCACCCGGAAGTGGTGGGCGTCGATCGACAGGGTCGTGTCCTCTTCGAGGCGCCACGTCACGCCGGCGCTGACCGCGAGCGAGTTCTGGCGGCCCACGAAGTCCGCGTACCCGAGGTAGGCGTGCCGGAGGGGGTAGAGCTGGTCGAACGTGCCGACGTCGCCGCCGAACTCGTCGTCGCCGCTCGCCGCGTCGAGTCCGACCCAGAATCGAGCGTCGCCCAGGGCGTCCATCGGCTTCCAGCCCGCCTCCGCCGCGACGAACCACGCGGAGACGTCCCCCTCGCCGACCTCGCCGAGCTGGTACGCCGCTTCGATCTCGAGGTCCGTCCGCTCGGAGAGAGCGCCCCAGCTGCGCGCGCCGAGCGTCCAGCGCCGGGCGTCGCCGGCGGTCCCGTTCACGACGACGTTCTCTCGCCCGCTGCCGAGCCCGTACAGCTCCAGTCCCCTGCCGCTTTCGTTCACATCGCGTCGCGCGTAGACGCCGTACAGTGGCTGGTCCCGATCGACGCCGTTGAACTCCGTCTTGTCGACGGGAACGAACCACGTCGCGAGGCCGGTGACGGACCACGGTCCCGTTCGCCACTCGGCCGTCACGCCGTCCCACGTCCGCAGGGTGTTGCCCCAGGGGAGCGGGCTGACGAGTCGCTGCGCGCCGAAGAGCAGAGCCTGCCGGCCGGGGCGAATCCTCACGTAGCCGTTCTCGGTCAGCGTGGTGAAGTCGACGAACGCCTGCTGGAGAGCGATCGTGTCCATGTCGATTCCGCGCCGGCCGCCCGCGAGCTCACGCTCGGTCGCCTGGGCGCTCTTGCCCTCGACGTAGGCGCGGAACCGATCGCCGACGTGGAGGTCGCCGTGGACGATCACGCGCGACACGACGAACTCGTCGTCGACCGGCGCGTCGCCTATTTCCGCTCCGAAGAGGAAGTTGCGCCAGAGCTCGAAGCGTGCCTCGACGCGTCCGCCGAAGCTGGCCCAGACGCTGCCGTCGCTCGTGATCTCGACGTGCTTGATCGGGTCGAACGTGTCTGCGTCCGCCGCGCCGGAGAAGAACCGGGACCAGTCCTCGGCCTGCCGCAGGAACGTGTAGGACGGACGCTCGGGCGCCGACGCGTCCTGCGCTGAGACCAGCGGTGTCGCGATGAGGAGCAGAGCGGCGAGAGTCACGGCCGAGCGGAGGACGAGGCCTCTCACTCGACGCTATCCGCCCCTGGGCGGCGCGGCGTTCCGCCGCTCCACTCGCGCTACCGGCGCGCGTCGTCGAGCTTGCCGAAGCGGCTGTCGAGCGTGCGGACCAGCTTGCCGAGCGCACCCGGGACCGCGTCCTTGGCGTTCATCGCGAGCTCGTCCACGGCGATCGGGTCCCCGCCCCGCGGTCGCGCCTCGATGGTGCAGCGCGTGTCCCGACCACCCTTCTGGGCATTCTCGTCCCGGAGGTGGAGGTCGACGCTCGTCAGCCTCTCGGCGAATCGGTCGAGTTCCTTCTCGATCTGGGCCTCGATCTGGACCTCGTCAGCGTCGACGCCGTTCTTGCGGATGTGGATCTCCAAGGTGATCCGGAGTGTACGCGTCAGCTCTCGTTCCCGGGAACCGAGCCGGCCGAATCGCGCGGCCCCTGAGGCGCCCGGACCGACGCCGGAGTCCCGATCGGAAACGGCCCGCCGAAGCGCTCGGCTCGGCTCCGGCGGCAGCGCGTTCGGCGCCGACGGAGAGACCATGACTGCCAAGATCTTCGCCATCGCCGCGATGGGGCTCGTCGTCGCTGCAGGCGCCTTCCTCGTCTCCAAGGCCGAGTCTCCGTCGGCGTCCGTCGGAGTCGGTGTCAGCGTCGTCGACGACGACCGCGCCGTCGCGACCATCTCGCGCGGCGAGGAGGTCGACCTGCTCGCACACGTCGATCCCGCCGGCGGCTTCACGCTCTTCGAGTACACCGCCGACTGGTGACCCGGCTGCCGTGAGATCGGTCCTCAGTTGGAGGACCTCGCCAACAGCCGCCCCGACCTCCGCCTGCGCAAGATCGACATCAAGAAGTGGGGGAGCCCCGTCGCCAGGCAGCACGGGATTCGCCGGCTCCCGTCCCTCGTCCTGTACGAGGGCGACCGGCTCGTCTCGAGCGACTCGCAGAAGGTCTACACCAAGATCATGTCGCGCTGAAGGAGTGGGCAGGGCTGCCCACGCTCTTCAGACGATGTGGATCTCGGTGGTGCCGTCGAGTCGCGGGCGCGTTCGCCTGCGTCGAACGCGCTCGGCGTCTCGGCAGCGGCCGCACTCGATGCGGACGAGGCGTCGTCGATCCCAGGCGACGATCCCCGCGCCGGCGAGCGCAATGGCGATCGCGGCCAGAGGCTCGAGCCTCCCGAACGCGAGACCGCCCAGCCCAAGGACGATCGCTGCGCTGCCGAACAAGGCCAATAGCGCGATGCGCCGGCGCGAGTGGCTCGTGACCTCGTCGCAGGTGGGGCAATGGCGGACGGATTCGACGTTCAGCATGGCGGGCTCCCGCTGGAACCGTAACACGGGTCGAATCGTTGTGTGTCGAGCGACCTGAACCCGGTTTGGAGCGTCCGCCGCGCGCCGGCA
>JBCCSK010000408.1:0-5426 GCA_039200205.1 Planctomycetota bacterium
CTCCAAACCGGGTTGCGGTCGCTCGCCCGAGCCGAGTCTCGGTCAGTCGCGCTGCCTGATGAGCCCGACGATCGACAGCAGCGCGCTGGCCGCGAGGTACGTCACGATCGGCTCCATCGGCAGTCGATAGCGTTCGAGCACGTGCGTGACGTAGTAGACGAGCGGGTACAGCACCGCCGTCCCTCCGACGAGCCACCATCCGCCGCGCGCGTCGCGGTACGTCGCCAGCCCGATCAGGCCGAGCAGTCCGACGAGGAAGTGTGCCGCCCACTTCACCCAGCCCTGCGCGTCGCGCTTCTGGGATCGGCCGCTCCGGAGCGGGACGGGCTCGGTCGGGTCGAGGCCGATCCAGACGTTGCGCGCCCGGACGAGAGTCAGCTCGGCGAACCGGCCGGGGTTGCTTTCGATCCACTCGAGGGCCCGATCGCGGCAGTCGGCGCCGTAGTCGCGCTCGCCGAGCTCGACGTAGCGCGCGAGCTCGGACTCGTTGTACGCGGGGTGGATCCAGGCGTGGAAGCCGCCGTCGGCGTCGTCGTCGTTCCCGACGAGCAGCTCGACGCCGAGGTTCGCCTTGAGGTTGGGCGTACCGAGGACGGCGAGGTTGCGGAGAGACCAGGGCAGTGCCACCAGGGCGGTGGCGCCGACGACGGTCAGCGCGCTGCGGACCGCGTCCACTGGCCGCCGTCCGCGGACGAAGAATGCGACGATGGCCGGGGTCAGGGCGAGTGCCGCAGCGTTCACGAGCGCGGCGAGGCCGAACCAAAGACCCGGGCGGACGAGCTCTCGCTGAGTGGCCTGAGCGCCCGCGCGCGCGAATGAGACGAGCGCACCGAGCATCGTCGCTGCGACGAGGTGCGAGTCCCAAACGACCGTCCACGCGTAGTAGCTCGCAAGCGGGTGGAGCGCCCAGAGCCAGGCCGCGACGGCGCCGAGCCGCGCCCGCCCCAGGGCCGCCCCGAGCGCCGCGAGCTGCCACGCGATGACGGCGCCCAGCGCGACGTGGGCGTAGGCGAGCCAGCGGACGGTCGCGTCGCTGGGCCCGTCCGTCGCCCAGGTCACTGCCGCCAGGAGCGACGGGAAGACGCACCCGCACCAGGCCGTTGCGCCTGTGCCCTTCGCGAACGGATCCGCAAATCCGTCGCCGCGCAGGACCGCGGCACTGACCGCCCCCTGCTCGTAGGCCCAGTCCCACGCCTCGGCGCCCGGTTTCATCGGAGCGGGGAGATCCAGCGCGAGACCCACGGCGATTCGCACGACGAGGGTCGCGAGCACCGCGACGAGCGCGCCACGCCGCCAATCCGGGACTTCCTTCGGTGCATTCACGGGACGGCTCACTCGCTCGCATCCCGGCGCAGCCACGGCCCGAAATGCTGATGCACCGGCATCCTACGGACTCGGCCACCACCCTCGATCCATGACGCTCTTCACTCTCTCGGGCGAGACGCTCGACGCGCCGATCCAAGGCAGCGGCCTGCCCGAAGGCGCTCGCACGCTCCGCGAGGTCCTCGGCGACGACCCGACGCTCATGGCCTTCGTTCGGCACTTCGGCTGAACGTTCTGCCGGCGCGACGTCGAGACCCTGCGCGCCCGCGCGGGCGAGGAGGGCTTCCCGCCGATCCTCCTCGTCCATATGGGCCGCCCCGAAGCGGGCGAGCAGTTCCTGGCGAAGCGCTGGCCGGAGGCGCGTGCCGTCTCCGATCCGAAGAAGCGTCTGTACGACGCGTTCGGACTGACGCGCGGTTCGATGGCCCAGCTCATGGGCCCCTCGGTCTGGGCGGCCGGCGTCAGGTCGCTCCGCCACGGCGTCGGTCGGCCCGTGGGCGACCCGTTCGTCCTCGGGGGCAGCTTCATCGTCCACGGCGCCGACGTGATCGCGGCCGACGTCGCGGAGACGTCGGCTTCGTTGCCCGACCTGGACCGCCTCGCCGCGGCGGCGCACGCGGTGGCGTGAACGAGCCGCCGACCGTCGCGTTCGTCCCCGGCAACGGGCACGTCGATGCGCGCCTCGCCCCGGCGCGCGCTGCGGTCGAGCGCCTCGATCCCCCCGACCGCTTCGACGTGCGCTCGATCGACTACGGCGCCCACGGGACGTTCGACGCGCTCCTCGACGGCGTACGCGCCGAATCAGACGGGAGCGACCTCGTCTACGCGACGGGGATCGGCGGGCTCGTCGTTCTCGCGCTCCGCGCGCGGGGCGATCTCCTCGACGTTCCGACGATCCTCCAGGGGCCGGTGCTGTGGGGGCTCGAGACGCGTCGCTTCCCGCGCCTCATGAGGCTCCCGGGCATGCCGAACGCACTCGTCGCAGCGCTCTCGACGCCGGCGATCCGGCGGCGCTTCGAGCGCAGGCACTTCGCCCGGCCTCTGGAGGAGCCCCTGCGCTCGACGTTCTTCGACGGCTACCGCGATGCCCGCGCGTTCGCGCGCTGGTTCGGCTGGCTGACGCCCGCGCTGCTGCGTCGCCTGGAGGAGAGCCTGGGTGGACGCGACGATCTCGTCCGCGGGATCGACGCGTGGTGGGGGCTTCGCGACCACGTCGTGACACCCGAGGAGCTGGAGCGAACCGAGCGCGCGCTGAACGTCTCGATCCCGCTGCGCACGTTCGCCGACTGGTCGCACTATCCCATGATCGACGCGCCGGACGACTGGGTCCGCGAGGTGAGCCGTGCCCTGGCGTCCGCTCCACGCGTCGACTGACCGCCGCTTCGGCAAGCTGCACCGACTGAAGGTCGCCGCGCGCGCGGGGATCGCCGTCCCGCCGACGGTCTGGGCGCCCGCGCACGAAGCGCGCGACGCTTCGCGTCCTCCCGCGATCGCGCCGCCGCTGATCGTCCGATCTGCCGCGGCGGACGAGGACCGGGCGGGCTCGTCGGCCGCCGGGCGCTACGAGAGCGCGGTGGTCGAGGGCGACGACGCCGCCGAGTTCTCGGAGGCCGCCGCGCGCGTCGCCGCGTCGATGGGGGACGACGGCCTCGTCTTCGTCCAGCCGCTCGCGGAGGCGCAGCTCGGCGCCGACCGCGCGGGCGTTGCCCTGTTCGACGGCTTCCACTTCGAGCGGACCGAGCTCCAGGGACACAACCGAACGCTCACCGGGGGCGAGGAGCGCGGCGACGTCGTTCGCGCGGACCTCGCGCGCGACGACCCCTGGTCGGACTGGCTGGAACGCGTCGGCCGCGCTTTCCGCACCGAGCTCGACGGGGCCGAGGCCCTCGACATCGAGTACGCGCGCTGCGGCGAGCGCTTCCTCCTGCTCCAGATCCGGCCCGCGTCGTTCCCCGTGCGCCGCAATCCGATCCTGAGCCTCGCCAACCACCGCGAGATCCTCGGCGAGCTCCCGAGCCCCTGGACCGTCGACGCGCTGGAGCGAGCCGGCTGCGGCGCGCTGGACGAGTTCGCGCGCATCGACCCGGAGGTCGGTCGCTGGGGGGCGCAGTACGCAGAGGTGCACGCCGGCCGCGCGTGGCTCTCGTTCTCGTTCTTCTTTCGCCTGATGGACCACTGGGGTCTTCCGCGGACGTTCGTGACCGAGGGCGTGGGCGGTGAGTCCCACGCGGCGGGGGACGCGTCTCCGCGGATCGGACGGATGCTCCGCAAGTCGCCGCGGCTCGTCCGACTCCAGCTCGCGAACCTCGCCTCGATTCGGAGCATCCGCCGGCGCCTCGCTGCATGGGACGAGCAGCTGAACCGCGCGAATTCGCTTCAGGACTGGTTCGACGCGACCGTGGCGGGCCTCGACGTTGCGCTGCGCACGAACTTCGCGATCAACGGTGCGCTGTCCGGTGCAACCCGCGTGCGTCGTGCGATCGGAGTCCGCGGACGAGCGCGCGTCGTGACCGAGGAGATGATGGACGCGTACGCGGACCTCCGGGCGCTGCCTCGAGCGGAGCGCGAAGGCGCCCTCGACGCGTGGCTCGAACGCTTCGGCCACCGCGGACCGCTGGAGAGCGACGTGATGCAGCCGCGCTTCTCGGAGCTGCGCGACGTGCTTCTCGCCGACGTCCTGCGCGAGAGCGGCGAGACGCCGCGAGAGCGTCGCCCGGAGGGGGGCGGACGCGGCCCGCTCTACGCCCTCGACCGCGTTCGCGAGTCCTTCCGCGACGAACTCATGAAGCGCTGGCGGGTCCTTCGCGCAGGCATCCTGGACGTCGCTCGGGCCGCCGTGGCGGAGGGAGCGCTCGACAAGGCGGACGACGCGTTCCTGCTCGACGGAGCGTCCGTGGGAGATCGCGATGCCTGGAGAGACGCTGTCGCGACAGCGCGCGAGCGACGAAAGAACGAGATCCTGATCGACCTGCCGACCACCGCGCGACGCGAGGAGATCCTGAGCACCGCGAAGGCCGGTTCCGAGGCGGTCGACGGAGACGCAGGGCAGCTGACGGGCATCGGCCTGGGCGACCGCGTCGTCACCGGCGTGGCGCGCCGCGCCGACGACCTGACCGACCTCCTGCGCTCCGAGGCCGACGGGAGCGCGGAGCCGCTCGGTCCGCACACCGTGCTCATCGTCCCCGCGCTCGAGCCCGCCTGGGGGGTCGTGTTCAGCCGCGTCGGCGGAGTCGTGACCGAGATCGGCGGCGAGCTCTCGCACGCGTCGATCCTCCTCCGCGAGGCGGGGACGCCCGCGCTGGTCAACTGCACGGGCGTCTGGCGGAGCATCAGCGACGGCGACGAGGTCGAGCTGGACGAGGGCGAGGGAACGCTCCGCCTCTTGGGCTGACTCAGGGCGTTCGCGGCGCGCTGGCAGCGCCCTCGTCGCTCTGTAGACTCCGTCCTAGACCGTCCAACGATCCAAGCGCTCATCATGCCCCGAGACTCGTCAAGCAACCTGTCGTTCGTGCTCGCCCTGATGCTCCTGTGCCTCGGGACGTCCTCCTGTCTGGTCGGGAGGACGGAGAACACGAAGTTCTCGGGCCGCTACGTCGGCGAGGAGACGCTTGAACAGATCGAGCCCGGCGACTCGTCGAACGAGGTGGAGTCGCTCCTCGGGCCGCCGTCGAGTCGGACCGAGAAATCCACGGGGACGACGGTCTGGAGGTACGCGTACAGCAGGGCCACCACGAAGTCGGGGTCGGTCTTCCTGCTCTTCGGGAGCCAGTCGACGGTCGAGGTCGAAGAGGCGGTCTACGTCGAGTTCGACGACCGGATGAACGTCGTCAAGACCTGGCGCGAGCTCGGGTAGAGGGCCCGAGCGACCTGCGGAACAGGATCGCACGGGCCCCCCTCGGATCAGTCGAACGTGATCGCGAACCCGTTCGTCAGGTTGGACGTCACGGCACCGTTCTGGAAGTCGCGGAACCAGCCCTGGAAGTACCAGGTCTCACCGGGCATCGCCGCGACGCTGCCGCTCGCCTGGGGGATCAGCATCGGCGAGATGATGAGCTGATAGCGCCCACCGCTCGTCGCCGGGGCCGCGAAGTTGCTGTAGCGGC
>JBCCSK010000409.1:0-5410 GCA_039200205.1 Planctomycetota bacterium
ACGTCGACGGCGTTGCGGTCGACGCTTGCGAGGAGCTCGAACGCGCCAATCGCGCCCTCGAATTCGATCGGCCGCCCGACCTCCGGGAGCGCGTTCACGGCGAGCTCGGTCGCTTCGCCGCGCGCGACGGACTCGGTGCGGTCGAGCGGAACGCGGCCCCGAACGAGGTCCTCCTCGAAGCGGGTCGCGGTCGCGAATCGGACGGAGGGGGCGGGGAGCGCGATGGCTCCGGCGCGCGACGCGCGCGCGCGGCGAACGATGCGCCACGCCAGCTGCGCTCCGACCGCGTCGCCCGCGACCACCTCACCGTCGACGACGAGGGTCGGCCCTTCGCCGTCGGCTCCCGGCGCGAACACCAGGCCGTCGACTCCTGCGAAGGCGTCGAGCTGCACCGGGAGATCGAGCGGGCGCGCGAAGAGCTGAACGAAGCCCAGCTCGTCGGGCGGCGCGGGGATCTCGATCTCGACGGCGAGATCGAAGGTCTGTCCCACGAAGAGCCGATCGGGGGCGATCCAGCGCACCTCCAGCTCGACCTCCTGGGGCGCGTTCGGGTGGGCGAACGTGACCCCCGCGAGGGAGGCTGCGGCGAAGGCTGCGATGGCGCTGCGGCCCGCGCGGATGATCTCGGTCGAAGGCGTGCTCATCGTGGGCGGGCGGTTCGGCCCGAGACCGTAGTTCATCGACGGCCCCGGTTAGGAGTCCGGAACTGGGATCTCCCGCGGCGACCTCTCGTCCGAGGCGAGATGCAGGCGTCACCGCGCCGCTGTCGCGCCTGCGTAAGGGCCCCTTCGGCGGTAGATTCCAAGGGCTGGGCGCAGCGCGACGACGCGGCGCCCGCCTCCCCAACGAGGTCCCCATGATCCGTCCGATTCTCGCGGCGACGTGCGTCGCTGCGACCCTCTCCGTCCAGGGCGCAGTCGCCCAGGACGCGCCGCTGCGCGGCCTGCGCAAGGTCGATCCGCGCTGGCACGCGCTGGTCGGCGCGACAGTGATTCCCGAGCCCGGAGCGCGAGTCGAGAACGCAACGATCGTCGTGCGCGACGGCGTGATCGTGTCGGTCGAGGCGAACGGCGAGCCGCCCGCGGGAGCTCGAGTCCGCGACTGCGCGGGGCTCGTCATCCACGCGGGATTCGTCGAGATGCACGTGGGCGTGGACGCGCCGAAGCCGGATGGCGATGCCCTCGGCAACCATTGGCAGACGGAGATGGCGGTGCCTCAGCGCTCGGCCCTCGACGGCCCGCGCCTCGACGAGGACACGGCCGAGGCCCTGCGGGAGATCGGCTTCACCGCGGCTGCGATCGCGCCGGCCGACGGGATCCTCCGCGGCTCGGCGGCCGTCGTCGCACTTGGTGCCGAGGGGAACGACGTCGTCGCCGGCACGCGCGAGGTCGTCGAGAACCACGTCTACCAGGCGCTGTCGTTCCGGACGGCCGGATGGGGATCGTCCGGCCTCCTTCGCTACCCGACGTCCGAGATGGGGGCGATCGCGCTCGCGCGGCAGGCGTTCCTCGACGCCGATCGGCACCAGATCTGCCTCGCGGTCGACGCGAACGATCCGGCCGGGCACGAGCCGCCCCAGCCGAGCGCCGCGCTCGAGGCGATCGCGGCCGGCGGACCGCCGCTCCTGTTCGACGCTCGGAACGAGCTCCAGATCCTCCGCGCGGCGCGACTCGCCGCCGAGTTCTCGCGTCCGCTCGTCGCACTCGGCACCGGAACGGAGTATCGCCGGATCGCGGCGATCGCCGAGGCCGGGATCCCGGTCGTCGTGCCGGTCGCCTACCCCGACGCTCCGGACGTTTCGACCGGGACGGCCCAGGCCGCCCACGATCTCCGGACGCTCGCCGGCTGGGAGCAGGCGCCCACGAACGCGCGGAGGCTCGTCGACGCCGGCGTGACGATCGCCCTGTCGTCGGAGCGTCTGGAGGACCGCGATGACTTCGGCGCGAACGTGCGAGCCGCCATCGAGCACGGGCTGGGCGAGGACGAGGCGCTCCGCGCGCTGACGACGACGCCTGCACGCCTGCTCGGCGTCGACGATCGGATCGGGCGCATCGCGCCCGGGATGCTCGCGCACCTCGTCGTGCGAACGGACGAGCCCTTCGTCGAGGACTCCGAGATCCGCGAGGTCTGGGTCGCCGGCCGCCCGTTCGAGGTCGAGCCCGAGCCCGAGGACGAGCGGTCCGGGGAATACGCCTGGTCGCTCGCTCGGTTCGGAGACGAGACGGACCTCGAGGGCACGCTCCGGATCGAGGACGGGTCGAAGCTCACCTTCGTCGTCGGGGACTCCGAGGCGAAGGCCCAGAAGGTGAAGGTCGGTCCGCAGCACGTGCACTTCCACATCGACGGAGCCGACCTTGGCGCCGACGGGATCTACACGGGGACGGGCCTCTTCGAGGGCGAGACGCTCCACGGATCGCTCGTCGGACCGGACGGGAAGCTCGCGCGCTGGACGGCGAGCCGCGTCGGCGACTTCGTTGCGTCGGACGACGCGGACGAGGAAGAGGTCGAAGCGACCGAGTCCGACGAGGAGGACGTCGTCGAAGAGGTGGCGTCCGAGATCGCGGAGGAGCTCGCGCTCCCGTTCGGGGCGTACGGTCGCCTGGCGCTGCCCGCCCAGCGGAGCGTCGTCGTCAAGAACGCGACGATCTGGACCTCGGCCGAGGCCGGGACGGTCGAGGGCGCGGTCCTCGTCGTCGACGGCGGCAAGGTCCGCTACGTCGGCCCGGAGGAGTTCGCTCCGAAGATCGAGGGCGCCGAGGTGATCGACGCCGAGGGCAAGCACGTGACTCCGGGTCTCATCGACTGCCACAGTCACACCGGGATCAGCGGCGGCGTCAACGAGGTCGGGCGACGCGTGACGGCCGAGGTGCGCATCGCCGACGTCATCGATCCCGACGACATCAGCTTCTATCGGCAGCTCGCAGGCGGACTGACCGCTGCGAACCAGCTCCACGGTTCGGCGAATGCGATCGGCGGTCAGAGCGCCGTCGTCAAGCTCCGCTGGGGCGTCGCGCACCCCGACGCGATGCGCGTGAACAGCGCGATGCCCGGGATCAAGTTCGCGCTCGGCGAGAACCCGAAGCGCGTCGCGGCCGGGACGGACATCCCCGATGAGTACCCGCAGACGCGAATGGGGGTCGCCGCGCTGATCGAAGACCGGCTGCAGGCGGGCCTCGAGTACCGCGCCGCCCACGACCGGTACGAGGCGCTTTCGAACTGGGAGAAGCGCTCGACGATGCCGCCGAAGCGCGACCTCGAGCTGGAGGCGCTCGGCGAGATCGTCGCTGGAGAGCGACTGATCCACTGCCACAGCTACCGCCAGGACGAGATCCTGATGCTGGCGCGTGTCGCGCGGCAATACGGATTCAAGATCGGCACGTTCCAGCACATCCTCGAGGGCTACAAGGTCGCCGAGGAGGTCGGCGAGTCCGCGCTCGGCGCGTCGACGTTCTCGGACTGGTGGGCCTACAAGTTCGAGGTGGTCGACGCGATCCCGCACAACGCGGCGATCATGAGCGAGGTCGGCGTCAACGTCTCGATCAACTCCGACAGCGACGAACACGCCAGGCGTCTGAACACGGAGGCCGCGAAGGCCGTCAAGTACGGCGGCATGGCGCCGGCGGAGGCGCTGAAGCTCGTGACGATCAACCCGGCGATCCAGCTCGGCGTCGACGACCGGATGGGCTCGCTGGAGGCCGGCAAGGACGCGGACTTCGCGATCTGGTCGGGCGATCCGCTCAGCTATACGTCGCGCTGCGAGTCGACCTGGATCGACGGTCGCGAGATGTTCTCGATCGCCGAGGACGCCGAGCTGCGCGACGCCGCCGAGGCCGAGCGCCAGCGCATCGTCCAGAAGCTCCTGCGCTCGGACGTGGGAGCCAAGAGGGAGCGTCCGCGCCTGACGGGCATGGGGGCCACGCCGCCGTCGCGCGACCTCGACGCGATGCGCGAGGAGCTCGAGTCGCTCTGGCGCTCCGGCGCCGATCCGTCGCTCGCGCGGCCGGGAGTGTGCGGGTGCTTCGACGTCCTGTTCGAGATGGCCCGTGCCAGCGCGCAGCGCTGATCAGGAGACGAAAGATGAAGACGATGCTCCTCACATGCGCCGCCTCCGCGGCCCTCGTGCCCGCGGCGCCGGCCCAGGACCTCGTGCCCAGCGCGGCACCCCAGTCCGAGCCGATCGTCCTGCGCGGCGGCACGCTCCACACGGTCTCCGGCGACGTCATCGAGGGCGGCGACCTGCTCTTCGCGGACGGTGTGATCGAGGCGGTCTCCGCATCGCGGATCGACATCGACGGCGCGCGCGTGATCGACGCGACCGGCAAGCACGTCGTGCCCGGCTACGTCCTCGCGACCAGCACGCTCGGCCTGGTCGAGGTGAGCTCGGTCGACATGACGATCGACACGTCCGAGGCCGGAGCGGTCAATCCCGAGGTGGTCGCGGCGGTCGCGGTCAACGCGGACTCGTGGCACCTCCCCGTGACGCGCCGCAACGGCGTGCTCGTCGCCGGGGTGATGCCCCAGGGCGGGCTCGTCCCGGGTCGGGCGTCCGTGATCCAGCTCGACGGCTGGACGTGGGAGGACCTTGCGCTCGAGACCCACGCCGGACTCGTCATCAGCTGGCCCTTCATGGGCGCACGGCCGTCGCGCTGGCGCTTCGGCGGCGGCGCCGAAGAGGCCGCGGAGCAGGTCGAGCGCCTCGACGCGCTCTTCGACGCGGCCGAGGCGTACTACGCGGCCAAGGACGCGGACGCGTCGATCCCGACCGACATGCGTCTGGAGGGCATGCGGGACGTGGTAGCGGGGGAGGCGCCCGTGTTCCTCTCCCTCTCGACGCGCGATCAGGCCGAATCGGCCATCCCGTGGGCGCTCGGACGCGGCCTGAAGCCGCGCGTCTTCGGCGGAACGGGGGCCGCCGACTACGTCGATCTGCTCGCCCGCCACGACGTCCCGATCGCGCTGACCGAGACGCACCGCCTTCCGCGTCGCCGCGACCTCTCGTACGCGACGACGTTCGAGCTTCCTCGCCTGCTGGAGGAAGCCGGCGTTCGGTGGTGCATGACGATGGGTGCGCGCGACAGCTCGAACGCCCGCAACCTGCCCTACGAGGCGGCGGCGGCGATCGCGCACGGCCTCGACCACGCAGCCGCGCTGCGCTCGGTCACGCTCGGACCGGCCGAGTTCCTCGGCGTCGACGACCGGGTCGGGTCGCTCGAGCCAGGCAAGCACGCGACGCTCTTCATCGCTGACGGCGACCCCTTCGAGCTGACGACGAAGATCGAGCACGCGTTCATCCAGGGCCGCGAGATCGCGCTCGTCGACAAGCAGACGGCGCTCGCGGCCAAGTACCGCGAGAAGTACCGCCAGAAGGGAAAGATGGAAGGGGCATCTGACGACTGAGCCGTCGGCGAGC
>JBCCSK010000410.1:0-5403 GCA_039200205.1 Planctomycetota bacterium
GACGACGTCCGCGACGCCATTGCGGCGGCCGAGAAGGCCTTGGCGCTCGAGCCGCACGCGATCGACACCCGCCGGATGGTGGTCACGTTGCTTCGACGCGCACCGCAACCGAGCCTCGTCGATCATCTCTTCGTGCTCGCCGATGCCACGCCCGACTCTCTCGACGCGCTCCGCGAGGCCGCCGACACCGCACTCGGACTCGAGGACGACGCGCTCGCGCGGCGGGCCCTCGAGGCCTTGTTCGAGCGGGCGACCACCCGTTGGCACCAGGGACAAACGCTGACCGGAAAACACGACGCGCCCTCGAGCGCGCGGTGGGCGCTCGAAAAGCTCACCGGTCTCATCGACGACCGCCGTGTCGTCGCCGAGCGATTGCTGCGAGGCGGCGAGCTCCCGTTTTCCCCCGAGGAACGAAGCGCGCTCAACCGCCGCGCCGCCGATATGTTTCAGCAGCTCGACGCGCCGCTCCGGGCGATCGACGCCTACCGACGGGCGCTGGCCGATGCCCCCGAAGACGTGACTTTGATCCGGAGCCTCGCCTTTCTCTGCGAGAACGAGGAGGCCCGCAGCGGGGCGAGCGCGCTCCGTGAGCGCGAGCTCGCGCTCACGGAAGAACTCACGCCGCGGTTGTCGCTCCGGCTCAAAGAACTGGAGCGAACCGGCGCGCTGGGCGCCGGCACGCGCCAGCTCGACCTGCTCCGGGCCAACCTCGCCGACGCCCCCGGGCACCCCGCCTCGGTCGATGCCGTGGTCGCGCTGTTGCGCGAGCGCGGCGCGCCCCGACAGCTCGTCGAAATCCTCGAGGGGCAGGCCACACAACTAGAAGAAAAGGAAGAGACCCGTCGTGCCGCGGAATTGTGGCTGCGCGCGGCGGAGGTCGCCGAGCGAGAGGTCGGCGACCCCGGCCAGGCGATCCGCGCCTACGAGCGGGCGATCGCGATCGATCCGACCCCGCGGTCCTACGATGCCTTAGCCCGACTCCACATGGACCGGGGACAACCGGTCGAAGCGGCGCGCTGGCTCTCGGAGCGGCTCGCCATCGCGACGGACAAGGAGGCGGTCGCCGTGCGGCTCAAGCTCGCCCGCGCGCGGCTCGCCGCGGGCCAGGAGACCGACGCCGTGACCACCCTCACCGAGGCGTTCGCCGACGCCCCGCAGAGCGCCGAGGTCCGAAAACAGCTCATCCCGCTGCTGCGTCAACGCGAGGATTGGCGCACCCTCGCCGCCACCCTCGTGCGGTCGGTCGAGCACACGACCGACGATGCCGCCGTGCTCGCCTACGCCCGCGAAGCGGCCGAGGTTCTCCACTTGCGCCTCGACGCTCCGGCCGAGGCGGTCGAGGCGCTTCGCCGCGCCGTCACCCTCGCCCCCGACGACCGCAAGCTCCGCAGCATGTTGGCGGAGGGCCTCCGGGCCCGGGGCGACCTCGACGAAGCGCAGGACATGCTCGAGACGACGATCAAGGCCTTCGGCCGTCGCGGCTCCCGCGAGCGCGCCGAAGCCCACATCCAGCTCGCCCGGGTCCTCCACGCTCGAGGCGACGCGGAAGCCGCGCTCGCGCAACTCGACGTCGCCACCAAGATGGACGCCGACAACGTCGCGTCGCTCCAGACCCTGGCCGAGTTCGCGCGCGAAGCCGGAGAGCTTCAGCGGGCGGAGGCGGCGCTGCGGATGTTGCTGCTGACGACACGCCGTCTCACCGCCGACGAGGCCCGCGACACCCCCATCGGCACCAGTGAGGTCTTGTTCGAACTCGCGAGCCTGGCCCAGGCGCGGGGACAGGACGACCAGGCAGAAGAGCTCGCCGAGTCCGCCATCGAGGCGCTCGCGGAAGGCGACGTGCACGCGCCTCGACTGCAGCAACGATTGCGCGACAAGGGCGAGTTCGCTCTCCTCGCTCGGCTCCTCGATGCCCGTCTCCGCTACGTGCGCAGCCCGTACCGACGAGGCCAAATCCTGCACGAAAAGGCAGAGGCATGGTCCCTGATGGGCGATGCGTCGCGCGCGTTGACGGCACGGCTCGAAGCGGTGGAAGCCGATCCCGGCTCCCCGGTGCTCCACGAGGGTCTCCGAGAACTCGCCGAAGGCCAGGACGCCCTCGCGACCTATGAAGAGAAGCTGCGCGCCCTCCTCGAGGTCACCCGCCGTGACACCGATGCGATGGTGCGATGCGAGTTGCTGCTTCGTCAGGCCGAAATCGCGCTCGCCCGCGGCGACCACGCCGAGACCCAAGCCCGTCTCGACGACGCGGTTCAGACCGGCGTCCGCGAAGTCGACGTGCTCCGGGCGATGGCCCGGCTCGCCGGCGAGCGCGGCGACGAGACCGAGCAGCTGCGGATCCTCGAGCAGCTCGCGAGCCTCGGGGAAGACCAGGTCGCCTCGCGTGCCGACGCCCTCTACCGCATGGCCGAAGTCCAGCTTGCCGCCGAGGATTCGCTCGAGGTGGGCCTCGCCTCGCTCCGGCGCGCCATCGGCGACAATCCGAGCCCGAAGCGCGCGGCCACGATTCTTCGACGCGCGACGGAGCGCCATCCCGAGCATACCGAATTGCTCGACCTCTACGAACAAGTGGTACGCGACAGCGGCGACGACGCGACCATCCTCCACTACCTCGAGCGGCGGGCCGACCACGGCTCGGCCAGCGCCGAGCAAATTCGCGAGGCCACGCAGCGGGCCGAATCCCTGGGCGACGAGGGCCGGGTCGGCAAACTGATGCGGCGCGCGGTCGAGCTCGCCCGGGAGCGGGACGACCTGTCCGGCTTCGACTGGGCCCTCCTCGGCCTGGCCGAGCGCGCCCTTTCGGCGGGTGACGTCGAAGAAGCCGTCCGCTGGCTCCAAGACGCGGGGGAAGTCGCCGAGGCCGAAGCCTTGTTCGCCCTGAGCCGGCGGGTCGCGGAGGCCGCCGCCGGCGACGGCGGAAAACCGGAGCTCGCGGCCGGATTGTACGAAAAGCTCCGCGAACGCGACGCCATGGCGCGGGATGCCTGGGAACCGCTCGTGCGGATCTACACCCAACTCGACGACCTCGAGCGGCTCGAGCGCGTCGTGCGAGAAACCTTGGATGGCCTCCAGGAGGTGGGCGACCGCAACGCGCTTCGCATCGGTCTCGCGGGGGCCCTCCTTCGCCACGACGACCGGGTCGATGACGCCATCGTCGTCACGCGCGAAGCCCTCTTCGATGCTCCGGGGGATCCCGAAGCGTTGTCGCTCCTGACCCAGAGTCTGGAGCGGGCGGGCCGTACCGAGGAGCTGTCCGACCTCCTCCGAGACCAGCTCGCAGGGGCGAAAGAGCGCGGCGACGCCGAGACGGTCAAGGCGACCGCGACGCGCCTCGTCGGCATGTTGGAGGCCGAGCCGGCCGCCGAAGTGTTGCGCGACGCCCTCGAACTCGGCGACGACGTCGACCTCATCGAAGCGCTGCTCGAGCGCCTCGGCGAGGACGATGCGCGAGAACGAGCCGAGCTGGTCGAGCGGCAATTGGAGATCGCTCGAGACGACGCGGCGGCGGCGGCCTCGCTCGCCAAGCGCGCGGCCGAGTTGTTCGAACGAGCGGAAGAACCCGACGGAGTGCTCCGCGTCCTCGAGCGCGGCCTCGAGTACGCCCCGAGCGACGTGGCCATTCGCGACCGTCTGGAGGCGCACTACCGGTCGCAAAACGACCACCTCGGGCTCACCCGCATTCTCGAAAGCACGGCGGCGAGCACCGACGACCCCGACCGCAAAGTCGAACTCATGGCGGAAGCGGCCCGGGTTCACCTCGATGAGCTGAACGACGCCGCGACCGCGGCCCAGCTCCTGGCGCAAGCACGCGTGCTTCACCCGACCGACGCGGAGCTGACGTCGGCGCACGCACGCGCCGTCGCGGCCCAGGGCGACCGGGGCGACGCGATCCAGATCCTCGGCGAAGGCCTCGAGCGCTGCGACGAGGTTCATCACCTGACCCTGCTCACCGCCCGCGCGGACCTACGACGAGAAGAGGGAGACGACGATGGGGTCCTCGCCGACCTCGAGACCGCCTTCTCCCTCGACGCCGACGCGGTCCGGGAATCCCTGTCCGACGCGCTGGAGTCGCGTCGCATGCGGGCTGCGGGTGAAGACGACCAAGCGACGGAACGACGGGTTACGCTGCGGATCGCGGACCTCCTGCAGGAGGCGGGACGGCGAGACGACGCCCGCATGATGCTCACCGATTTCTCCGACCGTCACGAGGACGAGCTCGAGATCACCCAGCGGCTCCTGAGCCTCGCCCGCGACGAGGACCAGTGGGAGGAAGTGGAGCGGCTCTCGCTTCGTCTGGTCGATGCCCTCGAAGGCGACGGTCAGGTCGAAGCCGCGGCCCACTTCTTCGAAGCATGCGAACGACAGGGGCAACCCGAGAACGCCCGCGAGGTCCTCGAGCGGGTATGGGCCGCACGCCCCGGCGACGCAAAGATCCGCGGCGAGGTCCGTCGCCTCTACGAGCTCATCGGCGCCCACGGAGAACTGGCTCGCCTTCTGATCGAAGAGGCGCAAGACATCGACGATCAGGACGAAAAGGTGGCCCACCTTCGTTGGGCTGGGGAAGCCCTTCTGTCGACCGGAGACCTGGAGCCCGCCGTCGGCGCGCTCCAACAGGTCCTCGAGCTCGTGGAAGACGACGCCGAAGCGCTCTGTCTCCTCGCCGATGTTCGGATCATGGAGGCCGATTACACGGGCGCCCACCAACTCCTCGACGATGCGATCGGGCGGGCCCGGCGGACCTCGCCCACCCTGTTCATGCTGTACCAACGGAAGTCGTACGTGCACCAGGCCGAGGGCGACCCCTACGCGCAACTCGATGCGCTCAAGCGGGCCTATCAGGCCGCGCGGAAAAACCCTCACGTGGCGGCTGAGCTCGCCGACCTCGCAGAGTCTCTCGAGGACTGGGACCTCGCGGTGACGACGCTGCGCGCGATCACCGCGATGGAAGACCAGGGTCCCATATCGGCCGCCCATGCCTTGGTGCGGCAGGGGCGCATCGCGCTCCGCCTCGGCGACGAGAAGCGCGCCAAGCTCTGCGCTCGCCGGGCCGCCATGACGCAGGCCGACGACGAGACGGTCCAGGCCTTTCTCGCCGAGATCGGCGAGGGATGAGTGGGCGCGAAGGGCGACGTGGTATTGTCGCGGCGTGGAACGAGGGTGGAGTGGAGCCACACCGGGCTGGTGGCTTCTTCTCGCCGCGAGCGCTCTGGGGCTCGCGTGCGGAAGCGACGATGGGCGGACGACGGCGGGAACCGGGGCCGCCGGGGGCACCGGCGGCGGAGGGGCGACAGGAGGCGGAGGGGGCGGTGTCGCCGTCACCTCCGACATCCCGTGCTCGGTCTTCGACACGCTCGCGAGCAAGTGTTTGGGATGCCACGGGACGGAGCCGAGTTTCGGAGCCCC
>JBCCSK010000411.1:0-5318 GCA_039200205.1 Planctomycetota bacterium
GGCGCCTCTCCTGGCGGCGACGGGCTTCGAGCGTGGGCATTCCAGCCCTCGCTCTCATCGCTGGATGATCACCTCGGACCCCATCGGGAGGATCTCGAAGAGCCCGTCGACGTCCCCGTTCGACATGCGGACGCATCCGAGGCTCACGGCCCCCCCCACTCCATCCGGATCCGAGGTCCCGTGGATCCCGTAGCTGGTCTTCTGCCCGTCGCGCAGGAGCGCGAGCCACCGGCTGCCGAGCGGATTGTCCGGGTGCCCGTACGGCAGTCCCTTCACCGAGTGCGCCGGCCGCACCAGCTTGTCCCCGATCGTGAACACTCCGAGCGGGGTCTCGTGCCCGGCCTTGCCGATGCCGATCTGATAAACGCGCACGACCTCGCTCCCGTGCCGGTAGAGGAGGACGCGCGCGTCGAGGTCGACGACCACGTTCACACGGTCGGTAGGGATGCGCAGGACGTCCCCGGCCCGCAGGTACCGACCCAGTCCATTGGCAGCCTCGATCAGGCCGGTGCAGATCACGAGTTCGCGGTTCCGACCGATGACGCGCTTGCGGATCGCCGTGAGCGAGTCGCCGGAGCGGACCTTCTCCTCGACGGACGGCCAGCTTCCGCCCTTTGCGAACCGGTGATTGTCCTGCGCCTGTGCGAGCAGGAATCCCCACTCCAGCAGCGCGGCCCGGTGCGGTTCCCAGGGGGCTTCGAGCTCGAGCTGGACCAGATCGGACCAGGCGACGGCGGAGCGCCCATAGTCGCGCGCGTCGAGGAGACCGCGCGCCTCGTCCTCGAGCAGCACCATCTCCATGGCGAGCGCGATCGGCTCGACGCGGCCGCTCGACGCGCTGCGCGGAACGGCGCGCTTGGTCGGCTCCTCGAGAGCTGCGCCGAGGAGAGCGAGCTGAGCGCTCGTCACGCCCTGGCCGCCCTGAACGAGCCCGTAGCGCGTACGCGCCGTCTCGACGTCGCCAGCGAGGGCGTCCCAGAACCCGACGACGAGCTGACGACAGTCGTCCGGCAACTCGGCTCCCTCGCCCTGGAGGATGTAGGTCTCGAGCTCGGACGCGTCTTCCGCGATCCACGCCTCGAGGAGGAGGGAGCCCAGGCGCGTCGAATCGCGGCTGCCCGCGCCGAAGGCGAGGTCGTCGTCGACCGCCGAGCGCGTCACCTCCGCGGCCGGAGCCGAGAAGGTCAGCTCGGGCGGCGCGACGTCGTTCGCCACCTCGTGCGTGGGAGCGGGTTCGTACACCTGCTCCTCCACGTACGCCACCGCGGGGTCGGGATCCGGCGCCGCGGCAAAGGACTCGGCGGGCGGCGGCGGGAGCTCGTCGACCGAGGTCGAACGGCCCCTGATGCCTCCGAGGGCATGCTCGCCGTCGGCCTGAGGCGTGGAACGCGGATCCTCGGTCTCCTCTGGCCCTGCGGCATCCGAGCGGCCGCCGACTCCGAGTCCGAGCCAGATGAGGATCGCCCCAAGGGCGACGACGACGAGACCTCTCACGGTAGTTCCCCCCTACCTGTTCGCGATGTGCGTGCGGCGCGCGTGTCGAGTCCCTACGGTGGGACGCGGCGCCTCGCGATCGTACCGGTCGGAGGGGGGGCGATTCGAGCGCCAGTCGGCGCACGGGAATCCAATCGCGAGGTTCCCGTGAATCGAAATGCGGGGGGCCCCAGCGCTGCCGTGCTCGATCGCGGCCCTGGAACCATCAGATTCCAGGTGGGCCGGGCCCGACGTGATGCGTGTCACGTCCGCAGCCGTAGGTGGCCCAAGATTCGACTATTCGGCTCCGGGGCTCAGTTACGAGTTCACCTGCGGCGCCAGGGGCACCCCCGTGTCCGCAACGTAGCACCGAGCCCGCGAGTCGACAACGCACGTGTCGGCTTCAAACGCGGCGCAGATCGATGACGACCTCGACGCCGTCGATCTCGAAGCTCGTCCCACTTTCGCTCCGCTCCGCAGACGGATCGGGGCGGTCGCCCACGGAGAGCGTCTCGTCGGCGATCAGAGCCCAGTGTTCGCGTAGCGCCACCGCCAGTTCACCGTCGCAGCTCGCGACGATCTCGATCCGGTCGTCCAGCTCGAGGCCGCGGTCCTTCCGCAGTCCCTGGATCCGATTGACGAGCTCACGAGCGAGCCCCTCGCGCACGAGCGCGTCGTCGAGCGACACGTCGAGCGCGACGGTCACACCGCCCTGGGTGTCGACGACGGTGCCCTCCCGCGACGATCGGTCGACGAGAAGCGTCGACGCGTCGTAGACGAGCCCGTCGATCTCCTGGCTCGGGATGCCCTCCCCGGCGACGACGGCCGCGAGGCCATCGCTGGAGAGCGCTCCAACCTCGTCCTTGATCGCGCCGATGGACTTGCCGTACTTCGGCCCGAGGACCTTGAGGTTCGGGCGCGCGGCATAGGTCACGAAATCGGCCTCGTCGGCGGAGACGCGCAGCTCCTTGACGTTCAGCTCGTCCGCAACGATCTCCGCCGTGCGCTCGAGCGCAGCGCGATCGCCGACGTCGGCGGTCACGACCGTCAGCGACGGAAGCGGCTGGCGAATGCGGATGTCGTGCTTCGATCGGAGTCCACGGCCGAGGGCGACCGCGGTCCGCGCCAGCTCCATCCGGCGTTCGAGATCCGCGTTCTGGAAGCGCGGGTCGGCGGTCGGGTACGTCTCGAGGTGCACTGAGTCGAGCGCACCGCCCGACAGGTTTCCGTAGATCTCCTCGGTGACGAAGGGAACGAACGGCGCAAGGGCCTTCGCCAGCGTCAGCAGCACCGAGTGCAGCGTCCGGTAAGCGTTGACCTTGTCACCGTCGTCGGCGGCATCCGCCCCGCGCCAGAAGCGACGTCGGCTGCGGCGGATGTACCAGTTCGTGAGGTCGTCGATGAACTCCAGGAGGCTCGGGACGACGCGGAACAGCTCGTAGCGCGCCATGCGCTCCTCGACCGCCTCGAGCAGGGTCTGGAGCCGGGAGAGGACCCAGCCGTCGAGCTCGTTGACCGCGGGATCGGGCGCCTGGCCGTCAGGCTCCCAGCCGTCGATGTCCGCGTACCGCGTCAGGAACGAGTAGGCGTTCCAGAGCGGCAGCAGCACGCTGCGCACGTGCTCGCGCACGCCGTCCTCGGAGAACCGCAGCGACTTCGCGTTCACGACCGGCGAGCTCGCGAGGTAGACCCGCAGGGCGTCGGCTCCGAGCGACTCCAGGACGATGTTCGGGTCCGGGAAGTTGCGCTTCGACTTCGACATCTTCTCGCCGTCGGCGGCGAGAACGATCCCGTTCACGATGACGTTCTTGAACGCGGCCCGCTCGAACAGAGCGGTCGACAGAACCGTCAGCGTGTAGACCCAGCCGCGCGTCTGGTCGAGGCCCTCGGCGATGAAGTCCGCGGGGAGGTTCTCCTCGACGAGGTCGCGATTCTCGAACGGGTAGTGGTGCTGGGCGTAGGGCATCGAGCCCGACTCGAACCAGCAGTCGAAGACCTCGGGCACGCGACGCATCGTCCCGCCCGGCGTCTTCTGCGAAGGGAACGTGACGCCGTCGATCTTGTCGCGGTGCAGGTCGTCGAGCGAGGCGGGGTCGAGTCCGGCGAGCTCCGCCAGCTCGGCCCGGCTCCCGATGCAGACCATGTCGCTCGGGTCCTCGTCACAGCGCCAGATCGGGAGCGGAGTCCCCCAGAATCGGTTCCGCGACAGGTTCCAGTCCCGCGCCGACGCCAGCCAGTTCCCGAAGCGCCCGGAGCCGACCGCTTCCGGGACCCAGTGCGTCGTCTCGTTGTTCGCGACGAGCTCGTCCCGCAGCGGTTCGACCCGCATGAACCAGGTCGAAAGCGCCATGTAGAGCAGCGGGACCCCGGTCCGGTAGCAGTGCGGGTAGGGGTGGACGAAGGTGTCCTGGTCGACGACCGAGCCCTGCTCCTTGAGCTTGGCGATGATCCCCTTGTCGGCGTCCTTCGCGAACTGGCCCTCGAAGTCGGGCACGCTTCCGTCGAAGTGGCCGGTGAGGCTGAGCGGGTTGACGAGCGGAAGCCCGTACTCGCGGCCCGTGACGAAGTCGTCCTCGCCGAACGCGGGGGCCTGGTGCACGATCCCGGTGCCCGCTGAGGTCTCGACGTAGGTCGCCCCGACGACGAAGAAGGCCTGCCGCTTGCCGTCCTTCTCCTCGGCGTACTCGGCGAAGTACGGGAGCAGCGGGCTGTACGCCCGTCCCACCAGAGCCGCCCCGGGGACGCGCTCGAGCTCCTCGGTCTCGCCGATACGGCCGCGCGCCTGGTAGTCGGCGAGTCTCGACGGCTCGACGTACGCGATCTCGCCCGTCTCGACGACGCGGACCTTGGCGTAGGTGATCTCGGGATTGACGGCGAGCGCGAGGTTCGACGGCAGCGTCCAGGGCGTCGTCGTCCACGCCCACAGCGACGCGTCCTCGTCCTCGAGCCGGAACCGCACGGTCAGGCTCGGGTCCTGCCGGCGCTTGTGCCCGTCTTTCCTGGTGACCGGATCGCGCTCCTGGGGGCCCAGGGCCACCTCGAAGTTCGACAGGGGCGTGCCGAGCGCCGGCGACACCGGCTGGACCCGGTACCCCTCGTAGATCCGATCGTCCGACCAGAGCCGTGAGAAGACCCACCAGACCGACTCCATGAAGTCGGCGTCCATCGTCTTGTAGCCGCGGTCGTGGTCGACCCAGCGGCCGAGCCGGCGGATCGAGCGCCGCCACTCCTCGGTGTAGCGCAGAACGATGGCGCGGCACGCCTCGTTGAACGCCTCGATCCCGAGGTCGTCGATGTCGGCCTTCGACGCGAGGCCGAGCTCCTTCTGGGTCTCGTTCTCGACGGGCAGGCCGTGGCAGTCCCACCCCCAGTGGCGCTCGACGCGCCGGCCCTTCATCGTCCAGTAGCGCGGGACGACGTCCTTGAGCACGCTCGCGACGAAGTGGCCGTAGTGCGGCAGGCCCGTCGCGAAGGGCGGACCGTCGTAGAAGACGTACCGCTCCGACTCGGGCCTCTCGTCGACGCTTCGCTGGAAGGCGTCGGTTCGGTCCCAGTGCTCGAGGACGCGCTCCTCGAGCGCGGGAAAGTCGACCTCGGGTTGAACGGGGCGCAGCTTCATGACTGCGCGGGAGGATACCGGATGCGGGGTGGCGATACGGTGTCGCACACCGGTGCGCAGCTCGACGTCGGAACGGTACCGCACACAGCTCCGCTGCCGATACGGTGTCGCACACCGGTGCGCAGCTGGACGTCGGAACGGTACCGCACACAGCTCCGCTGCTCGACGACTGAAATGGCGATACGGTGTCGCACACCGGTGCGCAGCTCGACGTCGGAACGGTACC
>JBCCSK010000412.1:0-5289 GCA_039200205.1 Planctomycetota bacterium
CGAGCGCGCGCGCGAGCTCCGACCCCGCGGGCACGTCGCACGCGAGACGGTCGAGGTCGCGGGCGACGCTGGCCATCTCCTCACCTCGCCCTCCGCCCGGCATCCCGCCGGCCGCGACGGCGGCGCGCGCGACGCGCTCGATCTCGTCGCGAAGCTCTTCTGTGAGCTCCTCCGGCTCATCGTCGACGAGCGCCGCGACCTCGCCGGCCAGGAAGAGCGAGCGCGCGGAGGCCCCCGCGGCCTCGCGATCGCCCGCGTCGCGGGCTCCGATCGCGAGGATGATCGCGGCGAGCCCGACGAGCGGGAGCGCGACGAAGCCGAGCGTGTGCGGGATCGCCGCCTCCATCGCGTCGGTGCGCCGGAGGCTCCCGGCGAGCCGCGCGGCGCCGAGCTGCGCGACGCGCGACGCCTTGCGCTCACGGTCGGATTCGTAGGCGGCGACGAACTCTCCGCCGAGTTCGAGCACGTCGTCCACGCGCCGGACGATCGCGTCCGTCTCCAGGTGCTCGGAGGCGCGCCAGCCGAAGAACGCGAGCGCACCCGCGAACGCGGCCAGGACGAGCGCGTCCGGATCCTCGATCGTGCCGCCGTCGAAGACGACGAGCGCCAGGACGAGCGCGGCGGATGCGATCCCGCCACAGATGGCGCGCGCGACGTGCGCTTCGCGCGCCCTCTTCGTGACGCGGCGAGCGAGCGCACCGACGGCCGCCGTCGGCGGCGCGTCCCTCGGGATCGCGAGGGCGCGCCCCGCTCTCATCGCTGCGCGTCCGAGGCGGACTCGGTCTCTTCGACGGGCTCGGGCGCGAACGGGATGCCGTCGGAGAACGCCTCGGGCACTTCCCCGAGCCTCTGGCGCGCGATCACGAGCATGACCTCGGTCCCCTTGTCGGGGAGCATCCAGACGTTGGGGCGCCAGGACGTCTGCGACGTGCATTCCGGCAGCGCCGCGGTCGCGAGCGTGTCGCCCATCGAGAAGAACGCGATGTTGAGGAGGTTGCTCGTCGCCGTGGCGGCGAACTGATCGGGATCGTCCGGGCGGCGCCCGGGGATCATCCGCGAACCGATCCAGACCCACGGATGACGACGCATGGTGCGCCCCCGAACGAGATCGAGGACGAGGTCCTCGACGCGGTGGAAGTGGAGCGTCTCCGCCGGGAACGCGCCAGTCTCCACGTCCTTCGGCCCGGCGGACTCACGCCATACCGCGTACAGGAAGACCTCGCCGCCCCTGGGCAGGACGACCTCGTGCGTGCGGGCGCCGGCGCGAACCTCTTCACGCGTCGGAGGCGGGTCGAGCGGGACGTAGTCGACGTTGGTGCCGGGCTCGACGCCGAGCGTGAGGATCGCGGTCTGGAGGACGCTCGGGTCGACGTCGGTCACGAAGAGTGATTCGTGGGCGGCACCCAGCGGCCCGACGAGCAGGTACTCGAGCAGCTCGTTGAGGATCTCGACACGCACCGGCAGAGCGAGGGCGCCCGCGTCGCGATCGACGAGGATCCCGGCGGCGCCGAAGGCGGCGGCGAGAGCCTCGGCGGCGTCCTCCTCGGACGCGGCGCCCGGGGCCGGCGGCCCCGCGCGCTCCCCGCTCTCCTGGCCCACCCCGACGCGCGCTCCGACGGTGAGGAACGCGGCGACGGCGAGCGCGCCGACGGTGACGCGGGTCGCGGGGAAGGACGGCCCAGCGGGCGATTCGGGTCGGTCGCGGTGGCTCATACGCCACCGAACGTAGGCCATCTCGGCGCGTTCGCGGAATCTCGTCAGAAGTCCGCGGGCCTCGGTGCGACCTCCGTAGGCTCGCGCCGAAGGTCGGCCGATGGAGAACTGGACCGTCGCGGGCATCGTCTACGCCCTGTTCGAGATCGTCGGGGTGCTGTCCGGCATGCACGCGCTGCTGAACGGCCGGACGCCCCAGGGGACGATCGCGTGGCTGTTCTTCCTGGTGACGCTGCCGTTCCTCGCGGTCCCGCTCTACTGGGTCTTCGGCCCGCGGCGCTACTCGGACTACATCGACGCCAGGCTGCGCACCGACACGCCCTTCGACGGGGTCGTCGACGGCCTCCGCAGCGCCGGCGAGCCCTTCATCGTGGACCGCGACGAGGCTCCGCACATGGTCGTCGCGCTGGAGCGACTCGTCCGCCTGCCCTTCCTGCACGGAAACGACGCGGACCTCCTCGTCGACGGCGACACGACGTTCGACGCGATCCTGCAGGCGATCGATGACGCCGAGGACTACGTCCTCCTGCAGTTCTTCATCGTCCGCGCGGACGCGATCGGCACCGAGCTCGGTCGCAGGCTGCGCGCCGCCGTCGAGCGCGGCGTGCGCGTTTGCTTCCTCTACGACGAAATCGGCAGCCGGAAGCTGTCCGTCGCGTACATCCGAGGGCTGCGCCACGCCGGAGCGGAGCTGCGCTCGTTCTCGACGACGCGGAGAGCGCACCGCCTGCAGCTCAACTTCCGCAACCACAGGAAGCTCGTCGTCGTGGACGGGAACGTCGCGCTTCTCGGGGGACTCAACGTCGGCGTGGAGTACCGCGGGGAGCACTCGCGGCTGAGCCCGTGGAGGGACACGTTCATGCGCGTGCACGGGCCGATCGTCCAGGCGCTCCAGCTGTCGTTCCTCGAGGACTGGCACTGGGCGACCGACGACGTCCCCGACTGGAACTGGGCGCCGCGCGCGGCGCCGTCCGGCGAGAGCCGCTGGATGCTGGCGCTCCCGACGGGCCCCGCCGATGCGCTGGAGACGTGCAGCCTCGTCTTCATCGCGCTCATCCACGGTGCGAGGGAGCGGCTCTGGATCGCCACGCCGTACTTCGTCTTCGACGCGCAGATCACGACCGCGCTACAGGCCGCCGCGCTGCGGGGCGTCGACGTGCGGATCCTCGTCCCGGCGAACGGCGACAGCCCGGCGCCGTTCTACGCGGGCTGGTCCTTCTACGACGAAGTGCTGGAGAGCGGCTGCCGGATCCTCGAGTACCGCGAGGGCTTCATGCACCAGAAGGTGGTGCTGGTCGACGATCGCCACGCGATGGTCGGGTCCGCGAACCTCGACAACCGCTCGATGCGGCTGAACTTCGAGCTCGGCGTCCTCGTCGAGGACGCAGCGTTCACGGCCGAGGTCGAGGCGATGCTGGAGGCGGACTTCGAGCGAGCGCGGGACGTCGGGCGGGGCGACTTCCGCAAGAAGGGCCTCTGGTTCCGCCTCGGAGCTCGGACGGCCCGGCTGTTCGCACCGGTCCTGTAAGCGTCGCGGCCAAGTCGCGCCGCTCGGCTATCCTCTCTCGCCATGCAGCGCATCGCACTCGTCACCGCAGGCCTCGTCGCCGCCGCCTCGATCTCGCCCGCGCAGGAGCCGGCGAAGCCCGTCTTCGAGGACGGCGAGGCCCAGGTCGTCCCGGCCTTCCGCAAGGACTCGACGTGGATCGAGGAGTACCTCTGGGTCGAGACCGAGTTCGACTCGGACGGCGACGGCATGCTCGACCGCATGTTCGTCGACGTCGTCCGTCCGGGACAGACGAAGACCGAGGGCCTCAAGGTGCCCGTGATCTACGAGACGAGCCCGTACTACTGGGGCAACTCCGGCACCGATCCGTCGTTCTTCTGGGACCCGGTGCACGACATCGGCGTGTCCCCGCCGGAGCGTCCGCACCCGCCGGAGGTCAAGCGCAACGACTTCCGTCCCTTCAACGCGAAGACCTACCGGCGGACGTTCGTTCCGCGCGGCTTCGCGGTCGTGCACTCCGCCTCGCCGGGCACCGGGTACAGCCAGGGCTGTCCGACGGTCGGAGGAGAGAACGAGTCGCTCGCGCCGAAGGCGGTCATCGACTGGCTCAACGGCCGCGCCAAGGGCTACACGACGGCCGACGGGAACGAGGAGGTCGTCTGCGACTGGTCCACCGGCAAGGTCGGCATGATCGGGACGTCGTACAACGGCACGCTGCCGATCGCGGCCGCGACGACCGGCGTCGAGGGCCTGGAGGCGATCATCCCCGTCGCGCCGAACACGTCGTACTACCACTACTACCGCTCGAACGGCCTCGTCCGTCACCCCGGCGGGTACATGGGCGAGGACATCGACGTCCTGTACGACTTCATCCACAGCGGCGACCCCGCGATGCGAGACTGGTGCAACGAGAACGTCCGCGATGACGTCCTCGACGCACGGCTCGACAGGATCTCCGGCGACTACAACGAGTTCTGGGAAGGCCGCGACTACTTCAACAAGCTCGGAAACGTGAAGGCCGCCGTGTTCATGGCCCACGCGTTCAACGACTGGAACGTGATGCCCGAGCACAGCGTGCGCATCTACGAGGCGCTCAAGGCACAGGGCAACCCGGTCATGTGCTACTTCCACCAGGAAGGGCACGGCGGCGATCCCCCGCTTCGTCTCGTGAACCGCTGGTTCACGCGCTACCTGTACGGCGTCGAGAATGACGTCGAGAAGGACCCGCGTGCCTGGATCGTCCGCGGGCAGGACAAGAAGAACAAGCCGACCCCCTACCCGGACTACCCGAACCCGGACGCGTCGCCGGTCGTGCTCTACTCGAGCGGAAACGGCAACGAGGTCGGGACGCTCGGCTTCGAGCGCGGCTCGGGTCCGCAGACGATCCACGACGAGCCGTCGACGATGGGCGGTACGCACGCCAGCTCGGAGCGCTCGAAGGGTCGACTCCTGTTCGCGTCGCCGGTCCTCGTCGAGCCCCTGCACCTCTCCGGGCACTACGAGGTCACCCTGAGGGTGTCGTCCAACCGGCCGGCCGCGAACCTCTCCGTGTGGCTGGTTTCGCTGCCGTGGGTCGGCGGGCCGGAGATGAAGCGCAAGGAGATCAATCAGAACCTGATTTCGCGCGGCTGGGCCGACCCGCAGAACCGAGGCGACCTGGAGAGCAGCTCTCCGCTCGAGCCGGGCGAGTTCGTCGACCTTCGCTTCGCTCTGATGCCGGACGACCAGATCATCCCGGTCGGCGAGCAGATCGGGCTGATGGTCTTCGCGACCGACCCCGAGTTCACGCTCCAGCCGCCCGACGGGACCGAGCTGACGGTCGAGATCGGCTCGTGCAGCATCTCGCTGCCCGTCGTCGGCGGCGAGGCGGCCTTCCGCAAGGCCGCGGAGCTCGACTAGCTCCGAAGCGGCCGCCACATGTGGATCTCGTCCACGCGGCGGTCCTCGAGCATGATCGCCTCGGGCTCGCGGCCCCACGCCGCGAACCCGAGGCGCTCGTAGAGGCGCTGGGCGTTCGGCGTGTCGGCCGACACGGCGAGCTGCAGGACCTCCAGCCCGGCCCATAACCC
>JBCCSK010000413.1:0-5257 GCA_039200205.1 Planctomycetota bacterium
GCCCGAGCAAGAAGGGCTGCTTCCTCGTCAACGCGACGGTCGAGATGAGCCCCCACGACTCCGACGTCGCCCGCATCACGCAGGCGCACTGGCGGCGGATGGAAGAGGTCATCGCCGAGGCGGTCGAGCGCGGCCAGGAGGCGGGCGAGCTGCGCTCGGACGTCGAGGCGCGCGACCTCGCGCGCCTCGTGCTCTCGACCCTCGCGGGCGCGCAGGCCCTCGACCGCCAGAAGGCGCGGCGCGACGTGGCGCCCGGCGCGTTCTCGGAGCTCGTGACGACGCTGATCGGCGCGTAGGGCCGCGAAGTGAACGAGCCCGGCGACGCGCCCGACGATGTCGAGAGCGGCGAACCGGCCACGCGAATGGACGGCGGGATCGGCTGCGGCTGCTCTGCCGCGTTCGGGTCGATCGCCCTGTTCACGCTGGGCGCGCTCGAAATCGTCCGCCACTGGCGAGGCGAGCGAGTCCTGTTGACGGACCCCGTCGTGCTCGTCCAGATGGCGTCCGTTCTGGCGGCCTGCGTGCTCTTCCTCCTCGTCCTGATGTGGGGCGCGTTCCTGTTCCTCGACTCGATCGTCTTGAAGCGCAGCTACGCGGCGGTGCTCCCCGCCGCGCGCCTTGCTGGACTCCTAGGCCTGGTGGCCGCGGTCGGCGCGGCGGGCCTGTACGGACGGGGCGCCGCGCAGCGCCTGGCGTTCGACCGCGCGGAGGAGGCGGCCGTCCGTATCCACGCGGCGATCGAGGCGTTCCGCGAGCAGCACGGCGTTCCACCGGCGACCCTCGACGACCTGGTCCCCGACCAACTCGAGCGCGTCCCTCCCACGACGCTCGCGAGCGCGCCCACGTTCGAGTACGAGCCAGACCGCCGCGGCGGGACGCTCTTCATCCGCTGGGGCTCCGATCGATACGAGTTCTGATGGCCCCCTTCGGGCGGCTGTGGACAGGGTGGGCCCTTCATTTATTGAGATTGAGTCTCACTCTCACTTCACTCAACCGATAGGGTCGGTCACAGACGCACCGCAGTCCGCTCCATCCAAGCCCTTCCCGCGCCATGAGTGACGTAGCGATCGACCTTCGAGGAGTCCCGGAGACCATGCTCTGGCCGCTCTGGAACCGCGCCCACGAGAACGGTCTGCCGAACGCGCTGATCGAGGACCCGTGGTCCGAAGAGCTGGTGGCGGCGCTCGACTACGACTTCGAGGCGCACTTCGGCAAGCCGAGCGTCTTCCACGCGATCCGCGCGCGCGCCGCGGACGACCTCCTGCGCGCGTACCACGCGCGACTCCGCGACGACGCAACGGTCGTTGCGCTCGGCGAGGGCCTCGACAGCCAGCGCCTGCGCACGGGCATCCCGGGATCGCAGTGGGTCAGCGTCGACCTGCCCGAGGCGATGGAGACGCGGCGCTCGCTCCTCCCCCGCGCGCAGGAGGAGCGGATGATCCCGTGCTCGGCGCTCGATCCGCAGTGGCTCGACGCGCTGGAGTGCAAGCGCCCGCCGTTCATCACCGCGCTCGGCCTCTTCATGTACTTCGAGGAGGCGCAGGTGAAGGACCTCCTGCGGCGCATCGCGACGGCGCTGCCCGGCGCGGAGATCTTCTTCGACACGATCCCTCCGTTCTTCTCGAAGAAGACCCTGTCCGGCTTCAAGGTCACCGACGCGTACACGGCGCCGCGGATGCCGTGGGGCGTTCCGGTCACCCGTATCGCGAGCTTCCTCGAGGGGGCGGGCTGGGACCCGGTCCGCGTCCAGACCTACGCCGAGCCGTTCCCGGACCGCCTGCGGTTCTACTGGCTGCTGGGCAAGATCCGGCCGATCCGCGCAGCGCTCGCGGGCGGACTGGCGCACGCGCGGTGCGCTCCAGCGGGCGAGACCGCGGTGACCTGACAGAATCGGGCGATCGGGCCGAAGTCCGATCGTCGGCGGGCTCTCTCTCCGTGCCCCACCGGAGGAGACCCATGACACCCGCCGAGATCGAATCCCTGATCGCCCGCGACGACTGGCTGCGTCGGCTCGCCCGCAGTCTCGTCCGCGACCCGGACGCCGCCGACGACCTCGTGCAGGACGCGTGGGTCGCGAGCCTCGAACGCAAGGAGCGGGGCCGCCCGTGGCTCGCGACTGTCCTGCGCAACTCGAGCCTGCGCCGGTTCCGCAGCCGCTCGAACGCCGCGGCGCGCGACCGAGAGGCGGGGCGCATGCGAGCGACCGAGGCGCCGCCGGTGGACGAGGTGCTCGCCGACCTGGAGCTCCGCGAGCGCGTCGTACACGAGCTCGCCGCGCTGGAGGAGCCTCTGCGCACGACGCTTTACCTGCGCTTCGTCACGGGCGCGTCGCTCGCGGACGTGGCGCAGCAGACGGGGGTCGCGGGCTCGACGGCGAGCGAGCGCGTCTCACGGGGTCTCGCGCAGATGCGGAGGCGCCTCGACGACGCGAGCGGCGGCGACCGCCGCGCTTGGGCGCTGCCGCTGTCGGCACTGGCGCGGCCCGAGGAGGTCGCTCAGGTCGCTGTCGGGACGGCTACGGTCTCGGGCCCCGTCGCAGCGGTGCTCGGCGCGGGCGCGCTCTTCGGCCTCGCCATCGTCGCGCCGCGGGTGTTGGGCGGAGGGCGAGCGCCAGGCGATCCGGCCGAGGACGTGACCCTCGCGTCCGCGCCGACCGACGGCGTCGATCGAGACGCCGCTCCCGAGCTCGCAGCCCTGTCGTCGACGGGCGATTCCCGCGACGCCATCGCAACCGGCTCTGGCTCCCCCTCGACGCTCGGGGCCAACGCCGGCGCATTCCGCATCACAGGCTCGTTCCGGCTCGACGACGGGACCCCGGCCGCGGACGCGACGTGGACGATACACGGAACGTCCGGCAACCAGGATCGCGTTCGAGCGCACGGCCTCCCCGACGACTGGGAGGACCTGGAGGGAACGCTCGACGGGGAGGGCCGGCTGAACGTCGCCTTCGACCCGCCGAGCGCATACCAGTTCTTCCTCTCGGTGCGCGCCCCAGAACACGCGCGTGCGGCGTGGCGCTGGGGTTCGCTCGGCCCAGACGGTACGAAGGACGTCGGCACGATCGATCTCGAGCGTGCCGGTTCGATCGAGGGCCGCGTGCTGGACGCAGGCGGCACGGCCCTCGTCGGTCAGGACGTATGGCTCTACGCGGAGGAGCTCGACAACGCCGCCTTCCCGAGCATGGGCGGTCGAGAGCTCGTGCGTGAACGCGCGACGTTCCACCCGGCTACGGGGACCTTCTGCATCGCTGGCCTACCGCCCGGAGGAGTACGACTGAGCGTCGGCGCAGGGAGCGCTCGACTGCCTCAGGGCCCAGTCGTGGACGTCGTCGCCGGAGACGTCGTGACCGCCGACGTGACGTTCGCCGGACTCGATGCGGCGAGCCAACGGATCACCGTACGTGCTCGCTCTCGACGCTTCCCGCACCTCACGCCCGATCCGGACCACGTCCGCCTGACGGCACCCGACGGGACGAGCGTCCCTCCGTCCAGCGTCGGACGAGCGGGATTCGTCCGATTCGACTCTGTGAGTGAGGGGCCGTTCGTAGTGACGGTCGACGACCCCAGGTTCAGCACGTGGACCAAGCAGGACGTCCTGCCGGGCGACACGGTGCGTGCCCGCCTCGAGGGCGGCGCCGCGGTGGCGCTCGACGTACGCAATGCGTCAGGAGCCGAGGTCGACCACTTCGAGGTCGCTGCGCTCTTCGACTTCGGCTCCGGCGGCACGCGACGAGTCGTCGTCCACGAGGACGGACCAGCGCCCGCAGGCGGCGTCGTGCCCGGACTGCCCGCGGGGGACCTGCGGCTGGAGATCGTGGCTGAGGAAGGGCGGGCGCTCTTGAAGCTGGAGGGGCTTGCTGCGGGCGAGACGCGCACGTTGGACTGCACGCTCGTGGGCGCGGCGGGCATCAGCGGTGTCGTCGTGGATCCCGACGGCGCGGCGCTCGCAGACGTCGAGGTGCGTCTCGTGCGCCCGGCCGAGGAGTCGGACTCCCCCGAGAAGCGGATCCTGCCGTCGAAGGCCCACGGAAGTCCCGCATCGGCCTTCCGGTGGGAGGTGGCGCTGACCAGCACGGACGAGCACGGCCTGTTCACGCTCGCCCCCTCCCCCTCTCCCGGTCGCTACCTCGTCGTGGCGGGAGCGCTCGGGCAAGTCACGGGAGAGTGCGCTGCGTTCGACGTCGTCGCGGAGGAGGCGGCGCCGTTCGTCGAGGTCGTCCTCCCACGAGGGTCCATGGTTCGGGGGTCGGTGCGGGAGCCTGCGGGTCTTTCCCTGAGCGGCTGGCGCGTCGTACTGCAACGTATGGATGCGCGCGCTCTGGGCGTCCGCTCATGGGCGACCGCGACCGTCGGCGTGGGCGGCGCTTTCGAGTTCGGGAGACTCCGCCCCGGCCCCATTGAGCTGCACATCGTTCGTCCCGGGAACTCCATCTACGCCGACGCAATGGGCGCGGACAAGGGGACGCTACTCGGCACGTTCGAGCTCGTGGAGGGCGTCGATCTCGACCAGCAGCACGGATTCCCTGGACCGATCCCGGCGCGAATCACGTTCCGCATCGAGGCAGCGGGAATCGAGAACGACGAGGCGTTCGTCCGGCTGCTCCCGCCCGGTGAGGGGATCAGGAACGAGGTCGCGCGTGCGAGCGGTTCCCTCGCCGCGGTGGGTCCTGCGCTCGTCCCGCCCGGCACGTACGAGGTGCACGTGCGCGGTCGCCACTGGTTCCATCTGGAGCCCGAGTTGCTCTCGATCGCAGCCAACGAGACCCGGACCGTCGAGATCGAGGTCGACCTGCACGCAGGAGCGATCGAGGTCCATCGCGACGGATCACCGCTCACGAATGGCGACGTGCAGATCCAGCGTTCGGGAGCATCCCTTGTCGATGGCCTCGCGCGGCTGAAGACCGACGACGAGGGCCGGTGCACGATCCTCCTCCCCCCCGGCGAGTACCAGCTGCACGAGGCCAGCAGCCCCTTCGACGTGAACGGGCCGGGAGTGACGTTCGAGTGGCCTCTGCCGCCCGGTGCAGGGCCACTTATCCTCTGACGCGGTGCCGCGACGGCCTCAGCGCGGGAGGAGCGCGAGCTCGACCTCCGGGACGTGCCCGGGTCCGAGCACGCGCACCACCCCCGGCTCCACTTCGCCGGGCATCGGCACGACGCGATACGCACCGGGCGCGACGCCGAGGAGTCGCGGCCGGCGGGACGTCACGGGGAACGAGTCGCCTCCGTAGGGGGCGCTGCCGGTCGCGGGGTCGAGC
>JBCCSK010000414.1:0-5218 GCA_039200205.1 Planctomycetota bacterium
CGCGCCCCCGCCGCTGCACCTGCGCGAGCCCGGCAGTACCGCCGGCGGCGAGAGGATCCGCGCGCTGGTGCTCGACCCGGACGTCGAACTCGGCCGGGGGACGCTCGCGCTGCTCTTCGCCGCGGCGCGCCGCGAGATGCTGGAGCGCGTCGTCGCGCCGGCGCTGGAGGAGGGGCGCGACGTCGTCGTCGAGCGCTTCCACCCGTCGACGTTCGCGTACCAGGGAACCGGCGATCGGCCGGCGCCGGAGCGCGGCGCGCTCGCGTTCGACGACGACGAGCTGCTCTCGATGCTGCGACGGTGGGCGGGAGCGCCCGCGCCGACGGTCGAGATCGTCCTCGACCTCGACCCGGACGAGGCCTACGCGAGGGCCGTCGCGCGGACCGGGGGAGCGAGCGACCGCTTCGAAGGGCGCGGGCCGGCGTTCTTCCGCCGCGTCTCCGCGGGGCTCGCGGAGTACGTCGCCCGGACGGGTTCGGCGGTGACCGTCGACGCCAGCGGCGACGAGGCCGAGGTCGCGACGCGCGTGCTCGACGCGGTCGTTGCCCGTTCGACGGAGGCGAGCCGTGCCTGAGCTGGTCCGTCCCGTCGGCCACGACGACGTGCTCGCGGGCCTCGTCGCATCCGCGCGCGCGGGCGCTCTTCCCCACGCTCTCCTGTTCCGGGGACCGGCGGGGATCGGGAAGTTCCGCGCCGCGCGGTGGCTCGCCGCGACGCTCACCTGCGAGCGTGGCGAGAGTGAACCGTGCCTCGAGTGCGGGGCGTGCACCCGCGCGCTCGCGGGCTCTCACCCCGATCACTTCGTCGTCGATGCGCGGGAGCACGAGCAGGACGAGGTGACCATCTTCTTCGTCGCCGAGCGGGGGGAGCGTCCGCAGACGGCCTACCAGGGGCAGAGCATCGAGTCGTTCCTCGCCCTTCGCGCTGCGGAGGGTCGCGGGAAGTTCGTCATCACCCGCGAGGCCGATCGGATGAACGAGGCGGCGCAGAACGCGTTCCTGAAGATGCTCGAGGAGCCGCGTCCCGGCGTTCACCTGATCCTGGAGACCGCGCGCCCGCGCGCGCTGCTCGCTACCGTTCGGAGCCGCGTCGTCGACGTGCGCTTCGAGCCGCTCGGCGCCGAAGACTGCGCGTCGGTCGTGCGCGCGACCGGGGCCTACGACGGCGACGACGCGCATCTCGAGGCGCTCGTGCGCAGCGCGAGTGGATCGCCGGGGGGCGCGCTCGAGCTCCACGCGCGAGGTGTGCCCGCGATGGCCGAGCTCGTCGCCCGCGCGCTGGGCGGCGCCGCGCCCGCTCACGAGGTCGCGGCGGAGCTCTGGGACCAGCGCGGCGACTTCCCCGGACGGACGGCGTTCGTGCAGCGCCGGACGCGGGCCGAGACGATCCTCGACGTCGGGCTCGAGCTGTTGACGGACGTCGAGAGGAGCCTCGCCGGCGTCGACGAGAGTCGGCTCCGCCACGGCCGTCTCGCGCGCGGCCTCGCCTCTTCCGATCGATTCGAGCGGGAAGGCTCGCGTCGGAGGATCGCCGATGCTTGGCTCGGAGCCCGCGAGGACCTTCGATTGAATCTGTCGCCCGAGGGGCTCGTCGAACGAGCGCTGTCGGCGGCATCGACGAGCTGAGGGACGACGATGGGCACCGATCCGCTGCGCGAAGTCTGGAAGAAGGACCCTCGGTATCGCTTCGAGGCCTACCACTTCCTCCTCGAAGCCCTCGACCGTGTCGCCAAGTCCCAGGAGGCCTCGCTCGCGAAGAGCGGCGGCAACAAGCACGTCACCGGCCAGGAGCTGCTCGAGGGGATGCGCCAGCACGCGACCCACCTGTTCGGTCCGCTCGCGGCGCAGGTCTGGCGGACCTGGGGGATCGAGAACACGCTCGACTGGGGGCGGATCGTCTTCAACCTCGTCGAGAGCGAGCTGCTCCGGCGTCAGGACTCCGACACGATCGACGACTTCCGCGACGGGTACGACTTCGACGAGGTGTTCATCCGCTCATACGAGCTGCGCCTTCCGCACGAGCTCGGACTCCGGCCCACCGATCCCCCCGAGGGCGACGGGGGGCTCGCCTGATGCTCGAGCGTCTCTCGAAGACCCACCGCAACATTGCGTTCGCGCTCCTCGCGGCGCTCCTCGCCTGGATCGCCTGGGCACTCCGCGACGTCCTGAATCCGCTGATCCTCGGGTACCTGCTCGCCTACGTGCTGCGGCCCGCGGTCCTCTGGCTGGAGCGCAAGGGGATGGGCCGCAAGGCCGCGGTGAACATCATCTTCGGCGCCTTCGCGCTCATCGCGACGATCAGCGTCGTCGTCGTCGCCTTCCAGGCCGAGCAGGTCGTCGCGCGCGCCTTCACGCCCGCGCCGGGCGGCGAGGATCCCGTCGCGGCGGCCGAGCGCCGGATCGACGAGGTTCTCGAGGACATCGACGGCTGGTGGAACGGCGTGTTCGGCGACGAGGAAGCGACCGGTGAGGAGGCGGTCCCGCCGAGCGAGCCGGAGGGAGAGCCCCTCCCGGAGGAGGCCACTGCCGCCGCCGCCGCGCTGGAGACCATCGAAGCCGCGGAGGAGGTCGCCGAGGAAGAGGAGGAGCTGACGGTGCGGCGGCTCCTGCGCTCCTGGGCCAAGGACCTCGGCGCTCGCGTCGAGGCGACGGGGGGGCTCCCGGTGGTCGTCGGCTCGGTGTTCGGCTTCCTGAGGCGCCTGTTCGGCGGCGTGATGAGCGTCTTTGGCTTCGTGGTGCTGCTGCCCGTCTACACGTACTTCCTGCTGTTCGAACTGGAGCGGATCCACGACTTCATCCGCGGCTACGTCCCCAAGGCGGAGCGCGAGCGCGTCACCCGGATTGCGCGGAAGATCGGCTCGGTCATCGCGAACTTCTTCCGCGGCCGCCTGCTCATCTGCTTCCTCAAGGGGCTCGTCATCGCCGCGGGCCTCGCGATCGCCGGCGTGCCCCACGGGTTCCTCCTGGGCATGACGAGCGGCTTCCTGTCCCTCGTCCCGTTCGTCGGGCCGATGATCGGCTTCGTCGTGACGTACCTCATCGGGCTCCAGAGCATGGAGGTCGTCGAGGCGCTCCTTTGGATCGCGCCGATCTTCGTGATCGCGGAGACGCTCGAGGGCTACGTCCTCATCCCGAAGATCCTCGGCGACTCCCTCGGCCTCCACCCGGTCGTCATCCTCGTCGCCGTCTTCGCGGGCGGCTCCGCGCTCGGGCTCTTCGGGTTCCTGATCGCCGTTCCCCTGGCGGCCACGGTGATCATCCTCGTCCAGGAGCTGGTGATGCCCGCCGTCCGGGACTTCGCCGAGGAAGACAGCCACGTCGACGGGCCCCCAGGGGCGACGGAAGGGGGGTGAAGAACGTGGACGTGACGCTTCGATCCGGCGTCCGCGATCGCTAGGTTCGCCTCCGAGGGGGTCGCCCGCGCCGGGCATTGGCCGTTCGTCGAACGGCCGCCGGCCGAGTGGGCGTCCAGCCTGGCCGCGGCTCCGCGGCCATCGCTGCACACGTCGAACCAAACAACATGTCGAACGCCAATTCGTTCCGCCGCAACGTCGTCTCATCGGCCGTCCTCGGCGCCGTCGTCTTCTCGGCGGCCTGCGCGACACCGCAGGAGGTCACCTACACGCGTCAGGTGGCGAAGGACTACGAGAGCCAGGTCTTCGACCTGGAGCGTCAGCTCGCCGAGAAGAACGCCGAGCTGTCGCGTATGCAGGAGCGCTACGCCCGCGAACGGCAGTCGTCGCTCCTCAACGCGAGCACGGACACCGCGCTGCGAACACGGATCGACGACCTCTCTCGGATGGTCGGCGAGCTCGACGGGCCGGTGAAGGACGTCGAACGCTTCGAGGTCGACGGGGGCTACGTTCTGATGATCCAGGACCGCATCCTCTTCGACTCGGGCTCAGCCGAGCTTGGCGCCGACGGTACGCAAGCCCTGCGCACGATCGCGACCCAGATCGCTGCGAGCGCGCACGGGACGATTTTCGTCCGCGGCCACACCGACTCCGATCCGGTGCGCAAGCCGAGCACGATGGAGCGCTTCCCGAAGGGCAACTTGCAGCTCTCCGCCGAGCGCGCCGTCTCCGTCGGCAGCTTCCTGACGAGCAACTCGACGATCGACACCTCCGACGTCGTCGTCATGGGCTTCGGGCCGCACGAGCCGCTCCGTCCGAACGACTCGGCGGAGTCGAAGCGACTGAACCGGCGCGTCGAGATCTTCGTCTCGGATCCCGAGTTCTGACGCTGCACCCGCGTCAGCGGGATCGGCTCAAGGCCTGGGCAGCAGAATCGGGGATTGCTGCCCCGGCTGTGAGGACGCGGCGAGTCTCCGTTGGAGGAACAGAAGCAACGTAGACTCGCGCCGATGGTGCAATCGGTTCGCCTGAGGGTCGCCCTCGTCGCGGCTCTCCTCGCGTCGCTCTCATCGGCCTGTCGCGGGGCCGATGAGATCGACGCACCCGAGGTCGGCACCGAACTCACCCGGACGATCGCGCGCCTCGACTCGCTCGCCTTCGTCCCCGGTGGCCGGACGTCGCTCGTCAGTCCCCTCGACGTCGGCGTGTCGGTCGATCTCTTCGTCGACCGGTACGAGGTCACCGTGGGGGAGTGGCGGCGCCTCTTCGACGGGGCCGACCCGATCCCGCCGACGTTTCGCGACCTGAGCGTCGAACGTGCGACCGCGACGCTTCCTGGATCCTGGCGCAGCGACGTTCCCGTCGTGGGGATGACGCTCGCCGAGGCGCGCCGCGCCGCGGAGCTTCGCGGCATGCGGCTTCCGACGTTCGAGGAGTGGATGTGGTGCGCCACCGGGCCTCGGTCGAGGCGCCTTCCCGCCGGTCGGCGTCAGCGCGGGCTCGCGAACACCCTGGAGCTCGGGCTCTTTCGGGCGACGCCCGTTGGCGCGTTCGAGAGCGGACAGACGCCCGACACGGGGATCTACGACCTCCTCGGCAACGTCTGGGAGTGGACCGAGATGCCGACCCTCGTCGGCTGGACCGCGACGAATCCGGACGCCTGGCCCGCCGACGGCGGCGCCGGCGCTCCCGCCTGGATCGCGGGAGGGAGCTTCGCGACGCCCGAGCGCGTTCTCTTCACCCGCGATCGGGTCGTGCACGCGCGTGCGACGACCGTGGAGCACCGCGGCTTCGACGTCGGGATGCGCTGCGTCGCGGAGGCCTGGGCGTACCTCGACGGGCTCCCCGACGTCGACGCGATCGACG
>JBCCSK010000415.1:0-5100 GCA_039200205.1 Planctomycetota bacterium
CGCGACTAGCCCGATTCTCGTCACCAGACTCGATGCCAAGTGCGTCGAACTCGTTCGCTGGTGGCACTTTGCGCGCCGAGTCACCGCAGGCGGGGCCTCTGGCCCCGTCGAGGAAGGCTCGGCGTGCAAAGTGCCGCCAGCGGACGAGAGGCCGCTGAAGGCGGCTGGTTCGGCGTGCTGGGCATCGAGTCTGGTGACGAGGTCGGGCTAGCCAGCGAGCTCGAACATCACCTGCAGACGCAGGAAGTCGACGTCCTTCACGCGGACGGCGATCCGGTAGCCCTCGGTGAACGAGAGGACGCGCTTGCCGACCGACACCTTGAGCGTCGCCCCGTCGACCCTCGGTCGGTCGCCGATCGCGCGCGCGGGCAGGAAGCCCGTGACGTTGAGCTCGCCGATCTCGACCTCGATCCCGCCGCGGGAGACGCGGCGGACCTTGGCGTCGAACGTCTCGTCGATACGAGGCTCCATGAACTGGCAGACTTTGAGGTCCTTCACGGCCGTCTCGGCCATCTCCGCGACGTCCGCCTGCATGCTGCTGTGCGAGGCGGTGTCGTTGAGTTCGTCGAGCAGCGCTTCCGTCGCGAGCTCGTCGGCGGCCTCGCTCTCGCGCGTCTCGACCGCGTAGAGCCAGCGGTGCACGATGAGATCCGGGTAGCGCCGGATCGGTGAGGTGAAGTGCAGGTACGCCTTGCGCGCGAGTCCGAAGTGCGTCGCGACGTCCTCGTGGTCCTTGACCTCGTACACGGCGCGCTCGACGAGCCCCATGATCCGCTGCACCAGCGCCTCGGCGTTCGGCTTGCGCCGCGCGAGCCGGATCATGCGGCCGATGTCGCGGCCCGTGAGTCGGTCCTTGGTCGGCACGCGGATTCCGTGCTTCGAGAGCATCGCCGCCACGCGCTCGATCTCCTCGGGGTCCTTCTCCGGATGGACGCGGTAGATCGTCGGAAGTCCCTTGTCGCGGAAGTGATCGCCGACCGCCTGGTTCGCGGCCAGCGCGGTCTCCTCGATCAGGGTCTGCGAGAAGTAGCGGGGCGCGTGGACGATCGCCGAGACCTCGTGGTTCTCGTCGAAGACGAACTTCTTCTCCCGCGACTGGATCCGCAGCGACCCCTTGGCGTCGCGGATCTTCTGCTGGACGCGCGTCCATTCGGCGAACTGCTCGAGCGGCTCGCGCAGGAACTCGATCTCGCGCGTCTCGTCGGTGTCCTGGCCGTCGAGGAGCTCCTGAACGATGCGGTAGTCGTTCCGATGGACGCTCCGAATCACGGTCTTCGCGACGCTGGACGCCACACGCTCCCCCTTCTCGTCGAACTCCATGAAGACCGAGAACGCGAGACGGTCGCGCTTCGGAACGAGCGAGCAGAGCCCGTTGGAGAGCGCCTCGGGGAGCATCGGGATCACCTGGTCGGGCAGGTAGCAGCTCGTGCCGCGCGCCAGCGCTTCGTCATCGAGCGACGTGCCGGGGCGGACGTAGTGGCTCACGTCCGCGATGTGCACGCTGACGTGGTAGCCGCCGCCGTCGCGCGGACGAATCCCGATCGCGTCGTCGTAGTCCTTGGCATCCGCCCCGTCGATCGTGAAGATCGTCTCGCCGCGCAGATCGAGCCGCCCCTCCCGGTCCTCGGGACGCGGGTCCGAAGGGAGGGAGCCCAGCTCGCCCAGGACATCGTCCGGAAAGACCGTCCTCAGCCGGAAGGACCGGACGAGCTCCATCTCCTCGGACTCGACGTCCGCGTAGCACGCGGGACCGTGATCCATGGGCCCGAAGCCGTCCGGTCGACGCGCGATCCGCGCAGGAATCTGACTCTCCGGATCCGGAAGGCCTTCGAGATCTTCGTCGTCGAGCTCGACGTGCTCGCCGTGGTCCGTTTCCAGCGTCCAACCGCGATCCTCGGAGCCGGATGAACCCGACTTCACCTCGCCGTCGGCTTCGTCCGAGTCGCCCTTGAGCGCCTTGCGTAGATCTTGGAAGCTCCCGAAACCCGAGCGGCCCTCCGATCGTCCCATCGACGCAGCGTACTGCTTGGAGCCGGATGCTCCAGTCAAGTCTCTCGCTCGGTGGCGAGATCCATCTTCTCCACTCTCGCGACCTGCGCGGATTTCGTCCGAGCAATTCGCTCCCAGGGCATCCGGCGTGCTCCTCGCACGAACCTCGATCACCAACGACGCTCGCACTCGTTCGTTCTCCCTTCGATCCGCACATGCTCAGGCTCTCCACCGTCGACGCGCCCAGCGCCGTCCGGCGCCCACGACGTCTCCTCCGCCCCGGGCGGGCCTCGTCCTTCGCGTGCGCTGCGGCCGTCGCCGCAATCGCCGGGTCCGCTTCGGCGTCGGCCGAGGAGATCGACGTTCAGCTGCGCGGTAGCTACGTCGAGTCGATCGTCTCGAACGGCGCGACCGTTCCTCGGGCCGACCTGCGATCGGGCACGTCCTTCGGAGACGTCCTCGCCCACCCCTGGGGGACGACGATCCGAAGCGCCGACGGTCGGAACCTCGAGTCGTACTTCGTGCGCAACGACACTCCGGGAGGCTGGGAGGTCACGTTCGGACAGTGGACTCCAGGACCGGGACCGGCGGCGGACTTCTTCGTCTTCGAGATCGGCGGGAACGACTCGATCCACGTCCGTGCTCGCTTCGACGACGGCTCCCTGGGCACCGCCGTCCCCGTCGACGGGTGGTCCTCGACCTCCGTGCTCGCCGACGGTGGGCCGAACGCGGGCCAGCGCGCCCACGGGCTCGGATTCCGCTTCGAGGATCTCCGGCGCGCGAACGGAGCCGCCGTCACGCCGCAGGATCGCGTCGTCGGGATTCGGATCGTCTCGACATCGATCGACGGCGCCGCTTTCCTCGTCCGCGATCCCGGCGTCAACGCTGGTTCGGACGGCAACGGGGCGTGGTCGATCACCCCGGACCAGCCGCGCACCGCGTCGCCGATGGAGCTGACCTTCGTCGGGCCGTGGGCCTCGGAGACCGGCATCGATCCGAACCCCTTCCTCGACTACCGCCTCACGGTTCGCTTCGATGGCCCCGGCGGTCGGAGCCTCCAGGTCCCCGGCTTCTTCGACGCCGACGGCCAGTCGGGCGACGTCGGCAACCTGTGGAAGGTCCGCTTCCTTCCGCCCGTCCCCGGCGACTGGACCGCCACCGCGAGCATGCGGAGCGGCGCGAACGTCGCCGTGACGACCCAGACGAGCGCCGGCAGCCGCGTCGGCTCGATCGACGGACGCGTCATCGACTTCGACGTCGCCCCGATCGACGCGGAGGAGGGCGGCTTCTTCCGACTCGGCAATCTGCGAGACTCGGGCAAGCACCACCGCCGCTTCGACCACGGCCCCTACTACGTCAAGGCGGGCACGAACGGCCCGGAGAACTTCCTCGCGCTGCGCGCGATCGACGACGTCACGAAGTCGGGCGGCGAGGGCAACCTCCACAGCTTCGAGGCGCACCGCGGCGACTGGCGTCCGGGCGACCCGGTGATCGATCCGGGGAACGGGATCGACGACGGCAAAGGCGCGATCGGCGCGCTCAACTACCTCGCCGATCGAGGAGTCAACTCGCTCTTCCTGATCGTCATGAACCTCGGCGGCGACGGGAACGACGTCTATCCGTTCCTCGGTCCGCGGCGCCGGTCGTTCGAGAAGCTCCACTACGACACCAGCCGGCTGCGTCAGTGGAACGTCGTCTTCGAGCACGCGCAGCGACGCGGAATCTCGCTGTCGCTCGTGCTGAACGAGACCGAGATCGAGAACGAGCTCTGGCTCGACAACGGCACGCTCGGGACCGAGCGACGCCTCTTCTATCGCGAGATGATCGCGCGCTTCGGGCACCACCCCGCGGTCCGCTGGAACGTGTGCGAGGAGAACGACTACACCGCCAATCGGGTCGCGCAGTTCGCGGACTGGATCACGCGCCTCGACGCCGACGAGCACGCGATCGCGGTCCATAACAACCCGAACGACCTGGCGATGTTCCAGGCGCTGCTCAACAACCCGGACCTCGACGCCGCGTCGCTGCAGTTCGATCCGAACCAGACCGACACCCAGGTCGAGCTCGTCCGGCAGTGGACGGCCCAGGCGGGTCGTCCCTGGATCGTCGACGCCGACGAGATGGGACCGTGGCAGATCGGCCTGACGGACACGAACGCGGTCGATACGCGCAAGCGTGTCCTCTACGACGCCCTCTTCAGCGGGGGCGGCGTCGAGTTCTACTTCGGCTGGCACGACCTGCCGCTCGGCGGAGACCTCTCGCTGGAGGACTTCCGCACGCGCGACGAGATGTGGCGCTACGTCGGCTACGCACGGCGCTTCGTCGAGCAGAACCTGCCCTTCTGGGACATGGAGCCGCGCGATAGCTTCGTCCGGAACGAGTCGTCGAACTTCGGCGGCGCCGAGGTCTACGCGCTGCCCGGCGAGGTCTACGCGATCTACTACCCCCGCGCGTCGAACACCGGCCAGCTGAACCTGCAGGGGTTCACGGATCCGTTCGAGGTCCAGTGGTTCGACCCACGCAACGGCGTCGAGGTCGGCTCCCCGATCCCGCTCGGCAGCGGCGGCTGGAAGAACGTCGGGGATCCCCCGAACAGCCGATCCGAGGACTGGGTCGCGCTCGTGCGGCGCTTCGCACCGCTCACCGCGGATCGCTCCACTGGCTCGGTCGGAGTCGGCCACGTCCAGCGGATCCAGTTCCGCCCGGGCACTCCGTTCGCCGGCCGAACCTACTTCCTCCTCTCGACGCTCTCCGGGACGTCGAACGGGTTCGATCTCGGCGGACTGTTCGTCCCGATCAACTTCGATCGCTGGACGCGCTACGGACTGGGCGACGCCCAGGGCACCGTGTTCGAGAACCAGCTCGGTGTGCTCGACGCGAACGGGGAGGCGACGATCAACGTCCGCCTCGACCCGGCGTACGTCAGCGGCCTCGTCGGAACGACGATGGTGCACTGCGCGATCACGGCGAATCCGTACGACTACGCGTCGAACGTGATCAGCCTGCGCGTGCTGCCCTGAGCGTCGACGGCTCACCCGAGCGACCGCAGCCCCACAGGGAGGATCGGGCGCGGGCGGACGACCCAAACCCGGTTTGGACCGTCCGCGCGAG
>JBCCSK010000416.1:0-5064 GCA_039200205.1 Planctomycetota bacterium
ATCATAAGAAAATATCCAGTACCACAGAGGGAATAGTGCCGGGAACGTTCCAAATCGATACACTCACCAGAGATTCCACACAGATCAAAAATCACTTTGCAAAGTTTGAAGTGGCGCGCACGTCGTCTCCGTCATCGGCGATGCGTCGCTCGGGGCGGGCGTCGCCTTCGAGGCGCTCAACCACGCGGGCGCGACGCGGCAGAAGCTGCTCGTCGTCCTCAACGACAACGAGTGGTCGATCTCGAAGTCCGTCGGGTCACTGTCGAAATACCTGACGCGGCTCCGCGGAAGCCGCCTCGTCCAGCGCGCGGGCCAGGAGACGAAGAGTCTCGTCCAGGCGATCCCCGTCATCGGCCGTCGCGTCGACAAGGCGCTCGACGACGTGGGCGAGGTCCTGCGGCACGTGTTCGTTCCCGGCCACGTGTTCGAGGAGCTCGGCGTGCGCTACGTCGGACCCGTCGACGGGCACGACGTGCAGGGGCTCGTCGAGACGCTGACCCGCGTCCGCGAGCTCGACGGCGTGGTGATGCTCCACGTGCTGACGGAGAAGGGGAAGGGCCACCCGGACGGCCCGAACCACCCCGAGCGCGTGCACGCGGTCAAGGCCGCGCCGAAGAAGGCGCCGCCCGTCGCGAACAAGATCGAGCCGCCCGCGAAGGGCGCGGAAGGGGCGCCGAAGCCCCTCGCGTTCACCAAGGTGTTCGCGAACGCTCTCATCGACCACGCGGAGCGCGACGTCCGCGTCCACGCGATCTCGGCGGCGATGCCCTCGGGGACCGGCCTCGACCGCTTCGAGGAACGCTTCCCCGCGCGCTTCCACGACACCGGGATCTGCGAGCAGCACGCCGTCGCGATGGCGGCGGGGATGGCCAAGGCCGGGCTGCGCCCGGTCACCGCGATCTACTCGACGTTCCTCCAGCGCGGCTACGACCAGGTCTTCCAGGAGGTCGCGCTCCAGAACCTTCCGGTCGTGCTCTGCCTCGACCGCGCCGGGCCCGTCGGCCAGGACGGCCCGACGCACAACGGCGTGTTCGACATCGCCTACCTGCGCACGCTCCCGAACATGACGCTCGCCGCGCCGCGCGACGGCACGGACGTCGATCGGATGCTCGGGCTCGCGCTCAAGCACGACGGCCCGACCGCGGTCCGCTTCCCGCGCGGCAACGCGCCGATCCGCGAAGAGGTGCCGCGCGCCGAGCGCGAGGAGATGCGCATCGGCCGCGCCGAGGTGCTCCGCGACGGCGAGCCCGGCGGGCTCGTCGTGTGGGCGTACGGCTCGATGGTCGCGACCGCGCTCGACGTGGCCGCGCGACTTGCGGCCGACGGTTTGACGATCGGGGTCGTCGCCGCGCGCTTCGCCAAGCCGCTCGATGAAGAGCTGCTCGCGCGCCCCGCGCGCGACTTCCGGCACATCGTGACGCTGGAGGACCACCAGCGCGCCGGCGGGTTCGGCTCCGCCGTCCTGGAGGCCGCCTCGCGGATCCCGGGCGACGGATCGCTCGCCCAGGTGCGCGTCCTCGGCATCCCGGACCGCTACGTCGACCACATGACGTCGCGCGAGGAACAGCTCGCGTCGGTGGGCCTCGATCCGGACGGCGTCGAGCGCACCGTTCGGCAGGTCCTCGGGGCGCTCCGCGTCGAGCGTGCCTGAGACGCGATGACCCGCGCCAGCGACGGGCCCGTTCACGGGGTCGGGGCCGAGCGGTGGGTCGCTCCGCCCACGCACTCCGTCCTCGTCCTCGCGGACGGTGACAAGGCCGACGTCCAGGACGCCCTGGAGGAGGTTCCGCGCTTCCTCGAGGAGCACGGCGCCGCCGTCGAGGTCCAGCCCAACGTCCGCGAGCTCGCCGAGGGCCGCTCGTTCACGCCCGAGCGCGATCCCGATCTCGTCGTCGTGCTCGGCGGCGACGGCAGCGTGCTCACGGCCGCTCGGCTGTTCCACGCCGCTCCCGTTCCTACGATCGGCGTGAACTTCGGGCGCGTCGGCTTCCTCGCGTCGCTCGAGGGCTCCGCCTGGCGCGAGGGTCTCGCCGAGGTCGTCGAGGGCCGGGCGCTCGTCGAGTACCGCATGCGCCTCGAGGCGCGCGTCGAGCGGGCGGACGGAACCGAGCTCGGACCGGAGCCCGCGATGAACGACGTCGTGATCTCGCGCGGCACGACGCCGTCGATGGCGGCGTTCGACCTCGTCTCCGCGGGCCTCTACGTCTCCAGCTACCGCGCCGACGGCTTGATCTTCGCGACGCCGAGCGGCTCGACGGCGTACTCGCTCGCCGCGGGCGGCCCGATCCTCGACCCCGCGCTGCGCGCCGTCGTCGTGACGCCGATCTCGGCCCACGCGCTCTCGCACCGCCCGCTGGTCCTCGATCCCGACGCGGCGCTGGAGGCGCGCGTCATCGATACGGCGGGGGCGGTCACCGTCGACGTCGACGGCCGCCAGGTCGCGGAGCTCGTCGAGGGCGACGCGGTGAGGCTCGCGCCAGCGCGCGAGCCCTATCCGCTGCTGACGATCCCGTCGTTCGATCCGTGGCGGCGTCTGCGCGACCGTCTCGGTTGGGCGGGACGCTTCGACCGCGACGAGTGAGTGTGTCGAATCAGTAGGACCGCGGGCGCCAGTTCACGCCGACGGCCTGCCAGGCGTTCACCTTGTTCTCGATCGGCCCGAGGGAGATCTCGACGGCCGTCGAACCCCTCTGCACCGTGAAGACGACGGCCTCGCCGCTGCTCAGTCCGAGCTGCAGCAGGGAGTAGAACGTGTTGCCCTCGAAGGCCTTGCCATCGATCGCGGTGACGACGTCGCCCTTCTGCAGGCCCGCCTCGGCGGCGAGCTTGTCGGGCTCGACCGACATCACCTCGTACGCGTTGATCTCCTGCGGCTCGAACAGGACCTCGCCGCAAGGGACGGTCACGTCTTGACTCCACTGCGTCGTTCCCCAGCACGTGATGACGTAGTCGCCGGCGGGAACGTTGCTGAACACGACGCGGTGCTCCTCGTCGATCTCCTTGTACCAGTCCTGGCTGAAGGTGTACTCCGAGTCGCCGGCCTTCTGGATCACCATCGTCGTCCCGACCTCGACGTCGGGGGCGTAGACCTGCACGACGTGGAAGGACGGCGCGACGAAGCGGACGTTCGCTCCGGTCGGCGATACTTGCACCTCCTCGTTCATCGCGGGCGCGGACCAGCTCCGCCGGTCGCTGCCCTTGTACAGCGAGACGCGGTAGCGCCCGGGCTGGAGTCCGGTGAGCTCGGCGTGGCCGGTCTCGTCGATCGGCGTCCGCTCGTTGCCGTAGGAGTAGCCGTTGAACCGGTTCTCGTCCTCGTCGTCCTCGATCAGCGTGGCTGAGACCGTGAACCCCACCGAGAGATCCCCGTCGACCTGGACGACGAGCGAGCACGTCGGTCGGAACTCCACGAGCACCTCGCTCTCGTCGGGCGCGAGCTCGCGATCGATCTTGCCGTAGGACTTCGAGTCCGCCGACAGGATGACCTTGACGCCCGGCTCGGCACGCCCGGCGGTCGAGAGCCCCGAGAACGTCAGCCAGTACTCGCCCGGAGCCCGCTCGGTCGCGTTCGCGCCCCCCGAGTTCGTTCCGCTCTCGCGAGTGATCTCGTAGGAGAAGCGAACGTCGCCGAGCGGCAGACCGTCGGGCCCGACGCAGCGAGCGACGACGAACCGCTCCATGTCGACGGCTCCGAGGACGACCCGGTGCTCGGTTCCACCGGCGGTCACCTCGACCGTGTCCGTGACCTCCGGGTCGCCTTCGCCGCGACCGACGGCGACGACGTAGGAGCCGGCGGCGAGGTCAGGGGCCGTGAACGCGGCGGTGTCCCCGCGATCGAGCTTCTCCGACTCGTCGAGCGCGCTGTCGAGGTCGGCCTCGGCGCGCGCTGCCGGCACGACCTTGACCCATGAGCGGAGGGGGGGCTCAAGCCCGGACTCGTCCGAGACGACGACGCGCAGCGGACTCCGCGCCTGGAGCTCGACGACGTGCGGCCCCTCGCCGTCGCGGGCGAGTTCGATCCGCGTCTCCTTCGACGCGTAGTCGCTCGCGTACGTGCGCCAGTCGAGCCGCTCGACGTTCCCCGCGAGGACCTTGAGGTTGGCGGCGCGGCTCTCGAGGCGCACCTCGGGTTCCTCACGCGACCACTTGTAGAACTGCGAGCGTCGCTCTTCGATGATCTCGACGACCGCTTCGTCCGGCGTGCTGCCGTCCGGCAGCAGCACCTCCAGCCGGAACGCGCCCACGGGCTGACCCTTGAGTCGCGCCGTCTCGCCCGTGTAGATCTCGACTCGATCGAAGACGAGGCCGTCCGCGTAAGCGCGAAGGGAGTTCTTGCCAGGCGGCAGTCCCTCCAGCACGAACGCGCCGGCCGCGTCCGTCGTCGCCGTACGCAGGCCGCGGCGCGAGCGAATGAGGCTCTCGGCTCGCTCCGCCAGCGCATCGTCGATCGAGTCGGGCCCCTCGTACGCGCGTCCGACCGAGCTCGTCGACCGGACGGCGGAGAGGCGCGTTCGGCTCGGCCCGTCGGCCTGCGCGGCGACGGTCGCTCCCTCCAGCGGGGCGCCGTCGGGGCCGACGACCGTGCCGCTGATGCTCTCGGTCCAGTCGGCCGCGTCGTCGCCCTCGAACGTCGCCGTGACGCGCGCGCCGACGCCCGCGCTGGCCGCGCGCGCGGCGCCCTCGATCCCGTCGTCGACGGAGGCGGTCGTCGAGGCGTCCGGCGCGCTCACGGTGGCGAGCGTCGCGGCCCCACGGTCGTCGCGGACGGTGGGGGAAGCACCGCGGCTGACGGCCGTCCCGCGCTCGACGGTCGCCGGAGCGGCACGCACGCCGCCGTCGGGGCGTCCGCCGAGGACGAAGCCGATGCCGACTCCGATCGCGAGGCCGAAGAGAAGGGCCAGAAGGGCGGGACGCGCTGAGTTCATTCGACTCCGGGGGAAGGTGGACCGCCTCCATCCAACCGGCCCGCGCTGAATCGTGGGGTCATTCCGCGCCGTTCTTGGGGTGAAGCCGCGATGTGAGGCGCCCAGCGCGGCTTCACCCCAAGAACGGCGCGGAATGACC
>JBCCSK010000417.1:0-5062 GCA_039200205.1 Planctomycetota bacterium
CGCGGACGCTCTGAACCCGGCTAGGGTCGTTCGCTCGCTGGCTCGACTACTCGATCGGGCGCGCCGGCCGCATCGGATCCTCTCCCTCGAGGCCCGCCGCGCCGCCGCGGCGCGGGTCGCTGTAGGCGTCGACCGTGCCGTCCGGCTGGACCAGGATCCCCTGGACGGAGGCGAACGTCCGCCCGCCCGACGATCGAATCGGCTGACCGTGCACACGCACGAGGACGTCGAGGAGCGACGGATCCCACCCGTCCTCGAAGCTCGTCACCTCCGGGTTCCACTGCTGGTGAAGGCGCGGCGCGCGGATCGCGTCGACGAGCGACTGGTCGTACAGGAGGATCCTGAGCACGACCTGGGCGACGGCGGTGATGATCCGCGGACCGCCCGGCGCGCCGATCACGAGCGCGACGCGCCCGCTGCCGTCCCGCGCGACGACCGGCGTCATCGAGGACAGGGGTCGCTTGCCCGGCGCGAGCTGGTTCGCCGCCGAGCCGACGAGCCCGTACATGTTCGGCGTGCCCGGCCGGATCGAGAAGTCGTCGAGCTCGTTGTTGAGGAGGAACCCGGCGGCGTCGACGAAGATGCCGCTGCCGAAGCTGCCGTTGAGCGTCGTCGTCAGCGAGACCGCGTTGCCCTCGCGATCGACGACCGAGAGGTGCGTCGTCTCCAGCGACTCGGCGCGCGGAGCCGGGGCCCATGCGGCGGCGTCGAGTCGCGCGCGTTCGCCGATCGACACGCGGCGCCGCGCCAGCCAGCTCGCATCGAGCAGCTCGTCGACGGGAACGTCGACGTGGTCCGGGTCGCCGAGGTGGACCGCGCGATCGGCAAAGGCGAATCGCATCGCCTCGATCCACCAGTGGACGCCGCGCGCGTCGAGTCCGGACGGGCCGGGAAGCGGCGTCTCCGCATCGGGATCGACGTTGCCGAGCCGACCCGTCTGGGGCGGGTCCGCGAGTCCGAGTTCGATGCGCTCCAGCGCGCTTCGACGCTCGACGTCGAGCGGGAGGCCGTCGAGGATCCCGAGGATCTGGAAGAGCGCGACCCCGCCGGAGCTCGGCGGCCCCATGCCGATGAACTCGTAGCCGCGCAGCACAGCGACGAGCGGCTCGCGCCACGTCACGCGGTAGGCCGCGAGGTCGTCGAGGTTCATCAGCCGGTCCCCCGCGACGCTTCCCATGCGCTCGTCCGCGTCGCGCAGGTCCTCGACGATCGCGCGCGCGACCGGCCCGCCGTAGAAGCGGTCGGGGCCGCTCTGGGCGAGGATGCGGAGCGTGCGCGCGAGCGCGGGCTGGACGAGTCGCTCGCCCACCGCGAGAGGCTCGCCGTCGGGATAGAAGACCGCGGCGGCGCCGGGGTCCGCCATCAGCTTCGCACGCGTCGTCGAGCGCGCGAGGTCCCGCGCGAGCCACTCGTCGACCGCGAAGCCGTCCTCGGCCAGCCGGATCGCGCCCTGGCTCAGCTGCGTGAACGACAGCCGCCGCGAGCCGTGCATGCGGTACAGCTCGTAGAGCCCGCGCGGAGACCCGGGAACGCCAACGGCGAGCGGTGTCGTCAGCGAGCGCGATCGAACGACCTCGCCGCTCTCGTCGACGTAGAGGTCGACGCCGTAGCCGGCGGGGGCGATCTCGCGGAAGTCGAGCGTCGCGGGGCGGTTCTTCTCAGCGTCGTCGGACGGGGCGGGCACCCACACCGCGAATCCCCCGCCGCCGAGGTTGCCGGCCTGCGGGTAGACGACCGCCAGCGCGAGCGCCGTCGCGACCGCGGCATCCGCCGCGTTGCCGCCGGCCTCGAGGACGAGCAGACCCGCCTTGGTCGCGAGCGGATGCTCGGAGACGACCGCGCCGACGGCGGGCGGGACGCGCTCCTCGGCCGCGCGGAACGGATCGACGGCGGTGCACGCGCTCGCGAGCACGACCGCGGCGACCGACGATGCGCGGAGGACGGCCTTCACGCGCATGCTCAGAAGCTGGGCAGCTCGTCGCCCTCGCGGATCTCGGCGACCTCGACGCCGCGGTCCCTGAGGTACACCACCGACTCCTCGATCTTGTCCTCGTCCCCTTCGATCTCGACCACGACGTGCGCCTGCGAGTCGGAGATGCTCGCCGCGCGGATGTTCGGGACGACGTCGTACTTCGCTCCGAGCGTGTGGGAGATCAGCGGCTCGCTGATCAGTTTCTGCGGGAACGTGCAGAAGAACTTTCGTGTGGTCATGGAGCGGAGAGGGCTGGACCGAGGACGCGCGGGGGAACGCGATCAGCGGGACCTCCGGACGAGCCGAGCGCCGGCGGCTACGCATCCCAACACAAGGACGAGGGCGGCCGCAACCGAGCCCCGCCGCCCCGTGCGGATTCCGGGCCCGATCCGGTCGGTCCCCGCGGCGTCGTAGACGGAGGGGTGCCGCATCCAGTCGACGCCCCCCGATTCGAGGACGAACGCCCTCGGCGAGGCGTCGAGGAGGCGAGCCGTCGTGCGGGGCGACCAGGCCGGCTCGGGCTCCAGGACGCTCCAGCCCGTCGCAGCGTGGTCGAGGAGGAGGGCCAGGAGAAGGCAGGCCCCGGCGCGGGAGGCCGCCGCTCCGGCCGTGGCGTCGCGCCGCTGACCGGCTCGCGACGAGCGGCGAGGGGCCAGGGCCACGCCGAGGAGGAAGAGCCCGGCCGCGGCGAGGGCCGCCGGGATCGGGGTGGGCAGAGCGCGCCAGGGATTCCAGGTGGCTTCCCCGCCCACGGCCGCCAGGACCACCGACGCGATCGGCGCGCCGAGCGCGATCGCGATCCGCCACCCGAGCCTGCGCGGCGCGTGGGCCACGGCACCGACGAGGACCCCCGCCGCGACGGCGGTCGTCCCGATCGTCGCAGCGCTGGCGATCGGCTCCACGCCTGCAGCGTATAACGACGCCCCATGCTCCTCCATCCAACGAACGCCGGAACGGCGTGCCTCGCCCTCGCCGCCGTCTTCCTGGGCGGTCTCGCGCCGATGGACGATCCGCTGCACGAGCTCCTCGACGTCGATCTCGCCCGCGACGGCGCGTCTCTCGTCAGCGAGGTCCTCGTGCCGGAAGCCGAGTTCACCGCGGCGCTGCCGTCGTGGAACGTCGCCGGGAGGACCCCGTTCACGGTCGACGTTCGCGTCTCCGCCGAGGCCGAAGGCGACGAGTGGTCCCCCTGGCTGCGCATCGGCGACTGGGGAATCGACAGGCGGACCGAAGACGTCGTCGTCGAGTTCGAAGGCGGCAAGGTCGCGATCGACGTCCTCGATCTGAAGGCGCCACAGCGCCGCGCGCAGCTCCGGTTCGAACCGGCGCGCAAGAGCAAGCGGCTCAGCGCCTCCGACGTCCGCGCGCACATCGTCCTGTCGGACCTCCGGCGCATCGACGCGCGCATGAGCGCTGCGGCCGAGGAGCCGTGGCCGGACGCGATCCAGCTCGACGTGCCCACGCGCTCGCAGCGACGCGCCGGCGACGATATTGGCGGCCGCATCTGCAGCCCGACCTCCGTCGCGATGGTCGTCTCGTACCACGGCGTGTCGGTGCCGACGCGGAAGATGGCCGAGACCCTCCTCGACCCTCACCACGGCATCTACGGCAACTGGAACCGCGCCGTCCAGGGCGCGTACTCACACGGGATCCCCGGCCAGCTCGTCCGCGTGTCGTCGTGGTCGACCGTGCGCGCGTACCTCGCCGAGGGACGTCCGCTCATCGCGAGCATCCGGGCCAAGAAGGGCGAGCTGACAGGGGCTCCCTACGCCTCCACGGGGGGCCACCTGCTCGTCGTGACCGGGCTGGATGCCGACGGCGTCGTCCTGGTGAACGACCCGGCCGCCTCGTCGCCCGACGAGGTCCCGCGCCGCTACCTGCGCAGCGAGATGGAGCGCGTGTGGTTCCGGAACGGCGGCGTCGTGTACGCGCTCGACGCCCCGGACACGAAAGAGCGGCGCGACCGGTGAACCGAGAGACCCCCGCGTTCGAGGCCACGACGGCGACGACCGTCCGCCTCGACGGCATCGAGCTGCTCGCGTTCCACGGGTGCGGCTACCTGGGACTCGCGCACGATCCGCGCGTGATCGACGCCGCGCGCGACGCGCTCGACGCGTACGGGCCCTCGGGCCTCGCGTCGCGCGCGACGTCGGGCAACCTCGACGTGCACGAGCGACTGGAGGAGCGCCTCGCCGAGTTCCTCGGCCTCGAGTCCGCGCTCGTCGTCCCGGACGGCTACCTCGCGGACCTCGCCGTCGTCGCTGCGCTGAAGGGTCGTACGAACGTCGCGCTCCTCGACGCGGACTCGCACCCGAGCCTCGTCGACGCGGCGCGGATGGCGGGCCTCGAGTCCTACGACTACGGCCCCGGCGACATGAGCCACGCCTTCGCGCTGCTCGACCGGTTCAAGGACGCCTCGCCGCTCGTGCTCACCGACGGAGTCTTCGCGATGCACGGTCGGCTCGCGCCAGCGGCGGAGCTGCTGCGGCACCTGCCCGACGGCGGTCTGCTGCTCGTCGACGACAGCCACGGCGTGGGAGTCCTCGGCGCGCGCGGACGCGGCGTGATGGAGTCGTTCGGGATCGCGGACGAGCGCATCGTCCTGACGGGCTCGCTCGGCAAGGCGCTCGGCAGCGGCGGCGGCTTCGTCGCCGGTCCGCGCGACATCATCGAGTCGACCCGGCGCGGGTCGGCGAGCTTCACCGGCACGACGGCCCTGTCCCCGCCGCTCGCCGCCGCGGCCCTCGCCGCGCTCGACGTGATCGACGCCGAGCCCGAGCGCCTCGAGCGCCTGCGCGCGAACACCGGCCAGCTGCACCGCACCGCGCGGCGCGCGGGGATCCGGTCGAGCGGGACCTTCCTCCCGATCCTGCGCATCGAACTCGCGAAGGAAGAGGACGCGAAACGCCTCAGCGCGGCGCTGCACGTCGCCGGGATCTACGCGCCGGCGATCCGCTACCCGGGACTCGACGGAGAAGGCGTCGTGCGTCTCGCAGTGACGAGCGAGCACACGGCGGCAGAGATCCGCCGCCTGGAGGAGACGCTCGTCGAGCATCTTCCGGGGAGCGCCAGCGACGCATCGAGCTAGGC
>JBCCSK010000418.1:0-5040 GCA_039200205.1 Planctomycetota bacterium
GCGGCGGCAGCGTGTAGTCGAGCGGGCCCTCGATCCCGAGGTCGAGGCCGAGGGTCATCCAGACGAGCAGCAGGATCGTCCAGACGATCGAGAAGACGATGGTGTACGGCAGCATCGTCGAGATCAGCGTCCCCATCCCCGCCTTCGGCGCGACCTGGCGCATGAAGACGAGCACGATCACCAGGTAGGCGTTCAGGGGCGTGATGGTGTTCGACACCGAGTCGCCGATCCGGTATGCCGCCTGGGTCAGCTCTGGCGAGATCCCGACGAGCATGAACATCGGGATGAAGATGGGCGCGAACATCGCGTACTTCGCGCTCATCGACCCCACGAACAGGTTGAAGAGGATCGTCACGCCGATGAAGGCGACGACGAGCAGCTCCTTGGGCATCTCGGCCTTGCCGAGCGCCTGACCGCCGGCGAGTGCGACCATCCGGTCGAGGCCCGAATACTTGAAGCACTCGATGAACTGCGCGGCGAAGAACGACAGGACGATGATCGGCGCCATCGCGGCGATCGACTCGACGAGCATCCGCGCCGCGTCCTTGTCCGTTCGGATCTTCCCGATCTTCACGCCGTAGACGACCGACGGGACCGTGAACGAGATGAAGAGCAGCGGGACGATCGCCTCGACCCAGCGGTCGAAGTTCGCACCCTTGCCGTAGAGCGCCCAGTCCTTGACGCCCACGCCGAGCCCGATCGCCGTGAAGACGAGGAGCAGCGCGCCGAGCGCCCAGCCGAGCGCCGCGCGCTCCTCGGGCTTGACCCTCTGGCCCTCGAGGTCGGCGGCCGTGACGGGTGTCGGGCCGCCGTCCTCCGGCGGCAGGGTCTTGAGCCGCCGCTCGACGAAGCGCGCGGTCGTCCACCAGCCCGTGAGCGTGATCACGAACGTCGACGCGATCATGAACCACAGGTTGCAGGTCGCCGCGACCGCGTACTTCGGATCGATGACGTTCGCGCCCTCGGTCGCGAACTTCGCGAGCATCGGGTCGAGCCCCGTCACGAACAGGTTCGCGTTGAAGCCGGCCGCGACACCGGCGAAGACCGCTGCGATCCCCGCCATCGGAGAGCGCCCGACCGCCTTGTAGAGCGCGGCCGCGAGCGGCGGCAGGACGACGTAGCCCGCGTCGATCCCCGTCGACGACATGATCCCGAAGAAGACCATCGCCGGCGTCAGGAGCCCGTTCGGCACGAGCAGCATCAGGTACTTCAGGAGCACCGCGATCAGCCCGACGCGCTCCGCGAGCCCGATGCCGAGCATCCCCACCAGCACGACGCCGAGCGGCGGGAACTTCATGAAGTTGTCGACGAGCGAGGACAGGAGCCAGTAGATCCCGTCCGCGGTCAGGAGGCTCCGCGCCTTGGAGACCTTGGGCTGGGAGACCGTCTCGTCGACGACCGTCCCGTCCGCGAGCGTCGTCTGGACGACCTGGTCCTCCATGACCGTCTCCCAGCGCACCTCGCCCGGCGAGCCCTCGACCGGCCGCGGCAGCTCGTTCACGACCGTCCAGTCGGCCGCGACGGCGAGCGCGCTCAGCGCCATCACGCCGAATGTGCCGATCAGGAAGAGCGTCGCCGGATCGGGCAGCCGGTTCCCGACGCGCTCGACCCATCCGAGAAACCCGCCGACGTTCGGCTCGCCCGAGCCCTGGTCCGTGTCGCTCATGCGGACACGATAGGCGGACGGGCCGCGTCAGCGGAGGGCTTCTCCGCTATCGCACGCTCTCGCCAGCCACCGGAGCCTCGGGCTCCGGCACGGGCTCAGGCTCGCGATGCCCGAGCGTCCGCCCCTTGTCGATCGCCTGCACGCCCTCGGTCATCCACGGCGGCGCAGGCTCGCCGAGCACGTAGTGGTCGAGGAAGTCCGCCATGCGCCGCGCGTAGTCGCGCCGGTGCGCGTAGCGCAGGACCCAGTGCTTCTCGTTCGCGTAGTTGAGCAGCCAGGCGGGCGTCCCGAGCCGCCGCAGCGCGACGAAGTACTCGATCCCCTGCTCCCACGGCACCGCGCCGTCGCCGTCGTTGTGCAGCATCAGGAGCGGCGTCGACACGCGATCCGCGAAGAACAGCGGCGAGTTCTCCAGGTACTTCTGCGTCCGCTCCCAGAGCGTGCCGCCGATCCGCGACTGCGTGCGCTCGTACTGGAACTGGCGCGAGAGGCCGGTCGCGCGGCGGATCCCGCCGTACGCGCTCGTCATGTTCGACACCGGCGCGCCCGCGATCGCGCAGGCGAAGAGGTTCGTGCGCGTCACGAGGTAGGCGATCTGGTAGCCCCCCCACGAGTGCCCCTGGACGCCGATCCGGTCGGGGTCGGCGATCCCGCGCTCGACGAGGTCGAGGATCCCGGGGATCACGCAGTCGAACGCGCTCGGACCCGGCGCGCCCTCGCGGTAGACGATGTCGGGCACGAACACGGCGTAGCCGTGCGAGGTGTAGCGCGGGAAGCGGACGATCGAGCGGTGCGGGATCGGCTCGTAGTGCCGGTGGAGGTTCTCCGCGTTCCGCTCGTAGAAGTAGACGAGCAGCGGGAGCGGCTCGCTCTCGTCGTAATCCTCGGGCAGGTACAGGATCCCCTCGAGCTCGTCGCCGCCGGCGCTCCGCCAGCGGTGCGGGCGCGCGGTGCCCCAGGCGAACTGGCTCGCCTGCGGGTTGGCGTCGGTGAGGCGCACGGGGTCGTCGATGCGCGGCGCGCCGTCCTCGCCGCTCTCCAGCGTCGTCGACCACAGGTCGGGGAAGACGCGGAACGTCTCGCGCGTCATCACGTAGCGGCCCGTCTCCGCCGCGCGCCGCGGCGTGCCGAGACGCTCGGCGGCGACGAGGAGCGTCGTCGGCTCTCGGGGCTCGTCGAGGGAGACCGCGGCGAGCCGCGCACGCTTCGAGTCGAGCTCGAGCCCGGCGAGGAGGAGCGGCCGGTCCTGCGTCAGTCCCGGCTCGTCCGCGTCGTCGTCGATCACGCGAAAGCGCGTGTTCGTCCCGCGTCCTTCGCCGCCCGTGACGCGGACGGCCTCGCTCGCGCCGGTCGGGTCGAGCGACCAGGGATCGAACGCGTCGTGGACGACGAAGCGCGACGAGTCCGCGCTCCAGCCGGCCGCGCCGTACGGCCGCTGCCAGTCGGGCGTGTCCTGGCGCTCGTCGGCGAAGACGACGGACTCGCCTTCGAGCTCGATCCCCGACGTCAGGTCGCGGGGCTCGGCGCCCTCGTCGGTGACGTCGAGCGCGAGCCACGCCTCGCGTCCGGGATCCCACCACGTGAGCCAGCGCCCGTCCGGGCTGGCGCCGATGATCCCGCGGACGCTCTGGAGAAGGAGCCGCCGCTCGCCTGTCTCGACGTCCACGGCATATCGGTCGCTCTTGCCCCAGCGGTCCCACTGAAGGGCCACGCGGTAGGGCCGATCCGAGGCGCCGTGCGCGAGCGGCGCGTCGCCCTCCTGGCCGATGACGACGTCCGGGAGGTCAGGGCCTGCGAGCTGCACGACGCGCTCCTCGCCGATCCCCGCGACGGCGAGGTAGCTGCGCTTGCGCTCCTCCTCCAGCTGGAGCAGCTGCTCGGACTGGAGGTCGGGGTCGTTCCAGCTCCACACGTCGACGTGGACGCGGTCGTCCTCGGGGATCTCCTCGGGCTCCGGCTCGGGGCGCGGCGCGGTGCCGAAGAGGAGCCGCGCGCCGCGCGTCGAGAAACGCGGCGCGCGGTGCTCGGAGACGCCCCACGACTCGGGCACGCCGTCGGTCCCCGTCGCCGCGACGACACGTGCGGGGCCGGACTCGGCCGTCGCGGCGGCGAAGAGCGACCAGTGCGGCTGCTCGTCGGCGAAGGTCCCGACGTCCGACAGGAACGCGACGCTCGCCCCGTCCTCGGAGAATGCGAAGGACCGAACGCGAGCCTCGCCGCTCGACAGGACGCGCGGGTCCGCGTCGAGGTCCTCCAGGTCGACGAGCAGCACCTCGTCCGGCGTCTCGGCGTCGACCGTCGTGGTCGCGAGGACGAGCCAGCGGCCCTTGGGCGAGAACGCGTAGCCGCTCGCGAATTCGAACGTGCGCTCGACGGCGGGGTCCGCGAACGGCCGGCCGACGACGAGCGGGCGCCCGTCCTTCTTCTTGGCGACGTGCTCGGGCGGGTCGGGCGCGCCTTCTTCTTCCTCCGCCTCGGACTCCTCGGGCTCCTCGGCTTCCTCCGCGTCCTCGTCCTCGGCGGTCTCTTCTTCGTCCGCCTTCGCCAGACGCCAGGCGGCCCAGCCGCCACCCTCCTCCGGCAGCGCGAACGAGTCGACGTTCTCGACCACGACCTCTTCGCCGCCGGGAAGGGCGACGAGGACGAGCGCGCTCTTCGGCAGGTCGTCGTCCTTCGCCCCGTCCTTCTTCGCCGCGCGAACGACGTCGCGCTCGGGCGCGCGTCGAAGCGCGACGAAGCCATCCGTCGCGTCGATCCGGGCTCCGGCCCCGCGCTCGACGACGTGCCGGACCGCGCCGTCCGTCGAGACGATCTCGCTCGTCCCGTCGCGGCCGTCGGCGTAGCGCAGCTCGACCGCGAGCCACGCGCCGGACCGCGAGAGCGTCGGCGACTCGAGCGTGCGCCACGCATCGCCGTCCTCGACGGTGAGCGTCCGGCGCAGAGCGAGGTCGGGGTCCGACTGGAAGAAGGGGGCGAGAGCGATGAAGGAAGCGAGGGCGATGGACATCGTTCCCCATCGTATCCCGCGTCCCAGGCTCGCTTCGGGACACGGTACCCTCGGGTCCATGCAGCGATTCCTGACGCTCTCCTTCGTCCTCGCCCTCGCGGTCGCGACCGCGGCCTCGCCCGTTCCCGAAGGCCCCGCGGAGGACGACGCGCCGTCGCTCGTCAGCCGGGTGTTCGCCGAGCGCGAGCCGGTGATCCGCGTGACCCAGGTCTCCGATACAGAGCCCGTCGTCGAGAACGCCGCGGGACGCGTCGCCGCGGCCGAGGCCCTGATCGAGCTGCTCGAGCCCGAGGAGCGTGCCGAGCTGCTGCTCTCGGTCGACGACCCCGAGCGGTCGAAGTGGACCAACGTGCCGCCGCGCATGGAC
>JBCCSK010000419.1:0-5013 GCA_039200205.1 Planctomycetota bacterium
CGCGCTAGCGCGGACGGTCCAAACCGGGTTTGGGTCGTACGCCCGAAGCGGGCCGCGCTCGTTCGCCCTCGCTACGCGCCGTCTCCCTCCCACGCGTCCGCCACGGCCGCCGCAACGGCCTCCGCGATCCCCTCGTCGAACGGACGGGGCAGCACGCGCTCGGGCGTCGGCGTGCCAACGCTCTTTGCGAGCGCAACTGCGGCCGCCACCTTCATGTGCGGCGTGATGCTCGTCGCGCGCGCGTCGATCGCGCCGCGGAACACCCCGGGGAAGGCGAGGACGTTGTTCACCTGGTTCGGATAGTCGCTGCGCCCCGTTCCGACGACGGCCGCTCCGGCCTCGCGCGCGACGTCCGGGTCGATCTCCGGATCCGGGTTCGCCATCGGGAACAGGATCGGGTCCTTGGCCATGCGTCGGACGTCGTCCGCGCCGAGCAGTCCGCCGCGGCTCACGCCGATGAACACGTCGGCGCCCTCGAGCGCGTCGTGCACGCTGCCCGTCCGCCCCGAGCGGTTCGTGTACTCGAGGAACGCGCGCTTCTGGGGCGAGAGGTCGTCCCGCGACGCGTGGATCACGCCGCGCGAGTCGCAGATCACGACGTCCCGCACCGGATCGCAGCGGTCCGGTGAGAACCCGACGCAGCGCATGAGCTTGGCGATCGCCGTCCCGGCCGCACCGGCGCCGGCGATCACGACGGTCAGGTCCGAGAGAGATCGACCGGTCACCTCGCACGCGCCGATCAGCGCCGCGAGCAGCACGATCGCCGTGCCGTGCTGGTCGTCGTGCATCACCGGGATGCCGAGGTCCTGCAGGCGCTCCTCGACCTCGAAGCAGCCGGGGGCCGCGATGTCCTCGAGGTTGATCCCCGCGAACCCGGGCGAGATCGCGCGCACCGCGTCGACGATGTCGCCGACCGTCGCGGCGTCGAGACAGATCGGCCACGCGTCCAGGCCGGCGAAGCGGCGGAAGAGCGCCGCCTTGCCCTCCATCACCGGCATCGCAGCCGCGGGCCCGATGTCGCCGAGGCCGAGCACGGCGCTCCCGTCCGTCACGACGGCGACGGAGCGCCCGGCGACGGTGAGATCTCGGGCCCGCGCGGCGTCCTGCGCGATCGCGCGGCACGGCCCCGCGACGCCCGGGCTGTAGGCGAGGCTGAGGTCGTCCCTGGACTCCAGCGGAGCCCTCAGCTCGACCGAGATCTTCCCGCGATGCTCCGCGTGGAGCGCCATCGCGCGTTCGTACAGCGCGTCCTCTGCGTCCTCGTCGCTCATGGTGGGGAGGGTACCCCCTCAGCCGCCGGACCGTTCCCCGAGCAGTCGCTTCACCGCACCGAGCGCAGAGCGCGCCTCCTCGTTGGGGGGCTCGAGCTCGAGCGCTCGCTCGAAGAGTTCGGCGGCGCGATCGAGGACACCTGCGCGCGCCTCGACCTTGCCGAGCAGGACCGTCATCGCGACGTCGTCCGGCGCGGTCGCGAGGTAAGCCATCGCGCTCTCGCGCGCGAGTTCGTGCCGGTCCGCGCTCGCGGCGGCTTCGGCGAGTGCGCCGAGCACGCGCTGCGAGTCGCCCTCGACGCGCCGCGCCTCCTGCAGCGCGAGCACGGCCTCGTCGAACCGCTCCAGGCGACTCAGCGCCGCGCCGAGGTTGATGTGGCCGAGCGCGTAGTCGGGGTCCAGGTCGACGGCGCCCCGGTACGCGTCCACCGCGAGGTCGATGCGTCCGAGGAGGACCTGTGCGCGCCCCATGCCCTCGAATCCGGCGGCGTCGACGGGCGACAGGTCCGTGCGATCGCGCAGCGCGCGGTCGAACAGCAGGAGCGCTTCGCGATAGCGCGCCTCTTCCAGCGCGAGCCGGCCGTGCTCGATGAGCAGATGCGGGAACGCGCGCTCGTCGCTCGCGAGCCTGCAGAACGCCGCGACGGCAGCGGGTTCCGCCGGTCCGCGGAAGATCCTGAGGACCATGTCGCGCGCGTCGTACACGATCGTGACCTCGCGGTAGGCGCCGACGGCTTGCGCGACGAGGTCGAGTTCGACGAGGAGCGTTCGATTTCGATCGACGCTCGCGTCGACGACGGTTCCTGTTCGGGGGCCCACGTCGACGAAGCGCACGCCCTCCGCGGCGGCCGCGATCGGCCCGTCGCGCGGGGGCTCGGGTCCGCTCAGGTCGTCTCGGACGCGAATGACGAGCGGCTTCGGGACCTGGGTGGGACCCGTCGCGGCGCGGATCGCGTGTGCGAGCCTCTTCGCCCAGGTCAGGTCCGGGTCCTCCGGCAGCGCGCGGTACGGCCACGCCGGAACCTCGTCGGCGCGCGCGACGCCCTCTCCTTCCCGCACGACGAGCCGGCGCCCCGCGGGAGCGTCCTCGATCGTCTCACGCTCGCCGCTCGGCCACTCGATCTCGATCGATGTCCCGACCGTCGCGCCGTCCGGTGCAGCGCCGAGGCCGACGTGCACGTCGGGATCGATCTGGCTCTGGAAGCCCTCGACGAGGGCGACGTGCCGCCGCTCGATCACGTCGCCGCGGCGGACCTCGACGCGCGCGCCGAGCGCGATCCGGGGCGCCGCCTTCGGCTCGAGCGCCAGCCGCGTCCAGCCCGTGGGCTCACCCGTGTTCTCGTAGAAGACGAGGCCTCCGAGCGTCCACAGCGCGAGGTCGAGGTCGCCGTCGCCGTCGGGGTCGAACGGCACGATCGCGCGCCCGTCGTGCGCGGCGTCCACGCCGAGACACCAGCCCGCGTCGACCCACGGACGGTCGGGATCGCCGCCGGCGGCGCGGACGAACAGGCGGTCCCGCTCGTGACCGTTGAACGATCCGGTGAAGCGGAGGTCTGCGTTGACGTTCCGGCTGAGCTCGCCGCGCTCGAGGCGCAGCGCGTCGTCGAGCACCTGCTGCCAGTAGTACGTCTGCCAGTCGCCGAGTCCCCGGTTGCGGTGGGACGCAAAGCCGTTCGTCACGAACAGCTCCAGTCCGCCGTCCCCGTCGACGTCGACGAACTGACAGCCCCACGCCCACTCGCCCTCGTTGATACCGAGGCGCCGGGCGCGCTCGTCCCATCGCCCGCCGCCCTCGGGCTCGCTGTAGAGCGCGTTGCCGCGCGCGATCGTGTCGACGACGCCGCGCATGGACTCCGAGATCTCGGCGGCGTGCGGCACCATCCGCATGCCCTCTTCGCTCGACATGTTCGAGACGTAGAGGTCCCAGCGACCGTCCGCCTCCAGGTCCGCGAGCGCGGCACCCATCGTGTACGCGCTGACTCCGTCGAAGCCCAGCTCGCCGTCGGCGACGAACCGGCCGCCCTCGTTGCGCCACAGGACGTTCGGGCCGAAGTCGTTCCCCTCGAAGAGGTCGGTGTCGCCGTCGTGGTCCGCGTCGAACGCCAGCGCGACGTAGGTGTAGCCCGTTCCCGTGATCCCGCGCGCTTCGCTCTCCTCGGTGAAGACGAGGTCGCCCTGGTTGATCGCGAGGTGGTTGTCGGCGCCGTCGTAGGCCTCGACCGTGTTGTAGCGGTCGCCGCGCGACTCGGAGCTCCCGTACACCGCGAAGAACAGGTCGAGGTCCCCGTCCCCCTCGACGTCGATCGGGACGACGGTCTGGACGGCGAGGCGACGCAGCCCGACCGGGTTCGGCAGCGCGAAGGCGCGCGGGAGGTGGCGCCATTCCCCGGGCTCCGCCCCCGTCCGCGTCCAGAGGCCGGCGTAGGCGCGGCCGTCTTCGTAGCGACTCGTCTCCGACGCGACGAGCTCCTCGCGCCCGTCGCCGTCGAGGTCGACGTAGAGGACGAACGCGGGGTGGTCGGCGTAGCGCTCGATCGGGAGCTCGATCGGCACGAAGCCGCCCGCGCCGTCGTTCTGAAAGACGAGCGTCTCCTCGCCGCTCCGCGTCGCGATCAGGTCCTGGCGTCCGTCCCGGTCGAAGTCGACGACGGACAGGCCCCCGAGCGTGAGCGTGCGGTGACGATCGACGAACGCCTGGAGTAGCTCGCGGTTCTCCGCGCTGGTCCCGAAGGTCAGTCCGACCTCCGCGGTGCGGTCGACGAAGCGTGGCGCGCCGGCCCGGAGCACGACGCCGGCCCCGAGCGGCTGATCGTCGGACGCCACCTCCGGATCGAAGCGCGATAGCGCCCAGTCCGGACCCGGGGCCGACCGCGCCTCGGACCGCCCGAAGAGCGTCAGGTCGACCCGCGCGCCGTCGTCGTCGACGCCTCCCGCCCAGCGCAGGCGCGCGCGTCCGGTCGCGCGCTCGCCGGACGGGTCGAGCTCGAAGCGATCGACCTCGACCTCGACGCGGTCCGGCGTGCCCGACAGGGGGGCGAGCGCGACGAGCGCCTCGAGGAACGCCCGCGGTTCGTCGACCGATTCAGCCGCCGGCGCGAGCCACGAGATCTCGACGTCCCCCGTGCGCTCGATGCGTTCGACGGTCGGGAGGCGCGCTGCGAAGTCGGGCGTGAACAGGGCGCGCGCCGCGCGCTCGACGTCGCCGCGCGCGAGCGGTTCGGCGATGAGCCCAGCGAGGTCCTGCTGGAGCCGCAGCGCTTCCGGCTCCGACAGCGCGAAGTCCTGGACGGGCTCGCGCGGCGGAACGACCGTCGGATCCGCCGGCCCGCCGCACGCGACGACGGACAGCACGAGCGCAGAGAGGGCCGAGCCGCGGGGTGCGATCACCCCGGAAAGGTAGGCAGGGACGGGCGGCTTGGAAGGATCGACACCTACAATCCGACGCGATGACGAAGCGCGACCGGATCGTTCCCCTGCTCGTCCTCGCGGCGCTCGCGAGCGGCTGTCGCGCGACCTTCCACGGCGACCGTGGCGGCGGCGATCCCGCGGACCTCGCGGCGATCGAGGCGCAGCACGAGGCGGCGCGAGCCACGCCGACCGCGGCCGCCGGCCCCTCCCGCACCGAGCTCCGCACCGAGGCCGCCCGCGTGCTCGACGACTGGCACGAAGCTGCTGCGGTGGGGGACCGAGACCGCTACATCGGACACTTCGCGCCCGACGCCGTGTTCCTCGGGACCGACGC
>JBCCSK010000420.1:0-5005 GCA_039200205.1 Planctomycetota bacterium
CTCCAGCCAGTAGCCGGGCATCCGCGGCGAGGGAAGTCCCGCGTCGGCGACGTCCCGCCAGCGCTCGGCGATGTACTGCCGAACGAGAACGCGCGCCATGACGTCGGCGAGCGAGCGGCCGCCGTCGACGAGCGCGCCCGCTTCCGGCACGAAGAAGCGCGAGCTGCGCTGCTCATCGAGGTAGGTCCCGAGGACCCTCGCGTCGAGACCGAAGCCCTCGACGAGGTCCTCTTCGATGAACTCGTCGCGAGAGCGATGGAGACGGATCTCCAGCGGGTCCTCGAGGCCGCGTCGCGGATTGGACAGGAGGAGGTCCAGCGCGCGAACGGTCGCTTCGCCGCGGCTGAGCAGGGGCCCCAGGTCGAGCGGATCGCTCGACCTCGTGACGAGCACGAGGTTCCCGGTGCGAATCACGTAGGTCCGACGCGTCCAGACCGAGCCAGAGGCGCCGAGCGCAGGCGTTTCGTCCTCGCGCGCGAACCACGCCCCGGCGGGCGCGAGGTGCGGAGCCCAGGCGAGCCAGCGCTCGGCGGCGCTGCTCCTCTTCGCCCACGGGAACGACGCGGGCACAAGGGGCTTCGCCGCTTCGAAGATCAGCGCGTTCGCATCCTCGGGGATGAAGCCGATCCGCCAGATGCGCGCGGCGTCCCCGAGGACCGCGCTCGCCTCCAGCGGGAGCGAGGCGCCCGCGAGCCAGTTCGCGGCGGCGATGAGGCGTCGCAGCGCCGCCTTCCGAACTCCGACCTCGTCGGGGAGCTTGGACGCGCGTCGCTCGTCGCGGGGCGTCGCGAGCGCCGCCTCGATCGCAGCGACCCGAGGGGCGTCGACGTCGCGCTGACGGAGCTCGACGACGAGCCTCCGCGCCTCGGCATCGAGGCCGCTCGCTGCGTACTGCTCGCAGACCAGAGCGAGGTCGTTCCGCAGCTGTTCGTCCAGGGCGGCGCGCGTCGCGAGGACGAGGCCGTACGGCTCGCCGATGACGTCGAGGCCGGCCTCCGACTCGATCGCCGACACGCGCGTCTCCTGGACGTCGAACGTGATCCCTGCGCGGGCCGTGATCCGGAGCGAGCCGTCTTCGCGTCGCTCGACGGCACCGGCGAGGCGCGTTCCGTCCAGGAGGACGACGCCCGGTCCGGAGCCCGGCATCGTCGCGGTCAGGACGCTTGCCGCGGGCTCGGCCGGCGACGCCTCACGCGGAGCGGACTCCTTGACCCTCGGCTCCGGCTGGGCCTTGGGCTGGGCCTTGACCTTCGGCTTGGGCTTGGGCTGCGCCTTGCCCTTCGGCTTGGCCTTGGGCTTGGGCTGCGCCTTCGGCCGAGCCTTCGACCGCTGATTCGTCTTTGGATCGGCCTTCGCGACCCGTTCCTTGGCAGCCGGCTTGCGCTTCGGTCGCTCGGAGGGACGCTCCTCCACCTCGACGCTCGAGGCCTTCGACTTCGCAGCGGCGGCCTTCTTGCGCTGCAGCTCGCGCGCTCGAGCCGCAGCCGCGTCCCGCCGCTTCTTCTCCTTCGCCTCGGCGACACGGCGCTCGGCAGCCTTCTCCTCGGCGGCGGCGACGACCGCGGGATCGTCGGAGAGTGCGACGATCGCACCGGCGCCGTCGCGGTAGACGAGCACACCGTCCGCCGCCGGGATCAGAGCCCCCTCGAACTCCAGGCCGGGAAGCGTCCAGAGCAGGCGACTCGACACGGCGTCGACGGCGTAGTTGCCGAGCACCAGGACGCCGCTCGCACACGTGAGCGGGCCTTCGACCGCGCCGGGCTCCTGCCGCTGCCGGGTGAAGACGTGGCGCGTCTCGCCGGTCGACTCCCGCACCACGATCGCGCCCGTCGGGCCGCGTCCGTAGAGGGCCCCGTTCCAGACGACGGGATCCGATGCGATCAGCGGCTCGTCCGTCTGCGCGGGCACGAAGAAGTAGGACGCGGGGCCGTCGCCGAGCGTCCGCATCTGGTACGGCCCCGCGGCGAGGAAGCGCGGCGACTCGCCGCCCTCGAGGAGCACGATCCCGGCGTCCTGCGCGTTCTCCGAGAAGGGGACGAACTGATCGGAGAAGACCGATGCGCTGATCGTCGGCGTCGCAGTCCGCGCAGCGTCCACGCGGACGGCCACGGTCTCGAGCTGCTCGTCGAGCCCCGCGGGCTTCTGGAAGTAGACCGTCGCGGTGTCGTCGTCGCCCAGGATGGCCGCAGGCTTCGCGGGAACGGCCGGGGCGGCGTAGAGCGCCTCCCCCGTCCGGACGTCGACGAGCTTCATCTCGCCTCGATCGAAGACTGCGGCGATGCTGGGGACGAGCGTTGCCGGCGTCCGGTACGCACCGAGGATCGACCGAGCGTGGACGAGGTCGTTGCCGCTCGTCACGTAGACGTGCATGGCGTTCTGCGTGACGACGACCAGCGTCCTGCCGAGCACGGAGACGTGCGCGAACCCGACCGCGTCGATCGACGTCCACGCGAACTCGCGGCCGGTCCGGACATCGATGGCGATGAGGCGAAAGCTGCCCTTCCGTCGAACGACGGCGTACGCGGTCCCGTCCGAGATCGCAGGCTCGCCGATCACGTCGTCGTACTTGACGCGCCACATCTCCGCGGGCGCGCTGAGCGGCGCCTTGACCGACGTCGAGACGGAGCCGTTCCCCTGGCCCCCGCCCGGCTCGGGCCAGTCACGGGCGGCCGCCATCCCCATGAGGAGGGCGAATCCGGCGAGGAGAGGTGCGATCTTGGGGTGGCTCATCGGGGAAGCGGATCCTTACGGAATGCGGACGCAGTTCCGCTCCATCCCTCGATCGGCAACCGAGTCCCCTCGGCTGGGCCGATTCCCTCTTCGAGGCCGCTCGCTCAGCGGTTTGCCGCTGGATCGCGCAGGAACGCGCGGAACGCCTCATCGAGAGCGTCCACCGTCTCGAATCCGAGCTTCGTCCACGACGCCGGCTTCGTCTCACTCCGATAGTGGTCGCGCAGGACGCCCAGGTAGCGCTCGCGCGCTCCGTCCCCGCAGCGCTGCAGGAGGAAGAACGTCAGCGCGCCAGCCTGCTCGTAGAAGATGGAGCGCGGCGTGTACTCGACGGTCACGAGCGTCGAACGGAGGCGGACCCGCGCGCTCGCCTTGTCCGGCAAGTCGAAGAACGCGAGCTGAGGCGCCTCGAAGAAGCCCTCCAGTCCGATGAGCCCGCCCATTCCCTCGAGGACGGACATCGCGTCCACGGACTGGACGGTCGGGTCGTCGAGCGTCTGTCCGCGGCGTCCCATCTCGGGCGACTGGTCTTCGACGTAGCGCGCGAAGCCCTCGACCAGCCAGTACCCGCGGGTCGCGGGACTTCTCAGCTCACGCCCCCCGAGGGCCCGCCATCGCTCGGCGATGTACTGATGCGTCAGCTCGTGCGCGAGCACCTTGTGGAGCTGGCGGCCGGCGTGGATGGCCGCGTCCTCGTCGGGAACGTGGAAACGCGAGGCGCGCAGGAGCGGCGAGTAGAAGCCGGCGCTCCACGGGATCGCGGTGACGCCGTCGCCGAAGTCCTCCTCCAGGTAGTCGTCGCGGGTCCGGTGGATCCGAACCTCGAGCGGCGGCTCGTCGCCGTTCGGCGGATTGTCCAGGACCTCGTCGAGCGTGCGGACCGCCGCTTCGCCGTGGCGGAGGCACGCGCCGACGATCTCGGGGTCGTCCGAGCGCGAGACGAGGAAGAGGCTCCGCGTGCGAAGGCCGATCGTCCGATCGCGCCAGATCGATCCGGGCTCGTCGATCTCCGCCATCTCGTCCGCGGCGACGAAGCGTGCTCGGGCGGGAGCGATGAGCGGGGCCCACTCGAGCCATCGCTCCGCGGCGTCGCCCCTGTCGACCCAGGGAAACTCGGGCGGGCAGAGTGTCGAGGCCACGGCTCGGACCCGCGCGCTCGCGTCGTCGGGCCAGTCCTCGCCGGGCCAGATCGAAGGCGCGCTCGCCAGCACGGCGCTCGCCTCCAGCGGGAGGCCAGCGCCGGTGAGCCAGCCGGCGGCGTCCACGAGGCGAGCGAACGCCGCGCCGCGCGCCTCGGCCTCCTCGCGTTCCACGGCGGCGAGCTGTCGATCGCGGTTCGCAGCGACGGAGTCGGAGCGGCTCCCGAGCTTCCCTTCGAGATCGCGGAGCTCGGACTCCGGGTAGCCGCGGCTGCGGATCTCATCGAACAGCTCGCGCGCCTCGACGACGAGATTCCGGCCGACGCACGCGTCGAAGACGTCGACGAGGTCGTCCGCGAGGGCCCGGTCCAGCGCATCGCGCGTGGCGAGGACGAGCCCGTACGGCTCGCCCAGCACCTCGACGTCCCCGTCACCCTCGATCGCACAGACCTCTGAGCGATCGAACGTGAGCACGTCGCCGGACGCGAGCGAGACCTCGATCGCGTCTTCCGCGGCGACCCGATCGGCGGGGATCCGCGTCCCGTCTTCGAGGACGACGGCCGTTCCCGCCCCGGGAAGGGTCGGAGCGACGATCACTCCACCCGCGTCGGCGAGGCCCCCGGGCCCGGCCGCTCCCGCGGCGACGAGATCCCCCGCGCCCGACGCGTAGAGGACGACGCCATCGGCCGCGGGGATCAGCGGTCCGCGCACCTCGAGGTCGGGTGCGACCCACAGGATCCGACGCGATTCGATGTCGAGCGCGTAGTTGCCGAGCAGCAGAACCCCGCTCGCGCAGGTGATCGGACCGTCGACGGCGCCGGCCGGTCGATCGTCCGCGGCGAGGAGCACGCGGCCCCGGCCTCCGAGCTCCTGGCTGACGAGCGACTCGTCCTCCAGACGACCGTACAGCGTGCCGTCCCAGACGACCGGATCGGACGCGAGCACCGGGAGCGACTTCGAGACCTCGAGCGGCCAGAAGAGGAACCGCGTGGTCGAGCGATCCACGGTCTGGGCCCCGCGCTCGCCCGCGACCAGCAGCGTTCCGCTCTCGTCGAGGACCATGACGAGCGGAGTCGCACCGTCGGCGCCGAGCCGGAACGCACCGTGGCTCCCCGGTGACATCGCCGAGGACCTCC
>JBCCSK010000421.1:0-5001 GCA_039200205.1 Planctomycetota bacterium
ACGATTCGCTACCCCGGGAGCACGCATGCAACGTGAGAAGACCATCGGTCAGCCGTGTGCGGGAAATCCGCACGCACGGTTGGAAAGGGGGCCTCAGGAAACGGAGCGCACGCGCCACCGCGCCTGAGGTCTACCAATGACCACACGTCCGCACGTGCGAAGAATGGGCGCCGCGGCGCTCGCGATGGGACTCGTCGCCTGCGGCGGGTCCGAAGACCCGCGGAACTACACCGAGCCGGTCGCCAACACCGGTGCCCAGGAGGCTGAGGCGGTGCGCAACGCGAAGGAGGCTGCGCGCATTGGCGTCATCGACGACCTTTACCGTCAGTGGCAGGGAGACCACCTCGTCTTCGTCGGCGAGCTCGAAGCGGCCGGTGCCAACCCCGCCGCGATCGAACGGCCGCGGGACGGCGATCCCGTGCGCTCGATCGACGACCTGATGGAGCGTCTCGATCCCCAGGCCTACGACCCGGCGATCCGTACGCCGATCGAGACGTGGCGCGACAAGTGCCGCGAGTACGACCGGCGGCTTCGCGAGCTCGGGAACGACCCGTCGAAGGACCCGCGGACGCCGCTGCCCCTCGGGAACGGCAGCTAGTCCCTTATCTGTGGGAACCGTTCGTTGCTTCGGATCGCGTCCCACGCGCCGTCCTTGACGTCGGCCTCGCCGGGGCTCCAGCCGAGCTCCTGCGCGCGCTCGAGGAAGGCCAGCGCGTCCTCGTCCATGCCGGACTTCGCGAAGAGCGCCGCGGCTTCGACGTGCGCGAGCGCATCCTCGCTGCACTCCTCCAGGCCGGCGATCGCTTCGTCGAGCGCCGCGTCGACCTCGCCTTCCTCCATCAGGATCGAGGCGAAGATCAGGCGCGTGCGCCCGCGCCGCCATCGCAGGTGCGGGTCCTGCGGGACCGCTTCGACGACGCCGTCGTGGAGCTCCAGCGAGCGGGCGACCAGTTCGGCTGCGCTGGCGAGGTCTTCCCGCAGCTGCTGGTGCAGCGCGCGATTCGCGAGCGTGTCCGCCAGCGCGCTCTGGTAGCTGAACTGGCGCGGGTGGTTCTCGACGAGTGACTCGAGCGCCCGGGTCGAGGCCTCGAAGGGCGCAGCGGCCTCGTCGAGCTCACCCGTCGCGGCGAGATTCGCCGCAAGGCTGCGCGACTGGATCGCGACCTGGTAGCGGTAGTGCGGCGTCGAGGGAAAGGCGTCGGCCAGGTCCGAGGCGAGCCCGATGCCCTCGGTCAGGATCGTCCTGGCCGCGTCGAACTCGCCGAGCTCCCCGAGGAGCGTTCCGTAGTTGTAGGCGAGGTCCATCCTCCGCCCGCGGACCTCGTACGGATCGCGGTCCGAGTTCTCGCTGGCGAGCAGGAGCTCCCATGCGGCCTCGTAGAAGCGGCGGGCCTCTTCGAGCTGGCGCCTGCCGAAGTGTCCGTTCCCGGCGGAGGAGAGCAGGAGCGCGCGTTCGACCGCGAGGTCGTCGTCCTCACCCGCTTCGGCCCCGTCGCCGACGGCCTCGATCATCTTCGAGAGCGCGGCGGAAGACTCCTCGAAGTGGCCCAGGGAGAGGAGGATCGAGGCGCGGCGGTAGAGCAGCTTGGCGATCTCGCTCCGAACGTCCGCTTTCAGCGACTCCTGGCGGAACGCGGTCTCTGCGATCTCGAGCGCTTCGAGAGCCTCGCCATTGCGATCGAAGTCCTCCAGAACCTCGGCGAGCTGGTACCACGCCCTCGCCTTGGCGCGCAGGCACCTGAGCCGAAGCGCGTCCGCGGGGCCGTCGATCCGCGCTTCGGCTTCCTCGATCGCGGCGATCCCGTCTCGCAGGGAATCCTCGGCGAGCGCGTGCTCGCCGAGCAGCTCGAGGACGTCGCCCTGGCTCAGGCGGATGTCCGCGTACTGGACGAACGACTCGACGCTGTCGGGCGCCTGCCCCGCGAGATCGTCGAAGAGCGCCCGCGCGTCCTCGAGCAGACGGCGCCGGACGCGCTCCATCCGCGGCACGCCGCTCAGGTCGGCGCGGGCCACGCGCGTCAGCATGCTGTCGACGGCGTCGAGGGCCCGCTCGCGGTTCTGATCTGCCCGCTCGCGCTCGCTCTGCACGCGTGCGAGCGACGTCTCCAGCTCGGCGTTCGACGCTTCGAGCCGACCGTTCAGGTTCTCCAGCTCGCGGTTCGCACCCTTCGCCTGGACGAGCAGCGCCGTCGTGCCCGCGATCAGGAAGAGCGGGACCAGCGCGAGGGCGGCAGCCGCCGCCGGATTGCGCTGGAGCCAGCGCCGGGCCCGCAGCGTCCGCGATGCGCGTCGTGCGAGGAGCGGCTCTCGACGCTCAGCGGCCTCGCAGTCGCGGGCGAGGTCGGCGGGCGATCGATAGCGGCGCAGCGGCTCGGGATCGAGCGCCTTGAGGACGACCGTCTCGGCGTCCCACGAGAGGCGGGCGTTGTGCCTGCGCGGAGGATCGAGCGCGCCGTGCACGATCGCGAACTGCAGGTCGGCGAAGCTCTCTCCCTCGTACGGCGTCCGCAGCGTCAGGAGCTCGTAGAGAGTCGCGCCGAGCGCGTAGACGTCGGTCGCGCGCGTGGCGTCGCCCTCCGAGAGCAGCTCGGGCGCCATGTAGTGCAGCGAGCCGACGAGGGAGCCCGTGCGCGTCATCTTCGCGTCGCTCGAGCGGGACGCGAGACCGAAGTCGAAGAGGCGAACGCGACCGTCGCGGTCGAGCATCAGATTCGACGGCTTGATGTCGCGGTGCAGAACGCCGTGCTGGTGAGCGAACGCGATCGCGTCGGCGGCGCGCGCCACGATGCGGAGGCAAACGGCCTCCCAGTCTCCGTCGAACAGGGGCGGAGCGTCGTCCGACGTGCTCTTCTCCGGCGCGAGCGCGCTCCAGAGGTCGCGCCCGGTGAGCTCTCGCACGTCGCGCTCTCGCAGACGCTCGATGAGCTCCGAGAGCGTCGCGCCCTCGACGAACTCCATCGCGTAGAACGGCAGGCCGTCCTCTTCGCCGACGGTGTAGAGCGGGACGATCCCCGGGTGATGGAGGCGCGCGATCGTCTCGATCTCGCGACGGAAGCGCTCGCGCGCTCCGGGGAACAGCAGCTGGTCCGGGCGGACGATCTTGAGCGCGACGCGGCGTCCCACCGAGACCTGCTCGGCGCGATGGACGACGCCCATCCCGCCCATGCCGAGCTGCTCGAACAGGCGGAAGTCGCCGAGCTGCTCGGCAACGCCAGGCTGCGCGGCGTCCTCTTCGCCGTCGCCCAGGAGCCCGGTGCGCGCGAGCAGCTCCACCTGCGCGCGAAGCTCGTCGGCGAGCGCGGGGTTCTCGCGACAGAGCCGATCGAGCGCATCCCTCTCACCGTCCTCGTGGGCGGAGAGGAACTCGGTGACGAGGATCTCCAGGGTGTCGCGATCGGAGGCCATGGCAGGAGCCCGGACCGTAGTCCGGTTTCCCCGAGAGCGCACCGTTCAGAACGGAAGGTCGCGCGGATCGATCTCGATCGGGCCCTCGGCGGCGAGCGGATCGACGACGGGCCCGTCGCGCCCGGCTGCGGCGAGCGGGTGGCTCGCTTCGATCGTGGATCCCGTGAAGGACAGCCCCTGCCCGCGACTCTCGATCTCCTCCAGCCGCCCGAGGTGCGTGAACGCCTCGCGGGCGACGAGGTCGAGGTCGCCGCGCACGAGCCGGGCGCGCGCGTCGCCGTCGAACGCGCCGGGTCGCTCGACCGGGAGCTCGCGCAGGAAGTCGCGGTGCCTGCGTTCGGTGATCCGCGTGTCGAAGACGAGGACGACGCCCTTGTCCGTGGCCGAGCGCATCAGGCGCCCGAAGCCCTGGCGGAACTTCGCGAGAGCGCGCGGCATGTAGATGCGCTGGTGCTGCGCCGTCCGGCCGATCGCAGCGCACTGCGCGTGGTGGTAGCGATCGGGAACGCCGTAGGGGAGGCGCGCGATCGCGACGGTCTCCAGGGTCTCGCCGGGGAAGTCCGCGCCGTACCAGAACGTGTCCACGCCGAGCAGCGTCGACTCGACCCGCTCGCGGAAGAGCGCGGACAGCTCCTCCTTGCCGGCCGAGCCCATGCCCTGCCAGTAGAGGGGCAGGCCCGCTTCACGGAAGGCGGGCCCGGCGCGCTCGCCGACCTCGCGCACGTCCTTCAGGCTCGTGAACAGGACGAGCATGCGCCCGCGCGTGCGCTCGGCGTACCAAGGAAGGTAGCGGACGAGGAAGTCGATGTACGCGTCGCGGTTCTGCACCGACGGCAGTCCGCGCGGCACGCCGACGAGCACGCGCGAGTAGTCGAACACTTCGGGGGCGTGGAACGACGTCACGCGATCCGTGCCGAGGGTTCGATCGATCTCGCCCGTGACCTCGTCCACGCCGGCGACGCGGTCGAGGCCGAGGTAGCCCTTCGCCTTGTCGAAGCCGCCGCCCAGGCGCGTCGTCGCGGACACGAACGCGGCCGAGGCGAGCTCGGGGTAGTAGTGACGTCCCAGCGCTTCCCCGGGCAGGAGCAGCAGCGCCGCAAGCACCCCGTCGCCCCGCTGGCTTCGCTCGACGTCGTGGAAGACGGGGTCGTCGAGGTGGGGCGCACCGTCCCTCATCGGGAGCCACGCCGCGACCGCCTGGCCGATCTCGGACAGCTCGATCCTCGCGAGCTCCAGAGCGCGCCGGACGCGCGCGCCGCGTCGGAGCGGCGCGGTCTCCAGCTCTTCGGCCAGCTGCGCGAGGGCCGCGTCGAGCCGTGCGAGCGACTGCTCGAGCGCGAGGCGGGCCTCGATCATCGGAACGGCGCCTGGTTCAGCGTCGACGTACTCTCGGAACAGTCCGAACTGCTCTGCGTCACCGCGCCCGATCATGGCTTCGCGGCGCCAGGCCTCGTAGGCCGCGACCTGCTTCTCCAGCGCCGAGAGCGCGCTCGCCGCGCGCGACCAGTGCCCGCGCGCGACGTCGAGACGCTCTCGCGCGCCGGATCCGATCTCGACGCGACGCGCGAGCCGATCGAGCGGTCCGCTGCGGCGCGA
>JBCCSK010000422.1:0-4961 GCA_039200205.1 Planctomycetota bacterium
CGCATAAGTTCTATGCCGAGGCCCGCCGAGATCTGATCGAGGCCGGCGCCGAGCTCTACGAGATGCGCGCCGATGCGTGGAGTCACGCCCACCACAGGCTGCCGAATTCGCTGGCGAGTTCGCTCTGCCTCCACACGAAGAGCGGCGTCTTCGGACCTGAGCACGTGCTGGTCGGTTCGATGAATCTCGATCCGCGCTCGATGGACCTGAACACCGAGCTCGGCGTCCTCGTCGAGAGCGCGGATCTCGCTGCGCGCATTCGCGGTCTCCTGCTCAGGGAATTCGCCGACCGCAACGCGTGGCGCGTCACTGTGGACGCGGACGGTGATCTGGTCTGGTCGAGCCAGGGAACCGTCCACAGGGACGAGCCGGATCTGCCGACGTCCGAGGCCATACGAGAGTGGTTCGTGAGGCTCCTTCCCGTTCGCGGCGAAGTCTGATGCGCTCAGCTCTCTTCACCGCGACAGCGCTCGCGCTCGCCTGCGCCGCGCCGCCCGCTCCCGACGACGATCCGCTCCACCGCGCCATGGCGACCGTCGCGGGGTTCCACGACGCAAATCTGGCTGTCGCTCGCAGGCTCGACGAGTCCGCTGGTTGGGCCGTGTTCCCGAACGCTGTTCCCGGCGACCCCACGGACGCCCGACCCGGATTCCTGTTCACGCGGGACCATCGAACGCTCCCTGTCGAGCTCCATTCGACCACGCCGCGACGGTCGCCGATCGGAAGGAGCCGCCACGTCCTCGTCGTCCTCGCTGACCGCGCCGACGTGGACCGAATCGCGGAAGGCCGACTCGCGCTCGAAGACGCGGCGCACGTGATCGCCCACGACGAGGGTCAGGAATCGTTCTCGGACGCGTCGACCTGGATCGTCTCCAGCGCGCTCAGCGGACTGCTGTTCGAGCCCGACGTCGACACGGGCGGGTGGGAGATCGTCGCGGTCGGTCCGAGCGACTCGGGGCGCTGAAGCGCCGATTTCGAGACCCCTTCCTTCGAGTTCGCATTCCTGCGGACCGGTGGGTCAAGGCGTGGGTTCAAGGCATCGAGCCGTGCGTCCGAACCGGACCGAGACGGCTCGATCCGAAACACGGACTCCGACATGAACACCGCACCTCTCGCTCTCGGCGTCGCGCTCGCGTCGCTCCCGTTCGTGGCCGCCTGCTCCTCGTCGTCCGACGACGGGAACGACGGGCCTGCCACGCTCACGCTCGCCCTCACCGACGCGGCCAGCGACGAGCTCACCTCGTTCTGCGTCGACGTCGAGTCGATCCGCCTGCAGCCCGCGAACAGCGGCGCGATGATCGGCGTGCTGCCCCAGGAGATCCGCGTCGATCTCGTGACGCTGACCGACGTCAGCCAGATCCTGAACGTGGTCAACGTGCCGGCCGGCCTCTACTCGATGGCCGAGATCACGTTCGACTTCACGACCGCGGAGGCGTGGCTCGTCGGCGAGGCGACGCCGGCGACGATCTTCGACGGCGACGGCGTGGCGCTGACCGGCACGGTCACGCTCCCGATCACGGTCGCGGGCGCGATTTCGGCGATCGCGAGCCGCAACCGCGTGCTCGAGCTCGACTTCGACCTCGACCAGTCGGTCCTGGTCGACGCCGGAACGAACGCAGTTTTCGTCGAGCCGTCGGTCGTCCTTCGCGTCGACAGGAGCGACCCGAAGGAGCTCGTCGTCGCGGGTGACATCGTCTCGGTCGACGCGGACGCGAGCCTCGTCGAGGTCGAGCTGCAGACGCTCAGCGGTGACCCGGTGCGCAACGTCACCGTTGGCGTCGACGCGACGACCGTTTACCAGGTCGACGGTGTGGCGTCGCTCGGCGCGACCGGCCTGGCGGCGCTCGACGCGCTCGGCGCCGGGACCTGGGTCCAGCTCTACGGTGAGATCGACCCGACGGCCGCGCGGCTCGACGCCGCGTACGTCGAGGGCGGCGTCGGCACGTACAACGGCGGGAGCGACATCGTTCAGGGGCACGTTGTCGGGCGCGTTGGAGGCGCCGGGGCGAACGCGACCCTGACGGTGCTCGGGCACAGCGACGATGCCGCGCACGCGAACTTCCAGTTCAACACGCTCTTCACCGTGAGCGCCGACTTCGCGAACTCGGCCGTCACGGCGCGCGGGACCGCGCTGAACCTCGACGCCAACGCGGTGAACGTCGGGCAGCGCGTGCGGATCTTCGGCTCTCTCAGCGGGCAGAGTCTGGACGCGTCGAACGGCGTCCTGCGCCTGCAGCCGACGCGCGTTCTCGGCTTCGCGAACTCTGCGCCGGCAGCCGGGAGCTTCCCCGTCGACGTGTCCCGCATCGGCCTGCGGGACGTCGCGGACTTCACCTGGTCGGAGGGCGGCACGACGCCGCCCGACCCCGACGCGATGACGATCAACTCGTCGGCACTGACGAACGGCCTCGGGATCACCGCGAACACGCCCGTCGAGGTGCGCGGCTTCTTCCCGCCGATCGACGACGGGAACCAGGATTTCATCGCGGCAGCGGTCGCCAACCTGGAGGACGCGCCGTCGCTGCTCGTCATCGCGGACCGCAACCAGGGACTGACCGTGACGCCGACGATCGGCGACGTCCTGACGCTCGGCATCGCGGGAACGGAGGCGCTCGGCGAGGTCGCGGCGGTCGACCAGGGTTTCATCGGGGGCTTCGCCGTGCCGCAGACGCCGTCGCTCACGGTGACCGGGACGCCGAGCTCGCTCGGGATCTACCTGCTCTACCTGCGCTCGACGGGCCAGGCGAGCCTGCACCTCGGCTTCGCCGACTACATGAACGCGCTGAGCGCGGGCATCGGCCTCGGCGGCGATATCTACAACGTGGTGGCGCTCGGCGAGTACAGCGGGGTCAACGAGAACTCGATGTCGACCGGGCTGATGGTCATTTCGCTCGACTGACTCGGCTCGGGCGAGCGACCCCAACCTACTTCACGGGAGCGGTGTCGGCGGGCGTGCCGTGCTCCAGCGGTTCCGGCAGAGCGGCGTAGTCCGACATCGTCTGGAAGAACTCCGTGTAGTCCTCGTCGAGGTCGCCGATCAGGACGTCGGTCACCTGCGGGCGAAGGTCCGGGTGCTCCTTGAGGAAGCCACCGAAGCTGAAGTCGTCGTCGTAGAAGGCGTAGACGAGCTTGCGCATCGGCTCGATCTGGCGCCGGAACGCATCGCCATACTCCGCGAAGCGAGCCGCGCTCGTATCGCCGGCCTCCAGCGCGGCGTGGATCGCGTCGCCGGCCATCACGCCGCTCGTCAGCGCGAAGTACACGCCGGAGGAGAACACGGGATCGAGGAACGCGAAGGCGTCGCCGATCAGCACGAGGCCGTCGGCGGCACAGTGCCGCGAGCGGTACGAGAACTCGGACGTCACGCGGTACTCATCGGTGCGCCGCGCGTTCTCCAGTCGGTCGCAGAGCCAGCCCTGCTTCTTGACCTCGCGCTCGAAGATCTCGCCGAGGTCCTTCGTCTCCGAGAACAGCGCGTCCTTGTCGGCGACGAGGCCGACCGAGACCCGGTCGTTCGGAAGCGGGATGTTCCAGAACCAGCCCTTGTTCGGGAGGTAGGCGATCGTCGTCGTGCCTTCGTCGTACCCCGAGTCGCGCGTCGCGCCCTCGTAGTACGTCCAGATCGCCATCTTCTTGAGCTTCTCGTCCGGCACGCGCCAGCCGAGCCGCGACTGCGCGAACGTGTCGCGTCCGGTCGCGTCGACCGTGATCGGTGCGCGGAACTTCAGCTCGTAGCCGGCGGGGTCGTTTGCGCGCACGCCGACGACCTCTCCGTCGTCGCCGAGGATCAGCTCGCGCGCTCGTGTCTGCTCGAAGAACGTGACGCCCTTCGACTCAGCGTTGTCGCGGAGGAGCTTGTCGAACTCGGCGCGCACGACCTGCCACGTCTTGGCACGCGGATGGTCGGTGTGCTGGAAGAAGTAGAAGGAGCGGCTGACCTTCCCCTCGATGCTCGCGAACTGAACGCTGTGCTTCGGGAAGGCGAAGCCCGAGCTTTCCAGCTGGCCCTCCAGCCCCATCCGCTCCAGCGCGTCGTAGCAGAACGGGATCAGGGACTCGCCAACGCTGTACCGGCGCCGGGGCTGCTTGTCCAAGACCGCGACGCGCCGGCCGTGCTGCGCGAGGATCGTCGCAACGGCGCAGCCGGAGGGCCCGCCGCCGATGACGAGGACGTCGAAGTCGTTCTCGGGGGTCGAAATCATCGCTCTATGCCTTCGAGCCCGCCCGGGCGCCGGAGGCGCACTAAGTCGAGCTACTGACGAAGTATGGGTCCATCTTCGGCCTCGCTGGAGCCCCGTCGATGCAGCACCTCGCAAAGTGCTTCGGGAATGCGTCAGACGGAGAGAAACTCTGCGGCGCGATGCCCCTGCGACCGACGAGGACGCGCCGCGGGCCCTGAGCGAAGGACCCTCAATGCGGGTAGTTCCTTGCGCTCGAGCGCCGCGTCCCCGACGATTTGGAGCGGCGGGGGGGGCGTCCGTCCCCCCCGCAGTTCGTTCCGCCGCCCCGCGGACCGCGCCATCGCGGCGCCAAAGGGCGGCATCACCCGCGCACACCGCGCACTCGACTCTTGTCCGAACCGTCCGTCTCGCACCCCACGCTGTGGTGCGCAGGGCCTCGAGCGACCTCGGTCGTCCGACCTGCCTGCCCCATCGCGTCGCTGTCAGAGTCTCGATCGGTCCGCGAGCGTCACCCGATCCAAGACCTCTGATGAGCGCACGCCTCTTCGTCGGCAACCTTTCCTGGGACACGACCACCGACACCCTCCGCCAGGCCTTCGAGTCCGGCGGTCACCCCGTGAACGACGTTCACATCGTCCTCGACCGTGAGACCGGCCGCCCCCGCGGCTTCGGCTTCGTCGAGCTGCCCGACGACAACGCCGCGCAGAACGCGATGAGCCAGATGGACGGCCAGATGGTCGACGGCCGTCCGATCCGCATCAGCGAGGCGCGCGAGCGCGC
>JBCCSK010000423.1:0-4935 GCA_039200205.1 Planctomycetota bacterium
CTGATCCCGGCGCTGTCGATGCGCCTCTGGGCCGAGGAGCGGCGCTCCGGCACGATCGAGTTCCTGATGACGCTGCCGATCTCCACGGTCGGCGCCGTCGTCGGCAAGTTCCTCGCGGCGTGGGTCTTCACCGGCGTCGCGCTGCTGCTCACGACCACCAACTGGTGGACGGTGAACTTCCTCGGCGAGCCGGACAACGGCGTGATCGCCGCGAGCTACCTCGGGAGCTTCCTGATGGCCGGCGCGTTCCTCGCGGTCGGCTCCGCGCTGTCGGCGCTGACGAAGAACCAGGTCACCGCGTTCGTCCTGACGTTCACCGTCTCGCTGCTCTTCATCCTCGCCGGGTTCCCGGCGGCGACCGATGCGATCTCGGGCTGGGCCCCGGACTGGCTCCTGTCCGCGGTTCGGAACCTGTCGTTCCTCGACCACTTCGACGCGATCACGCGCGGCGTCGTCGACGCGCGTGACGCCATGTACTTCCTCTCCGTCATCGCGCTCTTCCTGTTCGCGAGCGTCGTCATCATCGAGCTGAAGAAGGCGGACTGACGTCATGAACACACGACTCAGCCTCATCGGACTCGGACTCGCGATCGCGCTGTTCCTCGCGATCAACCTCTTCGCAGCGCCCGCGCTGCGCGGAGTCCGCGCCGACCTGACCGAGCAGAAGCTCTACACGCTGTCCGAGGGCACGCGGAACATCCTCCGCGACCTGGAGGAGCCGATCACGCTGCGGTTCTTCTTCGCGAAGACCGTCGCCAACGAGGACGCGGCTCCCTTCGTGACGTACGCCGAGCGCGTCCGCGAGATGCTGGAGGAGTACGTCGCCCTCGCCGACGGGAAGATCGACCTGGAGGTGATCGACCCCGAGCCGTACTCCGAGGCGGAGGAGCTCGCCGTCGGCTACGGCATCCAGGGCCGGATCGCGAACTCGGCCGGCGACCGGCTCTACCTCGGCCTCGTCGGGACGAACAGCGTCGACGACGAGGAGGTCCTACCGTTCCTCGATCCGAGCCGCGAGACCTTCCTCGAGTACGAGCTGACCGAGATGATCGATCGGCTCGAGAACCCCGAGCTGCCGATCGTCGGGCTCGTCTCGTCCCTCCCGCTGCGCGGCGGAATGCAGCCTCCGACCCAGCCGGGCCAGCAGCCGCAGCGGACCGAGCCGTGGGCGATCATGGAGGTGATCGAGCGCCGCTACGAGCTCCGCGAGCTCGCGCCCGCGACGCTGACGGAGATCCCGGACGAGGTGGATCTGCTCCTGCTGATCCACCCCAAGGGGCTCACGGAGCAGGGCCAGTACGCGATCGATCAGTTCTGCCTGCGCGGCGGAAAGGTCGTCGCCTTCGTCGACCCCTACTGCTACTTCGACCCGGCGCGCGATTCGCAGGACCCGATGGCGATGCTCGAGGCGGGCGCCGACACGGGGATCGATCCGCTGCTGGCAGCGTGGGGCGTCGCGCTGGAGGCCGGCAAGGTCGCCGGCGACGACAGCACGGGACTCGAGGTCACGGACGCGAACGGGCAGCCGGTGAAGCTGCCGCTCGCGTTCGGCGTCACCGAGGACACGATCGACGAGGACGACATCATGACCGCGGCGCTCAAGCAGCTCCGGTTCTTCGTTCCCGGAGCGCTCGGCGCCGCCGAGGACAAGCCGGAGAACGCGGTCGTCGAGATGCTCATGACGACGACCGAGGACGGCGGCGGAACCGCCGACTCGATGCTGCTCATCGGCAAGCTCGACGCCCAGAGGATCGCCGACAGCTTCGTCCCGGACGACGGCGCCGTCGGACTGGCCGTCCGCATCAGCGGGACCGTCCGCTCGGCGTTCCCGGACGGTGCGCCCGAGAGCGACGCCCCTGAGGAGGATGCCGCCGATCTGGAGAGTGCGGACGACGAGAGCGAGGAGGACGACGAGGTCGCCCACCTCAGCGAGTCGGCCGCGCCGTTCAACGCGCTCGTCATCGCCGACGCGGACATGCTGTACGACCCGATCTGGAGTCGACCGACCCGCGACCTCTTCGGCAACGTCCGCATCCAGCCGCTGGCCGACAACGCCGCGCTGCTCGTCAACGCGCTCGAGAACCTCTCGGGCAGCAGCGACCTGATCAGCCTCAGGACGCGGGCCGACTTCAGCCGCCCGTTCACGCGCAAGCAGGACCTCGCGAACCAGGCCCAGGAGCGCTATCGCGCCGAAGAGCTGGAGCTGGAGGCGAAGCTCGCCGAGACCGAGCAGAAGCTGACCCAGCTGCAGACGGAGAAGGACCCGGCGAGCGCGCTGATCCTGTCGCCGGAGCAGGAGGAGCAGCTCCAGACGTTCCGCGAGGAGCAGCTGGAGACGCGCCGTCGCCTGCGCCAGGTCAAGCGCGACCTGCGCTCCGAGATCGACGCGCTCGGGTCGCGCCTCAAGCTCCTCAACATCTTCCTGATCCCTGCGATCGTCGCCGCGGCCTTCGCCGCCTGGCGCCTCTTGAAACTCGGGGCGAGCGCCCGCTGAGGAGGACGACACCGTGAACGAGAAGACCGTCAAGACGCTCGGGATCGCGACGGCCGTCGCCATCGTCGGCACGATCCTGTTCAACTCACTTCGTGACCGGAGCACCGCGGCGAGCGCGTCGGACGAGCGCCTCCTGCCCGAGCTCGAGGACCGCGTGAACGACGTGCGCAGCGTCGTCGTCGAGAGCTCCAGCGGCACGATGACCTTCGTGAGCGAAGGCGATGGCTGGACCATGGCCGAGAAGGGCGGCTTCCCCGTCCGCTCGGAGAAGGTCCGCGAGCTCGTCCTCGCATTCCGCGACGCGCGCAAGTTCGAGGAGAAGACCTCCGACCCCGCGAAGTTCGATCGGCTCGGGCTCATCGAGCCGGACGCCGAGGACTCGCGCTCGACGCGACTGACCCTCAAGGACGGATCGGGCGCGACGATCTCGGAGGTCCTCGTCGGCAACCGGCGCCCGGGGAAGGCGTTCGGCGCGCAGCTCCCCGAGGGGCTCAGCCCGGACGATCAGTACTACGTGCGTCCGGGGAACGAGGGACCGAGCTGGCTCGCCCTCGGCGACCTCGGCGTCGACGCGCCGCTATCGGCCTGGGTCGACCAGCAGTTCCTGAACGTCGCGCGCGACCGCATCAAGGCCGTCCGCATCGCGCATCCGGACGGGGACGCGATCGCCGCCGTGCGCGAGGAGATGGACGCCAACGAGATGCTCGTCCTGGACGTCCCCGAGGGCATGCAGCCGAAGACGCCAAACGGGACCGGCCAGCTGCTCAACGCGCTGACGGGTCTTCGATTCGACGACGTGAAGAAGGCCGCCGACCTCGACTGGTCGTCGAACCCGATCACGACCGCCGAGTACTTCACCGAGCACGGACTGCGCGTCGTGGTCGAGACGATGGAGCTGCCGAGCGCCGACGATCCCGAGCAGATGATCGTCTGGGCGCGCGTCCGGACCGACGTGGCGCCGGACGACGCGCCGACCGCGCCGGAGCCCGAGCCGATGGTCGGGCCGCTGCCGCCCGAGGAGGACGCGAGCGACGACGCCGAAGCCGCGGACGGCGACCTCGCGGACGCGACGACCGGCGCCGAGGACGAGGCCCCCTCCCTCGACGAGCTGCGCACCGAGTCCGAGGAGCTGGCCGCGGGCGTCGCGGACTGGGCGTATGCGATCCCGTCGTGGAAGACGAACGTGTTCCGCATGCGGAGCGAGACCCTCCTCGAGCCGGTTCCGGAGCCCGAGCCAGAACTGGCGGACGACGGGACGGCCGACGACGGAGAGTCGCAGGACGAATCCGCCCCGGACGAAGCGGGCGGCGACGGCGATTCCACGAACGGCGACGGCTGACGCGACGGAACGGTTGCGCGGCGCGCCGCGCACCGTCAGGCTCGCGCGCCCTTGAGCGCGACGGAGCCCGAATCGAACCCGCCCGGTGCATCGCGCCGGGCGGTCGACGTTCGGCGCGTCGTGAGGCTCTGGGCGCCGCTCGCAGCGAGCTGGCTGCTCATGGCCGCGGAGCCGACGCTCGTGATCGCGGCGGTCTCGCGGCTGCCGGAGGCCAAGGTCAACCTCGCGGCGTGGAGCTCGGTCGTCTTCCCGGTGAGCCTCGTCGTCGAGGGGCCCATCATCATGATGCTCGCGGCGTCGACGCGACTCTCGACGTCCTGGTCGCGGTACCGCTGCGTGCTCCGCTACGGCTCGATCCTCGGCGCGGTGCTGACGCTCGTCCACGCGGCGATCGCGTTCACGCCGCTGTACGACGTCGTGGCCGTCGACCTCCTGGGCTCCGACGAGCGCGTCGTCGAGCCGGCGCGGATCGGGCTGATGATCATGCTCCCCTGGACGTACGCGATCGGCTACCGACGCACGCAGCAGGGCGCACTGATCCGCTTCGAGCGCAGCGGCGCCGTCGGGACGGGGACGCTCGTTCGACTCGTCGTCACGGGCTCGGTCCTGCTCGCGCTCGGCGCCTTCACTGGCCTCGCCGGGGTCGCGGTCGCGGGCTTCGGCGTCGCGGCGGGCGTCACGGCCGAAGCGTTCTACGCCGGGTGGAAGGTCCGCGAGGTGCACGGGCTCCTGCGCGACGCGCCGGAGGGCGAGCGCCTGACGCCGGCGCGCTTCGCGCGCTTCTACACGCCGCTCGCGCTGACGCCGCTCGTGACGCTGTTCATCCAGCCGATCGGCGCCGCGTCGATGAACCGGATGCCGCGCGCGCTCGACTCGGTCGCCGCGTGGGGACCCGTTCATTCCCTCGTCTTCACGGCGCGCAGCGTCGGCATGGCGTTCAACGAAGTCGTCGTGACGCTCGTCGCGCTCAGCGGCGGCCCGGCCGCCCTGCGGCGCTTCGGCGTCGCGCTCGCCGTGGGCACGTCGCTCGCGCTCGCGCTCGTCTGGGGAACGCCGCTGGCCGCGCTCTGGTTCGGCGGCGTCCAGGACATCCCCGACGAGC
>JBCCSK010000424.1:0-4911 GCA_039200205.1 Planctomycetota bacterium
CACCGGCTTGACGACGACGTCGTCACAGCCCGCCTCGATGCAGCGGTCCCGGTCCTCGGCCATCGCGTGGGCGGTGAGCGCCACGATGGGGGTCCGGTCGCCCCGCTCGCGCAGCGTCCGCGCGAAGGTGTAGCCGTCCATGCCCGGCATCTTCATGTCGGAGACGATCAGGTCGAAGGGGCGGTCGTCCTGACACGCGGTGTCGATCATCGCGAGCGCCTCGACGCCGTCGTTCGCCTGGGCCACGTCGGCGCCTGCGCGCTCGAGCATCGTCGAGAAGATCTTCCGGTTGACCGGCCCGTCGTCGACGAGCAGGACGCGCCCGACGATGCGGGGACCGCAGTCCACCGGCGCCTCCTCCTCGGGCTCGTCGTTGCCGAGAGAGGTCACGTAGACGACGTCGTCGCTCGTCCGGAGCGGGATCTCGACCGCGAAGAGCGAGCCGTCGCCGGGCGTGCTGCGCACCAGTCGGACCTCGCCGTCCATCAGGTGCGCGAGGCGGCGCGAGATCGTGAGCCCGAGGCCGGTTCCGCCGAATCGTCGCGTGACGGTGCCGTCCGCCTGGACGAAGGGCCGGAAGAGCTGGTCGACCTGGCGCTGGGTCATGCCCGCGCCCGTGTCCTCGACCTCGATGACGACGAGTGCGTCGTCGCGGACGAACGCGCGCATGACGATGCGCCCCTCGTTCGTGAACTTCGACGCGTTGCCGAGCACGTTGACGAGGATCTGGCGCAGCCGCGTCGGGTCGCTCTGGATCATCGCCGGGATCGGCGTCGCGACTTCGACATCGAGGCGCAGGCCCTTCTCGTCGACGCGCGGACGGACCAGCTCGGCGACTTCGAGGAGCAGCTCCGGCAGGTGGAACTCGATCTCCTCGACCGTCATGCGGTTCGCCTCGATCTTCGAGAGGTCGAGGATGTCGTTGATCAGGGTGAGGAGGTGTCGGCCGGCGCTCTGGATCGTGTCCAGCATCTCGATGCGCCGGCGGGGGGCGCGCTCGATGTTGCCGTCCTCGCGCAGGATGTCGGCGTAGCCGAGGATCGCGGTCAGAGGAGTGCGGATCTCATGGCTGACGTTCGCGAGGAACTCGCTCTTGGAGCGGCTCGCGAGCTCCGCTCGTTCGCGGAGGCTCTCGAGCTCCAGGCTGCGCTCGACGTCGGCCGTTCGGTCGATCTGGACGCCGACCACGCGCACGGGACACCCTTTTGGATCGCGTTCGACGACCTTCCCGCGGCCCAGGATCCAGACCCAGCTGCCGTCGTCGTGCTGCAGCCGGAAGAGCGACTCGTACACGTCCGTCTCGCCCGAGAAGTGCGCTTCGAGAGCGCGCCGCGTCGGGCCTCTGTCGTCGGGATGGAGGCGCTTCTGCCAGTCCGCCGTGGTGCGCGTGAGGTCGTCCAGCGTCAGACCGATCATCGCGGCCCAGCGACCGTTGACGACGAGCTCGTCCTCCTGTGGGTGCCAGTCCCACAGTCCGATCTCCCCGCCGCCCATCGCAAGCTCGAACCTCTCGGCCTGGAGGCGAGCGCGCTCGGAGACCTTGGCGAGGTCCTCTTCGGCCCGGCGCTGCTCGGTGATGTCGACGAGGACGCCGCGCAGGCGCACCGTTCCGTCTTCGCCTCGATCGACCTTCGCGAGGTCGCGTACCCAGACGACCGAGCCGTCGGCGGCGACGATTCGGTAGCAGTGCTCGAGGTCCTCGCCGCGCTCGATCGCGCGCTCGCGCGCGCGCGCCATCTCGGCGAAGTCGTCCTCGTGCACGAGGTCCCGGTGGCGTCCGGCGACCCGCCACTCGGCCTCGGCGTGGCCGAATCGCTCGACCTGGGGAGAGACGTACGTGTAGCGGTCCGACTCGGGGTCGAACTCCCAGGCGACGACGCGCGTCTCCTCGACGAGGCGGCGCATACGCGTCTCGCTCTCCTGGATCCGCCGCGCGAGCTCGCGCTCGTTCGTCACGTCCGACTCGAGTCCCATGAAGCCGACGAGCTCACCGTCGTCCCCGTGCAGGGGCTCGATCTCGAGGGCGACGAGGAAGTCGCGGCCGTCCTTCGAGCGGTTCCACACCTCGCCCGCGTAGCGCCGCCCTTCCCAGACGGCGCGTCGCATCTCGTCGATCTCCTCGTCGGGCGTGCGCGGGTTCCGGAGCAGCTGACCGGGCGTGCGGCCTAGCATCTCTTCCAGCGTGTAGCCGCTCATCCGAGTGAACCCGTCGTTGACCCACTCCGTCCGTCCCCGGCAGTCCGTGATGACGACGGCGCTCGTCGTGCGACGCGCGACGAGGGCGAGGCGCGAGGCCTCGCGTTCGCGGCGTCTCGTCTCGGCGAGCTCGCTCTCGGCTTCCTTCGCGCGGCCGGTCGCGTCGTCGATGCGGTAGCGCGCGTCGTCGAGCGCGCGCTCGATGCGATCGATCTCGTCGGCGACGAAGTGGCGGAACGCGAAGACCGCGACGCCGATGCCGAAGGCGCTGACGCACAATCCCAGGCCGATCGTGCCGTAGAGAGTCGACGCCGTCCCGAGCGCGATCACGACGAGCCCGAGCGCCGCGGCCGCGCCGCGCCGCAGGGCGGTGAACGACGGGGTCTGCGAGGGCGCGGAGGCGGAGTCCATGGACGGCGGCGGGCCGAGCGGCCCTCACGTGACAGGGATCGACGGCCGGATTCGCCCGCCTTGAAGGGGATCGTGCATCCCGTTCCGATGCACGCGGAGCGGCGGTGTCCGGGCCCCATCGCCCGCTTCCGGGGGTGCGCCGCCGCGGCCGCGGGAGCAGACTGTGCGCCTTGGACTACGCGGTGCTGCACAACCCGGTCGCGGGCCGAGGAGAGGCTTCGCGGGTGGCCGAAGGCGTGGTCGCCCGTCTCCGCTCGGCGGGCCATCAGGTCGTCGCCGGCCACTCCGAGGGCCCGGGCGACCTCGAGCGAATCAGCCGCGAGCTCGGCGACGGGGTGGAGCGCGTCCTTGTCCTCGGCGGCGACGGGTCGCTGCGGGAGGTCGCGGCCGGCCAGCTCGCGCGCCCTTCGAAGTCGCGGGTGGAGATCGGCGTCCTCCCCTTCGGCTCGGGGAACGTCGTCGCGCGCGAGCTGGGCCTCCCGCTCGATCCGATGCGCGCGGTCGACGCGATCGCCGAGTCGCCGGCCCACCCTTGGGACGTCGGCTGGGCGCGCGCCGACGGAGGCGAGCGCGAGCCCTTCCTCGCGATGGCGGGCGCGGGCTACGACGCCGCGATCGCCGAGCGCGTCACGGCCGCGCGCAAGAGAGAGGGCGGTGCGCGCTGGTACCGATCCTTCGCCGATTCCCTCTACGTCTGGGTCGGGGTGAGCGAGATGTTTCGCCTGCGGCCGCCGCGCTTCGCACTCGTCATCGACGGAGAGCGGGTCGCCGAGCGCGCGGTCGCCGCCGTCGTCTCGAACACGCAGACCTACGCCAAACGCATGCAGCTCAATCCAGGGGCGCGACCGGACGACGGCGTCTTCGACGTGAACCTGCGGACCGGCGCCTCCGCGCTTCACGCTGCGACGGCGCTCGTCGCCGCTCGCCTGTCTCCGCCCGGACCCTCCTGGGCGGTCACGACCCACACGGGCCGCTCCATCGAGCTCTGGGCGGACGGCGAGGAGCGTCCGTTCCCGTGGCAGGCCGACGGCGACGCGATGGGGAGGGCGCACGCGCTGGAGATCGACGTCGACCCCGGCGCGCTCCGCCTGGTCGGCGTGCGGGTTGGCTCGCACAAGAAGGCCGCGTCCGCCCCCGTTCCTCGACACGACGCCCAGGAGACTCCTTGATGCGATTGACCCACGTTCGAATCGTCGCGCTCTCGTTGCTGGTCGCCGGCTGCGCGACCGGGCCGGCCAACTCGTTCGGGTTCGACGAGCAGAGGCTCGATCACGGCGAGCTCCCGTCGAGGATCGCCTTCGGCTCTTGCGCGGACCAGGACCGGCCGCAGCTGATCCTCCTCGAGGTCGTTGCGCGGTGCCCGGACCTCTTCGTCTACCTCGGCGACAACATCTACGGCGACACGGAGGACATGGGGGTGCTCCGCTCGAAGTACGAGACCCTCGCGGCGCGCGAGGAGTTCCGCGCGCTCCGCGAGCACTGCCCGACGCTGGCGATCTGGGACGACCACGACTACGGAGCGAACGACGCGGGGAAGGAGTACCCGCAGAAGGAGGCGTCGCGAGGGGTCTTCCTCGACTTCTGGCGCGTGCCGCGGGACTCGGAGCGTCGGGACCACGCGGGGATCTACCACGCGCACCGCTTCTCGTCGGACGAGGGGACGCTGCAGCTGATCCTCCTCGACACGCGCACGTTCCGGGATCCCCTGCTGCGGAACGGGGCCGAGCCGATCCCGCCGTTCAAGAACGACTACCGTCCGAACACCGACCCGGAGGCGACGATCCTCGGGGAGGCGCAGTGGGCCTGGCTCGAGGACCGCCTCGAAGAGCCTGCCGACGTGCGTATCGTCGCGACGAGCATCCAGTTCGGACACAGCTACAACGGCTGGGAGAGCTGGACGAACGTCCCGAGCGAACGCGAGCGGATGATCGACCTGATCGTCCGGGCGGGGGCGGAGGGCGTACTCTTCGTCTCGGGCGATGTGCACTGGGGCGAGATCAACCGCCAGACCGTGGACGGCGGCTATCCGCTCTACGACGTCACCGCGAGCGGGATCAACCAGGACTGGGACTCGGTCGAACCGAGCACGCGCCGCGTGGGGCCGCCGGTGCGGGAGTACAACGTCGGCATGATCGAGATCGACTGGGGGGGCGACGATCCTCGGATCGGGCTGCTGTCGATCGACGTCGAGGGGGTGGTGCGGAACCGCATCGACGTTCTGCTCTCCGAATTGTCCTTCCCGTGATCGGGGCGTGCGACCTGAACCCACTGGCTTGGAGCGTCCGCGACCTTCCGGCGCCTGCG
>JBCCSK010000425.1:0-4906 GCA_039200205.1 Planctomycetota bacterium
CCGCCGCGGCGGGGGCCGCGGAGCACGCCGCGGCCTTCACGTGGGCGCGCACGGCGGATCGAACGCTCGCCGCCTACCGCCGCGCCGCCGACGAGAGCGGCGCGCGGCGCTCGCCGTCCCGATAGACCCCCGAGCGTTCGACGTCGATCGTCCGCCCGTCCGGGCCGTACCAGACGACGCGGCCGTCGAGGGCCCCGCGCGCGTACTCGGCCTCGCGCAGCAGGCTCCCGTCGTCGCGGCGGGAGATCCACGTGCCCGACCGCAGTCCGTTCTCGTACCGCCCGCGGTCCTGGGAGCTGCCGCTGGAGTGGAAGGTCTCCCACGCTCCGCTCCGCTGTCCGTCGCGGTAGGCGCCGCGCCCCGTCGAGCCGTCGTCGTAGGTCTCCTCCCAGGGGCCCGACTCCAGGCCGTCGACGTACGCGCCGGCCGCGAGCACGCTCCCGCGCTCGTCGCGGAACACGAACGAGCCGTGCTTGCGCCACGCGCCATCGGAGTAGCGCTCGGTTCCCTCGACGAAGACGTCGGCGCTCGCGCGCGTCTCCAGCGGACGCGTGTCACCCTCGTCCGCGCCGCCGCCCGCGCAGGACGCGACGAGCGCGAGCGCCGCGCTCAGGGCCGGACGAACCACGGCATCAGGTGGCGGCCGGGGCACGCCGTCTCCTTCCACGCGCGGTGCGGCCGGACGTTGTTCCGGGGGATGCCGAGGCGTCCCTGGATCTGGAAGACGAGTCGGTCGAGGCTCGCGAGCGCGGAGCGCGTCGGGCGCTGCACCTCGAAGTTTCCGAGCAGACAGATCCCGACGTTGCCGACGTTGTTCTCGCCGCCGGCGTGCGCGCCCTGCCAGCTGAGCTGGCGGCCTTCGATGACACGGCCCGCCGGGTCGATCAGGAAGTGGTAGCCGATGTCCGCGTAGCCCTCGACGTCCATGTGCTGGCGCTGGATCCGCCTCACCGTGTCGAGGCTGGCCGCGGCCGACGCGCTCTCACCGCCGAAGACCGAGTGGTGCACCGTGATCCAGCGCCACGGCGCAGTCGACTTGCGCATGCGCGTCGGGTCGGGACGCCTCGCCTTCCAGGCCGCGCGGCGCACGAGTCCGCCGACCGCGGGCGCGGGCGCGGCAGCCGGACGCGGCACGGCCGCGTCGGGGATGCGCGCGAGGCCGAGTTCGGCGCGGCGGCGCTGCTCCGCCGTCGCGGCGGGGGCCGTGATGACCGACTCGAACCCCTCACGCGCCGAGCCGCGGCGAAGCGCGACGACCGAGGGATCGGTGCCCGGCTGGAGCCTGTCGGTCGCGAAGGAGAGGCGCCCCTCCGCGAGCTGGAGCGCGGCTTCGACGCCCCAGTAGTCGCGGCGGCTCGGGGCCGCGGCGATCCAGCGCTCGATCTCGCTCAGCTTCCCCCAGGAATTCGGCTGCGCCGACCACTCCGGGGCCCGCGTGGGCGCGGAGGGCGCGGGCTCGGGCGACCTCGACGCGCTCGTGCCCCGGGGCGCCGCGCAGCCGGCCGCGGCCCACGCCGCCAGAAGCGCGAGCGCTCCGATGCTCCAGCGACGACGGGGCCCCGACGCCCCCCCCGGGGCGAGTCCCGCACCGGCGTGTCTCGCCATGACGCCCAGTCGTAGCGGAGCGAGAGACCCCGTTCAACAACCACGGCCAGCCCGTTCCGAGGACGGGAAGCGACCTCCTTCGGAGACCCCCGCGCTTGGAGCAGGCTCCCCCGCGTGCGATCTTCTCCGCATGCGCCCGCGCACGCTCCTCGCCCTCACCCTCGCTCTGGCCCCCGCGCCGTCCCTCGCCGCCGTTCCGGGCGCCTTCCACCCGCAGGAGGAGGACGACATCGAGGCCCTCGTCGCAGCCGAGCGGGCCGAGGCCGACCTGGTGCGCCGCCGCGGCGACTACTCCGAGGCCCTTGCGATCACCGACGAGCTCCTCCTCGACGACGAGGAGGACGCTCTCACGCTTTCCGTACGCGCGCGGGTGCGCCTCGACCAGGGCGACCTGCCGCGCGCCGAGCGCACGGCCGCCGAGGCCCTCGAACTCGCCGTCGACGACGGTGAGCGTGCCGCGGCGGGGCGCGTGCTCGGCGAGGTCCTCATCCGCGCGGGCCGGGCCGGCGAGGTCCTCGAGCGCCTCGAGGCGGCGCGTGTCCAGGCGACGTTCCTCGCGCCCGGCAGCGACCCGCGCGACGCGTGGCTGCTGGCGTCGGTCCAGGACGCGCTCGGCGATCGAGCCGGCGCGGCGCGCTTCGCCCGCTCCGGAGCGTCGACCGACCCCGACGCTAATGACTGGACCGGGCTGCTCGCCAAGGGGCGCTGCCAGCGACGCGCGGGGATGCTCCGCGCCGCGTCGCAGACCATCGTCGCAGCCGACCGCGCGGCGCAGAAGGCGGCCGGCGTCGAGCCGGACGTCCTCACCGAGCTCGCCGACCTGTACTTCGAGAGCGAGCGCGAGGTCGAGGCGCCGGGCAAGCGCTCGGCCGGAGAGCTCTACCGCGAGGCCCTGGAGATCCACTCGACCCACGAAGGAGCGCTGCTCGGCCTCTTCGCGCTCCACCGCTACAACCGGCGACGCGTGAGTCGCTCGCCGGAGGCCATCCTCGCCGAGCTCCTCGCCGCCGTGCCCGACTCGGTGCGCGGACTCGTCGCGAGCGCGGCCGCCGACCTGGACGACGGGAAGCTCGTCGGCGTTCGCGAGACGCTCGCGCGGCTCGACGAACTCGCGCCGGCGAGGCGCGACGTCCGGACGATGCACGCCGCGCTCGCCTGGGTCGAGCACGATCGCGATCGCACGGCCGAGATCCTGGAGGAGCTCCTGTCCGGCGCACCGTCCGACAGCGCGCCGGAGCGCGAGATCGGCGGCCACCTCTCGGAGCTCTATCGCTTCGCCGAGGCCGTCGACTTCCTCGAGGCGGCCGTGCAGCGCGACCCGGAGGACTACGAGGCCTGGACGCTTCTCGGCGAGTGCCTCGCGAACACCGGCGACGACGACGGCGCGCGCGAGGCGCTGCGGAAGGCGAAGGCGGCCGCGAGCGGCCGACGCGATGCGTTCCGCGCGAACCTCGCGCTCGTCCTGGAGCGCATGGACCGTGCGTACGTCACCGAGTCCTTCGGATCGCTGGAGTTCTCGTGGCAGCCGGACGCGGCCGAGGTGCTGCGCACGTACCTCGTCCCGTACTACCAGCAGGCGCGCGAAGAGCTGGCGAAGCGCTACGGCCACACGCCGGGACCGACGACGATCGCGGTGTTCCGCGAGCACCGCGACTTCTCCGTGCGCTCGGTCGGCTTCGAGGGCTTCCCGGCGCTCGGCGTTTGCTTCGGGCCCGTCGTCACCGCCGTGTCACCGCTGTCCGGGCTCCGCGGCAGCTTCTCGTGGGCCCGCACCGGGTTCCACGAGTTCAGTCACGTGATCCACCTGGGGCTCTCGAACAACCGCTGCCCGCGCTGGATCACGGAGGGGCTCGCGACGTGGGAGGAGATCCAGAGGAACCCCACGTGGACGCGGAACATGCGCCGCGACCTCGTCGACGCGTACGCGAACGACGACCTGATCCCTCTGCGCGAGCTGAACCGCGCGTTCCGCGGGCCGCGCATCCTCTTCGGGTACTACCAGGGCGGGCTGCTCTGCGAGATGCTCATCGACGAGCACGGCTTCGCGCCGATGGTCGCGCTGCTGCAGGCGTTCGACCTCGGCGCCGACCTCGACCAGGCGTTCAACGCCGTGTTCGACACGACGCCCGAGGAGGTCGACGCGGACTTCCTGGCGTTCGTCGGCACGAAGGTCGAGTCGCTCGCCATCGAGCCGCGATGGTCGCGCAAGACCGTCAGGCGCCTCCAGATCGTGCTGTCGAAGGACGCTCCCGACGACGTCGCGGAGCTCGATCGCTGGGCGGACGACTGGGCGACGGTCGCGTGGGGGGCGTGGCAGGAAGGTCGCTCGATCGACGCCGAGCAGGCGCTCCAGGTTCTCGCGACGGCGGGCGCGGAGCCGCTTCGCGCGACGTTCCTGCGCGGGCACATGGCGGCCGCCGACACGCGGATGGGTCGAGCGCGCACCATCTGGGAGGACGCCGTGAGGTCGGGCGGACGCGAGTACCGCTCGCTGCTCGCGCTCTCGCAGCTGCAGCAGGGCGGAGTCGGCGGGGACCGCGACATCGACGCCGCGCGTCACACGCTCGAACTCGCGATCGAGGCGTTCCCCGGCTACGGCGGTGGGACGACGTCGGCGGAGAAACTCCTCTCCGGCCTCTACCGCAGTCAGGGCGACGAGGACGAGGCGATGCGCTGGCTGGAGGAGTGGACCCGCTGGAACGCCGGCGAGTACGACGCGCGCGTCGAGGTCGCCGAGTGGCACGTCGAGGCCGGCCGCGACGAGGAGGCCGTGCGGCTCTTCGAGGAGGCGAACGAGGTCGACCTGTTCCGGCGCGACCTGCACATCGCCTGGGCCGAGGCGCTGCGCCGACTGGAGCGCCACGAGGAGGCCCTGCGCGAGTTCCAGGTCGCGCTCGCGGTGCCCGCGCGGCTCGACCCCGACCACATCGAGTTCGTGGGGGACCCGACTCGCCTCCCGCCCGGGGCGAATCCGAAGTCGCTGCCGCCCGCGCTACTCGGTCAGCTCCCAGAGGAGATGCTGCGGCCCGTCCCGCTCAGCGACGACGAGCGGGCCGACCTCCTCGACGCCGTCGCCGAGTGCGCCGAGGCGATCGGCAAGGGCGACGTGGCGCGCGACGCGCGGGCCCAGAAGGCGGCGATCGAGGCCTCGCGCTGATTCGCTAGAGTCGGCCGGATGTCCAGCGTGCACCCGGGTCCTCTCTTCGTCGTCCTCGACGGCGTCGACGGGTGTGGGAAGTCGACCCAGGCGGCGCGCCTCGTCGAGTCGCTGGGTCCGCTCCGGGGCGCGGACGCGCCCCCG
>JBCCSK010000426.1:0-4838 GCA_039200205.1 Planctomycetota bacterium
CGCCGGTCCGGAGCTCGATGCCGGCCGCGGCGGCGACTCGCCCGAGCATCTCTCTCGCCAGAAGGTCCCGCCCGTAGCGGGGAGCCGCCTGCGCGCAATGCCGCGCCAGGCGCGCCATCGTCTCGGCGTCGCGCGCCAGCCGGTCGAGGGAGTCCGCGAGCAAGCGGGGCTCCTCCGGCGGAACGACGATGCCGCAGTCGGTCGACCGCACGATCCGCGTCGTCTCTCCCGCGGGGCACGCCGCGACGACGGGCAGCCCCATCCCCATCGCCTCGAACAGCATCGGCGGGATGACGGTCTCGAAGACCCGAGCATCGCGGACGTGCACGAGCGCGACGTCGCAGAGACTCCAGATCGCCGGGAGCCGCTCCTCCGGCAAGCCGCCGTAGAAGGTGACGTTGTGGAGGTCGAGCTCGCGCTGCCTCTGGATCAGGGACGCGCGCGTCGCTCCCTCGCCGACGAACAGGAAGTGGACGGCGGAACGTCCCTGGAGGCGCGCGGCGGCGTCGAGGACCTTGTCGAGCGCGTACTGCGTCCCGTGCTGCCCGACGAAGCCGACGACGAAGCGCCCCTCGAGTCCGAGCTGCTCGAGGAGCATCCCGTCGCCCGCGCTCGGAACGTAGGTGGCGAGGTCGACGCCGTTCGTCACGACGGCGACCTTCTCGGCGGCCACACCTCGTCCGATCAGCTCCTCCTTGAACGCGTACGTGACCGCGACGATCGTCGTCGCCTTGCGAACGAGGAAGGCCTCCAGCCGCTCGGAGACGCCGCGCCTGGCGCGCCGGCGCTCCCCGTCGATCGAGGCCGTCGGAGCGAACGTCAGCTCGTTCAGCTCCAGAACGAAGGGGCGCCGGCGAAGTGACGCCACGAGCCAGCCAGCGAATGCGAAGGAACGGCGCGGCAGCGCCGCGACGACGGCGTCGGCGCGTCCTCCCCTGAGGCCAGCGAGCACGGCGGATCCGAATTCGGCCAGCGAGCCGAAGAGCCCTGCCTTGCGCCGGAAGCGAATCCGGACCACGTCGATTCCAGCCACCGACTCTCGCGACTTCGCGACCGGCCCGTCGGCTGCGTGAGGTGCCCTGACCACGACCCGGACGCGATGCCCGGCGGCGACCCAGCGCCGCGCGTGCTCGTAGAGCCGCGCGGCACGCTCGTTCCCATCGGGCGGAAAGCTGTCGGACAGGAAGAGGATGTGCATCGACGAGGCAGAGGGGTGGGGTCCTGCGCCGAGCGCTGTATCGAGCCCGCCCTTCGATTGCCTGAGGAGAGGCGGCGACATGGCGCCGGCGCCTTCCCGCTTCCGACACGCTCCTTCAGTCCCGCGGCGGACATGCCGATCGGGACATGGAGCGCAACGCGCCCTTCCCCATGGACCGCCCCGACGGCATCCCGGCGACCGCACCCCGCAACCCGCGGCGCGTTCTGCTCGTCGGGCCTCTGGGGAGCGAGCGGCGACCCGCGAACGAGGCGGCGCACACGTTCTCGGCGCTGGCCGACGCCCTCGAGCGCGAGCCGAGCCTCGACGTGGATCGATCGGACGTGTCGGCCGAGGACGTCGCCGACCGGATCCTCGCCCCCGACAGCCGATTCGATGCGGTGATGCTGAACGTCTCGCCCGCCGACCTTCGCTGCGCCGGCGACGCCGTCCGCGCGGCCTGCCGGTCGGCCCAGACGCCGCTGATCGTTCGAGTCTTCGGTGGAGGCCTCGAGCGCCTCGAGGGCAGCGCTTCGACCGCCGAGTGCGTCCTGCTCGAAACGCGCGCGCTGTGCGAGCACTTCGAGGAGACGGAGCACGCGGGACGCATCCGCCAGTGGCCGACGACCCGCGACCTTCCTGCGCGCCAGCAGCCGCTGCCGAGCAGGGCGCGCCGCTTCGTGGTGGTCGACCGGAGCGGAGAGCAGGACGGCATCCGCGACGCGATCGAGGCGGCCGGACGGCTGCCAGCAGACGCAAAGCTCACGGTCGTCAAGGCGGAGTCGGAGGACGACGTTCGGCGCCTCCTCGCCGAGCACGACGTTCTCGTCTTCCCAGCCTGCGAGGCCGGTGCAGGCATGCCTGGCACCGTCGTCGAAGCGATGCAGACCGGCCTCCCCGTCGTCGCCACGCGCTGGCGCGCGATCCCGGAGCTCGTCGAAGACGGTGAGAACGGCCTCCTGGCCGCACCGCACAACGTCGACGGGCTCGCGGCCGCCATGCGGCGAATCGCGGAGAGCGACGATCTGTTCCGAAGGCTCCAGGCCGGCGCCCAGCGCACCGGCGAGCGGTTCCGGGCGCGACACTGGCGACCGCGACTCGTCCGGTGGATCCACGACCTCGCGTCGGGAAAGCCGTCATCTGCGACGTGCTGACCGGGCGATATGGTCTTCGGACCATGCTCCTCAGCGCCGCCCTCCTCGTCTTCCTTCCGTCCACGCAGTCCTCGGCGGCCGACTGGCCCCAGTACAACGGGCCGGATTCCCGGCGCGCCGTCGCGGTGGAACCACAGACGTCCTTGGTCTCGAAGGGCGGGCCGGAAGTCATCTGGCGCGCGCGGTTGGAGGCGGGCTTCTCGTCCTTCGTCGTCTCGGGAGGTCGCGCGTACACGATCGACCGCCGCAGGGTCGGCGGCACCGCGAGCGAGGCGTGCGTTGCGTTCGACGCTGCGACCGGAAAGGAGATCTGGCAGACCGGCCTCTCGTCGGGCGAGTACGACGGCGGCGGCGACGCCGGCGCGAGCGACAACCGCGGCGGAGACGGACCCCGAAGCACGCCGAGCGTCGCCGACGGGAGGATCCACGTGTACGACGCGGAGATGATGCTCCACGCGATCGACGCGAAGACCGGCAAGACGGTCTGGCGCGTCGACGTCCAGGCGCGCCACGGCGGGCGGCCCATTCGGTGGCAGAACGCGTCCTCTCCGCTCGTGGACGACGGACGGGTCTACGTCGCCGGCGGCGGCGCGGGGATGAGCCTGCTCGCATTCGACGCGGACTCGGGCGATCTCGTCTGGGCCGTCGGCGACGAGCGCATGACGCACGCAACACCCGTCACCGCAGAGATCGACGGGGAGCGGCAGGTGATCTTCTACGTCCAGTCGGGCCTCGTCGCCGTCGACCCGAAGACGGGGGCCGAGCGCTGGCGGATCGGCTTCCCCTACCGCACGTCCAGCGCGGCGTCTCCGGTCGTGCACGGTGACGTCGTCTACGTGTCCGCGGGCTACGGCGTGGGCGGCGCGGCGATCCAGGTCCGGCGAGAAGGCGACTCGTTCACGCCGGAGTTCCTGTGGCACCAGCGCAACAGGCTGATGAACCACTGGAGCACGCCGGTCGCGAAGGACGGGCACCTCTACGGCATGTACGGCTTCAAGAAGTACGGCGAGGCGCCCCTCGCGTGCGTCGAGCTCGCGACCGGCGAGATCAAGTGGCAGAAGGAGGGCTTCGGTCCCGGCAACGTGATCCTCGTCGGCGAGCACCTCGTCGCGCTCGGTGACGCAGGGCAGCTCGTCGTCGCAGACGCCACCCCCGCCGCGTATCGCGAGCGCGCACGCGTCGATGTCCTCGGGGGCAAGTGCTGGTCCTCGCCGGCCTACGCGGGCGGCCGTGTCTACGTACGCAGCACCGAAGAGGGCGCGTGCATCGAATTGTAATCAGGTGGGACAGCGGCACCGCCCAGCGCGAGCCGCGGCCTGCGCCGTTGCGGTAGGGTTCGGGCCGTGCCTGACGAATCGAAGCCGCCGCGCCGCCGCCCGTCGATGGACGTTCCGCCGTCCGTTCTGAGCGCTCTCTCCTCCAAGATCGGCGCCTCGCCGCGCGTGTCGCTCCATCAAGACGGGCAGGAAGCGGCTGACGCGCCCGTGGTCGAACCCGGCTCCAGCGGGACGCAGCTTCCCGAGGGCCGCGGGAACTACACGATCCTCGGCGAGATCGCGCGCGGCGGCATGGGCGTCGTCCTGCGCGGGCACGATGCGGACCTCGGGCGCGACCTCGCGATGAAGGTGCTGCACGAGGACCTCGCCGATCGCCCCGACGTCGTCCAGCGCTTCGTGGAGGAGGCGCAGATCGGCGGCCAGCTCCAGCATCCGGGCATCGTTCCTGTGTACGAGCTCGGCCTGATGGCCGACGACCGTCCGTACTTCACGATGAAGCTCGTGAAGGGCCGCACGCTCGCGACGCTCCTCTCCGAACGCGAGGGCGTGCGCGCCGACCGTCGCCGCCTCGTCGACGCGTTCGAGGCGACGTGCCAGACCGTCGCGTACGCGCACTCGCGCGGCGTCATCCACCGCGACCTCAAGCCGGCCAACATCATGGTCGGCGCGTTCGGCGAGGTGCAGGTCGTCGACTGGGGACTCGCGAAGGTCTTGGGCCGCGGCGGCAAGGCCGACGAGCGACGTGCGCGCGACGCCCGTGCGCAGAACACCGTGCTGGAGACGGTTCGCAGCGACGGCTCCAGCACGGGCTCGGACTCGGTCGTCGGTTCCATCATCGGCACTCCGTCGTACATGCCGCCAGAGCAGGCGCGGGGCAACGTCGATCGCCTGGACGAACGCGCCGACGTGTTCACGCTGGGCGCGATCCTGTGCGAGATCCTGACGGGGGCACCGCCCTACGTCGGCGAGCGCGATGCAATCATCGCGCACGCTGCCCAGGCCGAGCTCGACGACGCCTACGCGCGACTCGACGCGTGCGCCTCCGACGGCGACCTCGTCGACCTCGCGAAGCGCTGCCTCGTCGCGGCGCCCGAGGCGCGACCGCGCCACGCGGGCGTCGTCGCCGAGGCGGTGAACCAGCACCTCGCAAACGTCGAGGAGAACGCGCGGGTCGCTCAGATCGAAGCGGCCGAGGCGCGCGTTCGGGCGCAG
>JBCCSK010000427.1:0-4804 GCA_039200205.1 Planctomycetota bacterium
CCGCCGTCCGGCGGACGCTCCAAACCGGGTTGCGGTCGCTCGCTACTGGCCGGATTCCGCGGGCGCGGTCTCGAGCGTCCGGCGGCGAGCGGCCTCGTGCAGGAGGTCGAGCGTCTCGCGTGCGGCGGCGACCTCGGCCTCGCTGCCCGTGCCGACGATCTCGATGAGGCGCGGCAGGGCCTCGACGGCACCGAGCGTGCCGAGCCCGCGGATCGCTTCGACCCGGACGGCAGGGACGTCGGAGTCGAGGAGCGCGAGCACGCGCGCCGTGGCTCCTTCGAGGTCGGTGCCTCCGCTCTTGAGCGTGGACCACCGTTGACGCGCTTCGCGCAGGCGGATCCGCTCGGCGATGCGCGTTTCGATCACGGTCACGAAGCGGCTGTCTCCGCTGCGAAGGGCCGCGTCGAGCAGGCCCTCGATCGCGCTGTCGCCTGGCAGGCGTAGGAGCTGGTCCGCAACCCGGATCCGCTGGTCTCGACTGGACGTGAGCGCGAGCCGTCGGGTCAGCGGCGCGCTGGCGAGCTCGGCCGTCCCCGGGCTCTGTGCTTCGAGGACCAGGAGAGCATCCACCGCTGAATGGAGTGGACCGTTCGGGTTCTCGAGCCAGGCGAGCACGAGCGGCACAGGAACGAGCGTCGGATCACGGAGGAGGGCATAGGCGAGCGTGAGGTGCAGTGCGTCCCCGCCGGATTCGACGCGCCGCTTCTCGACGGCCGCTGCGATACGCCGCATCGCGGTTCGCTCTTCTTCGGTCTCGGCGTCAGGAAACACGCGGAGAAGCTCGGTGAGCTGTGTCGGAACACGCTCGTCCTCGAGCAGTGCCTGGGCGACGAAGATCCACTTGCTTCGGTGCGAGTCGACGGGCCGCTCAGCCGCGCCCAGGAACCACTCCGCGTCCGGCAGCGTCGCGGGGTCGCTTGCGACTTCCGCGACGAGTTCCGCAAGGGAGGAAGCGTCGGCGTCGCTCGCCGCCCCGGCTGCGATGAGGTTGAAGTACGCGACGAGCCGCGAGCGAGCAGCGGCCGATTTGTCCTCGGCGACTTTTCGCGCCGCTGAGTCCGCACCGCGCCACGTCCACGCGCCACCGACGATCAGCCGGCCGAAGCTGTCGTTTGCCGTACCTGCCCACACGATCGCGTCTGCGACTCGCGATGCGGGAAGAGCCTCCAAGTCCGCGCGCCTGTTCTTCTCCCTCTGGAACCAGCGCGCGGTCTCAACGCTGACCTCGTCCGAAGAGAGGACGTCCAGGTGATACGTCGCGCGGATCGAGTCGCCGGACCTCGGGCGCCCCCCGATGAGAACCCCGCGCGTGACCTCGTCCTCTCCGAGACCGTGTCGCGCAGCCGCTTCGTAGTAAGCGAGGGCCACGTGGGGAGGCATCGATGTCGGCGGATTCTCCGTCAGCGCACCGACGAGGACCGGCATGTCCGAGGTGAAGACGGCCTCGAAGAGCTCCTCGACGTCTGCGATCTCCGCGGGGGTCGTACGACGCGCCGCGGACTTGATCCCCTGGACGAACCATGATGCGAGCTCGCTGCGGGAGCTGAGCTGACCGCCCTCGAGCGACCGGACGAGGGTCGTGACCCGCTGGGCGTCGATCGAGAGGTCGTTCGTCGTGAAGATCTCCTGGAGTGAGCTGACTGCGTAGCTCCGACAGCGCGGGCTCTCGTCGCGGAGCTGACGCGCGATGATCGAGATGACTCGATCGGGGTTCGCTCCCGACTCCCAGAGGTCCCACGTCTTCTGGGCCACGACGATCCGAACGCTCTCGTGAGGCGACATCGACAGGGACTCGAGGACCTCGGGCGTGACCCGAGTCTCCGCGAGCAGCTGCGCCGGGCCCTCCGCGAGATCGACGGGCGGCTCGGTTCCCGCGGGAAGGACGGTGTCGACCACCGGCCAAGCGTCGCCGAAGTCGAAGCTGTCGGTGATGAGCTCGAGGTTGTTCCGGAGGAAGGTGCGCGACGCCTCGGTGATGACGCCGCGTTCGAGTGCGACTCGCGCGAGGTCGGCCTTGTAGTCGGGGTAGAGCGTCAAGGAGAGGAGAGTGCGGTCGAGGAGGCCGCTGTAGGTGGCGCGCATTGCCGGTGAATCGAACGACGAAGGCGTGACCGCCTCGCGGCCCCACCTCGTCCGCAGGATCGCCTCGTACTGAAAGGGCTCGGTCCGCTGGAGCGAGTCGAAGTAGTCCAGGGCGAGCTCCGGAGCGACCTCGATCAGGCTTGCCAGCGCTTCGCTCGAACCGGCGACGATCTCGCTCAGCGGCCTGCGCTCGACGATCGTCCGCAGCGCGGGTCCGGCGCTCGGTCCCAGGAGCCTCGCAACGCTCGGGCTGGGGCTCTCGAGAATCTCGCTCACCACGCGCAGCATCTCGTCTTCAGTGGGAGATCCGTTCGAGGTCGCCACCTCCTGCGGCGGGGGGTCGATCAGCGACCGGAGAAACTCCTCAGCTTGGCCCGACTCGGACTGGGCCATCGCAGCGGGCGGGAACATCGCGGCGATCGCGAGCATCGTCGTCGGCATCTTCATCGTGTGTCTCCGTCTTGGCGCGGCCGTGCGGATGGGGGTGCGCGCTCGACTCATGTTTACGGCGGGCGGGCGCTCGGCCCGTCAACGCGCTGTCAACGGGCCGTCACGCCTCCGGTGACAGCGGCGTTCGCGAGAACCGATATCCGACGCCGTGGACCGTGATCAGGTGGCGCGGCGCGCTCGGATCCAGCTCGATCTTCTTGCGCAGCTTCAGCACGTGCTGGTCGACCGTGCGCACCGTCGGGTCGTCGTCCGGTCCCCAGACGTCGGAGAGCAGCCGGAACCGATCGAGCGTCTCGCCCTCGTAGCGCAGGAAGTAGCGCAGCAGCTCCAGCTCGCGCCGCGAGAGGCCGCTGCGCCGCTCCCCGCACGTCACGCTGAACGCGGCGAAGTCGACCTCCGTCTCGCCGAACCGCGCGCGGTCGCCAACGCCCTCGACGCCCGGCGCGCCGCCGCCCGACCGCGCGAGCAGCGCGCGGATCCGCAGCAGCAGCTCGCTCATCGAGAACGGCTTCACGACGTAGTCGTCGGCGCCGTACTCGAAGCCCTGCACGCGATCGAACTCCTCGCCGCGCGCGGTCAGGACGATCACGGGAACGGCGAGCCGATCCTCGCGCAGCGAGCGCAGCACGGTGAAGCCGTCGCGCTTCGGCAGCATCACGTCGAGCAGGATCAGGTCGACGCCCTCGCTCAGCGCGAGGCGCTCGCCCTCCTCGCCGTCGGCCGCCTCGACGACGTCGAAGCCCTCGGCGCGGAGCGCGTCGGCGACCGCCATGCGGATCGGCGGCTCGTCCTCGACCACCAGGACGCGCGCGCTCACGCGGCGTCCTCCTCGGCGGCGCGGACGGTGACGCGCGCGAGCACCCCGGTGCCGCGCGACCCCGGCCCGAGCGTCGCCGTCCCGCCGTGCGCCTCGGCGATCGCGCGCACGATCGCGAGTCCGAGCCCGGTCCCCGCGCTGTTCCCATCGCGCCGGAACGGCTCGAACAGATGCTCGTGGACCACGCCGCGCGGCAGCCCGCGGCCGGCGTCCTCGACCTCGAACGCGAGCAGGCCGTCGCCTTCGCTCGCGATCCTCAGGCGGATCGCGTCGCACTCCGAGTGCTGGAGCGCGTTGCCGACGAGGTTCGCGATCGCGCGCTCCAGCGCGTTCGCGTCGACGCGCGCCGTCGCCGGCAGGGGCCCGCGCTCGACGGACAGCGCGTAGCCCGCCGCGACGCACCGCGCGCGCTCCCGCGCCTCGAGCCCGCCGAGCCACTCGTCCAGGGCGACGTCCTCGCGCGCGACGTTCGGCGCCAGCCCCCGCTCCAGCCGCCCGAAGTCGAGCAGGTCGTCGACGAGCCTGCCGAGCCTCCGGGTCTCGCGCTGGATCGCCTCGACGTACCTGTCCTCGTTCCCGCGCGCGTAGCCGCTCGCGAGGTTCTCCGCCATCAGGCCAATGGACGCGAGAGGCGTGCGGAGGTCGTGCGACACGCTCGCGACGAACGTCGAGCGCAGCTCGTCGAGCGCCCGCGCGCGGGCGATCGTGCGCGCGGCCAGCGCCGTCGCGACGAGCACGAGGAGAGCCAGTGCGAGCAGTCCGCCGCGGAGCCACGCGACGCGGCGTCGCTCGGCGCGCACCGGGCGCTCAGGATCGGGGTGCCACACGGTCAGCGCGACGTCGGTCGCCTCCAGTCGTCCCGCGTCGCTGAGGACGATGCCCGCACTCGGTTGCACGAAGGCGGACGCGCGCAGCGCGTCGTCCTCGGCCAATGCGGCGACGGCAGCGGCGAGCTGGGCGCCGTCGTGAAGGGCGAGCTTCATCCCGTCGTCGCTCTGCCTGGCTGCGATCCAAGGACCGCCTTCGAGCGGGCGGAGCGTCCACGACGTGGCGTTCGTCTCGGGCGCCAGCGCGGCGATCGTCGCATTCGCGCGCTCCTCCTCGCCGAAAACGCCGCCCCAATCGAGCCCGACATCGTCGCAGCGGTCGTCGGCCGCTTCGCGCAGCGCGGTCCACCACGGGTCGAGCTCGACCACGAACCCATTCCGCGTGGCGCGCGCTTGATCGACGGGGTGAGGGAGTGCGATGGTGCCGCGCGCGATCCCGTCGCGGAGGACGTGCGCCTCGTCCTTTCGGCTCTCGGGGTCGAGGACATGGGCCACGCTGAAGAGCGCGAGGAGCCTGCCCGAGGTGCCTTCAACCGCGGCGTCCCAGGGAACCGCGGGGGCACTCTCCCGGTAGGCCTCGGCTGCCGCGGTCTCGTCGCCGAAGCGGCGCAGGCCGCGCACGAGCGCG
>JBCCSK010000428.1:0-4801 GCA_039200205.1 Planctomycetota bacterium
CGGAGAGGTGGCGGAGTGGCCGAACGCGCTGGTTTCGAAAACCAGTAGGCCTTCACGGGTCTCGTGGGTTCAAATCCCACCCTCTCCGCCATCTACACGTCGGAGACGTGCATGCAACTCCGGAGAGGTGACAGAGTGGCCGATTGTGCACGCTTGGAAAGCGTGTGTGCCTTCACCGGTACCGTGGGTTCGAATCCCACCCTCTCCGCCATCCCTCCGACCGTTGCGTCCACGACGCGCGCGCGGCGATGGGTCCGGTCCCACGCGATGGCGTAGGGTCGAACCGGGTCAGGCCGGGAACGGAGCAGCCCTAAGGTCCTCACGACAGGCGCGAGGTGCCCGGGCCCTTCGACGCGCGCGCGTCCCCTCTCGGTCCCCTTTGTCGGGGAGTCCGTGCGAGCGGGTATCCTCGCGTCCGATGTCCTACCTCGTCCTCGCCCGTAAATACCGCCCGACCACGTTCGCCGAGGTCGCCGGTCAAGAGGTCGTCACCCGCACCCTGCGCGGTGCGATCTCCGAGGACCGCGTCGGCCACGCCTACCTCTTCTTCGGGCCCCGCGGGACCGGGAAGACGACGTCGGCGCGCCTGTTCGCGAAGGGCCTGAACTGCGAGGTCGGACCGACCGCCGACCCCTGTGGAGTCTGCGCGCGCTGTCGCGCTTTCGACGCGGGGACCGAGGCCGACCTCATCGAGATCGACGCCGCATCGAACACCGGCGTCGACCACGTGCGCTCGCTGCGCGACCAGGCGGCCTACGTGCCGCTCGCGGCGCGCTTCAAGGTCTTCCTCATCGACGAGGTCCACATGCTCTCGAAGGGCGCGTTCAACGCTCTTCTGAAGACGCTGGAGGAGCCGCCGCCGCACGTCAAGTTCTTGCTCGCGACGACCGAGCTCCACAAGGTCCCCGACACGGTCGTATCGCGCTGCCAGGTCCTTCGCCTGTCGCCGCTCCCCGAAGACGCCATCCGAGCCCGCCTCGACGAGGTCTTCTCGCGCGAGGGCGTCGAGGCGGCCGAAGGCGTCACCGCCGAGCTCGCCCGACTCGCGCGCGGCGGGATGCGCGATGCCCTGTCGCTCGCCGATCAGCTCCTCGCGCTCGTCGGCCGGACGCCGACGATCGAGGACGCGAGGCGACTCGCAGGAGACGGAACCGACGCCACGGTCGAAGCGGTCCTCGACGCCATCGCCGCAGCGGACAAGCGCGCCCTCCTGGCCGCTCTGCCGCCGCGAGAAGGGGACGAACCCGAGTTCCTCGACGCCCTCCTCGACTACCTCCGCACGTCGCTCGCACTCGCCCTCCTCGGCGAGGATGCTCCGATGATCGCCGGGGTCGCGAGCGCCGACGCCCGTTCAAGGATGGCGCGGCGCGCGGGCACGTTCGGCCCTGACCGACTCGAGCTCGTACTCCAGGAGCTGCTCCACGCGCGCGAGCGCATGGGCCCCGTCCACATGCGTGCCCACGCTCGGCTGATCCTGGAGTCGACGCTGCTGGATCTGTGCCGACAGGAGGCGACGCTTCCCCTCAGCGAACTCTTCGCCCGACTCGAAGCGCTCGAGAGTCGCCTCGGCGCGGAGCCCGCGGAGGGGCGCGCGACCCTTGCGCCGGCCCCGGCTCCGGCCCCGGCCCCGGCTCCGGCTCCGGCTCCGGCCCCGGCTCCGGCGGCTTCGACGCCGCCTCCTCGGCCCGCGCCCCCTCCGCCACCGCCGTTGGAGCGACGCGATGCGACTCCCTCGCCGAGCCCGCGCCGCGTCCAGACCAACAGCACGAAGGACCGCTGGGATGGGTTCCTGCGCGAGCTTCGAGCGATCGCACCCGAGCTCGGCGAAATCGTCGAACGCAAGGGCGAGCTCGTGCGGGAGAGCGACGGCGTCGCGCCCCTCAAGCTCCGCGGCCTCAGCCCCGACGAACGCGATCTCGTCTCTGGCCGCCGCGCGGCTCGGTCGATCCAGGGCGCATTCGCCGAAGCAACCGGCGCTGGAGTGCGACTGAAGATCGAGCTCCACGACCCCGATCGTCGCGGCGGCGACGACCCCTTCACGCGCGAGATCGCCGACCTCTTCCGGGGTCGCATCGAGGAGTAGCTGACCATGAGTGGATCGTTCGGAGAGATGGGCAACCTCCTTTCGCAGGCCCAGGAGATGGACCGTCGCGTGCGCGAGGCGCTCGAAGAGCTCGGTGCCGCTCGCATCGAAGGTGCCGCGGGCGGCGGCGTCGTCCGCGCCACGGTCGACGGCGTCGGGCAGGTCCAGGAGGTCCACATCTCCGAGGAGGCGCTGCGCGGAACCGACCGCGCCGGCATCGAAGAGCTCCTCGTCATCGCCCTCAAGGACGCGCAGACACGCGCCAAGCGCCAGCGGGACGAACGCATGACCAAGGTCACGGGCGGCGTTCAGCTCCCGTGGTTCTCCTGACGTTCACGCGCCCGCACGCCGCCGATGGCCTACCCCGCACCGGTCGAGTCGCTCGTCGCTGCGTTCGAAGCGCTCCCGGGAGTGGGGCGCGTGAGCGCCGAGCGGCTGACCTTCCACGTCCTCCGCGACGCAGCGTCGGGCCGTGCCCTCGTCGAGTCGCTCGGGCGGGCGCTCACCGACGCCCGCCGCTGCGTCGAGTGCGGCAATCTTGCGGAGGGGGAGCTGTGCTCGATCTGCGCGGACGAACAGCGTGACGCGACAACGATCGCCGTTGTCGAGGAACCGCGGCACGTCGAGGCCCTGGAACGGGCCCGGGTCTACCGCGGGCGCTACCACGTGCTGATGGGAGCGCTGAACCCGGCGGACGGGACCGAGCCGCGTCATCTCTCCGTCGAAGCACTGGCGCGGCGCGTGGAGCGCGGCGGTGTCCGTGAGGTGATCCTCGCAACGGATCCTGACAAGGAGGGGGAGGCGACGGCGCTTCTCGTTCTGGAGGCGCTCGAGGCGGTTCAGGTCGAGGGGCTCGTCGTGACGCGGTTGGCGAGGGGGCTGCCGGCGGGGAGTGGGATCGAGTACCTGCACAAGGGGGTGCTCGAGGACGCCCTGGATGAGCGTCGGGCGGTTCGAAGGCGCCCCAACGGCCCCCCTCGCCCTTAGAGCTCTGGCCCCCCTGGGTGTGGACCCGTCTCGCTGGCGCCTCGCAGTCCTCGGGACTTGCGCCCGATGAGCGTCGAATTGGCGTCCGTAGAGCCCAATTCGCACTGCCTACGGCGTTTCCGATCGGACGTCCACACTCAGGGGGGCCAATGACGGGGCTTGGGCGCGGCGCTCGAGCTGCCGATAGCTCTCATCCCATGGCGAAGCTGGGACTCCACCAGGGCCTTGCGCAGCGACAGGAGCTCGCGCTGGCACCTCGAATGCTCCAAGCGATCGAGGTGCTCGCGCTTCCATCGACCGACCTGGAAGGCTGGCTGCTCGAGCAGGCCGAGCGCAACGAGGCCCTTCTCGTCGAAGCGGCGGAGCGACTTCCCGAGCGAGCACTCGACCCCGCCAGCTCCGGCTCGGGCCGGGCCCGTGCGAGTGACGATCATCGTGCGCTGCTCGAAGCTCAGCCCTCACGTCCCCCGTCGCTGGTCGACCTCGTCGAGGACCAAATCGCCGCACGTGACCTCGAGCCTGAGCTCTTGGAGTGGATCCGATTCCTCGTGGGCTGCCTCGACGGGGGAGGGCTGCTCGTCTCCTCGGACGACGAGCTCCTCGAAGCGGCCACTCGCCTCGACCTTCCAGGTGCGGGCGCGCGCGCGGGACAGCTCCTCCTGGGGAGGGCAGTCGCAGAGCTTCAGCAGCTCGAGCCAACAGGGATCGGCGCGCGGTCGCCGGTCGAGGCTCTTCTCCTCCAGCTCGATCCGAGCGACCCGGACTACGCCCTCCTCTGCCGACTCCTGGAGGACTTCCTCGTCGAGCTGGCGCGCAATCGAAGGCCTGCGGTCGCCGCGAAGCTCGGACTCGACCTCTCCGAGCTCGAACGGCTCCTCGCGGTCCTTGGACACCTCGAGACGCGCCCGGCGGGGCACCTGTCAGGAGCGGCCGCTCCGGTGGTCGTCCCGGACGTCGTCGTTCTCGAGAACGAGGGAGAGCTGGTCGTCGAGGTCGCACGCGGAAGGCTCCCGACGATCCGGATCGACCCGGATGCCGAGAAGCTCCTGGCCTCCCGAGCGATCGACCGCGAAGCGCGCGCCTACCTTCGCAAGAAGGTCGAACGCGCCCGCTGGGTGCGCGAGGCGGTGGAGATGCGCGGTGCAACGCTCCTACGCGTCGCCGAGGCGGCCGTTCGTGGCCAACGACGCTACTTCGCCGAAGGGCCGACCGCGCTCGTTCCGCTTTCGATGACCGAGGTTGCGGCTCAGCTCGAGCTTGCCATCAGCACCGTGAGCCGCTGCGTGGCCGGCAAGTCGTTGCAGTCCTCATGGGGAATCGTCCCCCTTCGCACCCTGTTCCAGACACCCGCGAGTGACGCCCAGCCAGGCGCGACCGAAGCGGTTCGTGAGCGTGTACGGCGGCTCGTCGAGGCCGAGGATCCTGCGGCGCCGCTCTCCGACGAAGCGATCGTCCAGGCGCTGGAAGAGGCAGGCCAGCGCGTCGCTCGCCGGACCGTCGCGAAGTACCGAAGCGAGCTCGGCATCCCAAGCTCGTATCGACGACGGCGACACTCCTAAGGGGCTCGGCGGACCAGCACACGCTCAACGCGCGTCTTCGTGAGAAGACGCGCCAGAGACATCAGCAGGGCAGGGGCAGCGCAAGCTGGAGGGCTTGCTGCCCTGGCCCAGCGCGTCTTCGTGAGAAGACGCGCCAGAGACATCAGCAGGGCAGGGGCAGCGCAAGCTGGAG
>JBCCSK010000429.1:0-4776 GCA_039200205.1 Planctomycetota bacterium
ACTCGGTCAGCGCGCGAATCTCGCGGGCGAGGTCGGAGTCGCCTTCGCGCACGACCTTGTTCATCCCGGCACGCGCCGGCTCGTCCGGAGTCCCGGACAGGGAAAGGTAGGTGGAGACGCCCCCGAGACCGAGGGCGAGGCAGGAGATCACGGTGGCGGTCGTCGCGTTCATTTCGCTGGCGTCGATGGAGGGAGTTCGGGGCCTGGACGCCCGCTTGGTGCACCTCCCCCCGCGATCCCTTCGGTCGATCTCCCAAAGAAACGCGGAGCGCGTCAGTCGGCCCCCAGGGGCACCACGAGCGGGTCCTCGGCGGTCCCCGTCCCGCCGGGGCGGAACGTCAGCGGGACGACGAGGGGCGCGCGCCCCTCGGCACGGACGACCACCTCGACGTCGCCGAACGCGACGCAAGGCGTCAGGGCGGAGCCCTCGGCGTCCGTCACGACGACCTCGACGGCGGTCGGAATCACGTGGCCGCGGTCGTCTCGCACGACGACCGCTGCGCCTGCGACCGGCTCGCCGCTCGTCTCGTCGACGGTCCTCACGACGACGGTCGAGCCGCTCGGGAGCGTCACCTCGGTCACGAGGGGGGCTGCCGCGACGAGCGCGACGGGGTCGATGACGCGATGGCCGTCGTCAGGATCGACGCTCGTGATCGTGGCCCGGTAGCGCCCGGGCGGCAGGCCCTCGAAGGCCACGCGCCCGTCGGCGACGGTCGGGGCTCGTCCACCGAACGCCCAGTCGTCGGAGGAATCGTCCCGCCTCTCGAGGATCGCCCACGCGCCCGCGCGCGGGAGGCCGTCCTCGCTCCGGCACGCGAGCGTCCACTCCGTCGGCTCGACGACGATCGTGCGCTCGGTCGGACCCTCGAGCACGCCCTGCCACATGAGCTCCATGCGCCCGAAGCTGTTCGACGCTCGGTAGAGGACGTGGGGGCCGTCGGCGAGGTCGGAGATCGTGAAGCTGCCGTCCGCGTCGGTCTCCGTCGCGCTCCACTCCGTGCGCGAGGTCGTTCCGCCCTTGATCGGGATCAGCGTCAGCGTCACGCCGCCGATCGGTTCACCGCCCGCGTGGACGAGCCGTCCTGAGAGCGAGGCGCCGACCGCGCTCGCGCTCGCGAGGAAGTCGATCTCCACCTCCTCCTCGCCGCGCAGGACGATCTGCTTGTAGGCGAGCGGTCCTGCGGCCGTCGACTCGGGTTCGCCGAAGAGAAGCACGACGTACGGGCCCGGCGGAAGGTGCCCGATGTCGTACGCGCCCGTCTCGTCCGTGACCGCGTTCCCGAACGTCATCGGCGGCCGGATCCGGGCGGTCGGATCGCCGCTCTGTCGCGACGCGATGACGACGGCGCCGTTCCAGCGGGTGCCGTCGTCGCGCTCGCACACGCCGCGCACCGTCGCGCCCTGGGGAAGCGCGATGCGGAGCGGCTCCGCCTGCGGATCGCCGAGGTTCGCCGTCAGCACGGCCGGCGCGAACTGCGGATGGGAGGCGCGGATCCTCGCCTTCGCGGGGCCCGCGACGTGCTCGAGCGTGAACGCGCCGTTCGCGTCCGTCGTCGTCGACGGCTTCGGGAAGCGCTCGATCGAGCGCTGTCCCACCGGGATGCCGTCGAGCGGAAGCTGGTCGATCGCGACGACGACGGCCCCCTCGAGCGGGGTCCCGGTGCGCTCGTCGACGACGTATCCGCGAACGGTCTCTCCGGCCTCCAGCGTGAACGCAACCGCGTCCGGGACGCCCTCCAGCGGCACGACGGCTCGCGCCGGTGCCGCGCCCGGCGCCTCGAGCTGGACGAGGACCTCGCGCGCGCCCTGCGCCCGCGCCGGGCCGAACGCACCGGCGACGCCGAGCGTCGCGCGGCCGTCGACGGGTTCCTCGAGCGGGACGCTGTACCGGACCGGATCCGCGACGCGCGGGAGGTCGACCATCGGCTTGACCCAGACGCTGAGCGAGCTCGGACGCTCTTCCAGCGAGGGGTCGAACGTGATCGCCGCGTTGAGCGCGTTGGGGTCGGTCGGTGGCGGGGGATCGGAGGCGGCCGCTGAGTCTCCGGCGCCGGAGTCCGCTCCCGCGTCGACGTCGCCGCTCCTGCGCAACCCGGCGGACTCGGGCCCCTCGCCGGGTGCGAGGTCGGCGAGCTCGGGGTCCTCGGTCGCCGTGCGATCCGGCGCGACCGCCGCTTCGGAATCGGTTCGTGAACCGGCATCGGGCGTCGCACTCGCGGTCTCGACGTCGCGCTCGGCCTCCCCGCCGCCGATCGTCGCGCGCACGCCCACGACGGCGAGGACGACCGCGGCCGCGAGCGCCGCAACCGCACCGATCTTGGGGGCCAGCCGCGGCGGCGGCGGCGCGCTCGCCCGGCGGAGCGCATCGCGCACGCGCCTTCGCGCAACGTCATCGAGACGCGCTCGTTCGGGCGCGACGCGCAGGAGCCGCGCGAGGTTCTCCTCGAACGTGGGCGATGAGGCCTCTCCACGATCGCTCATCGCGTGCGACCTCCGTTCCGGCCGAACCCGGCCTCGTCCGTGAGGATCGCGAAGACGTCGCGGAACGCCCGGCGCGCGCGGTGGAGCGTCGACTCGGCCGCCTTGACGGAGCGCCCCTGGCGCCGCGCCGTCTCGGGCACGGAGCGCTCCTCGACGTAGCGCTCGGTCAGCGCCTCGCGGTGCGCGTCCGAGAGCGACGACAGCGTCGCCCCGACGAACGCCCGCGTCTCGGCGCGCTCCAGGACGTCCTCCGGCAGCGGCTCCTCGTCGATCCGCCCGAGCGTCGAGAGGATCTCGTCGTCCGCGCTGACGATGAGGTCGCTCATCGACCGAGCGCGCTGCGCGCGGTTGGACTCGCGCACCTTGTTCTTTGCGATCCCGAGCAGCCAGGTCCGCAGCGACGACCGACCGTCGTAGCTGTCGATCCGGTCGAACGCGACGAGCAGGGTCTCCTGCGTGACGTCCTCCGCGACGTCCCGCCGGTGCCCGACCCGATACAGGACGAAGTCGAACACCGCGTCCGCGTGCTGCGCGACGAGCTCGTCCGTCGCTCCGCTGCGCCCCTCGCGGAGCGACTCCGCGAGCGCGTCGTCGTCGGGGAGGTGTGGGGTGCCGCTGGGCAAGGTCATCGCAGATACCGTATAGCTGAAATCGCAGCGAGGATCCGCTCCGTCTTGGTCTGGACCATGGATCGAGCCCGACCGAGGGCGGCCGTGGGGCGACCGAACGACGGGCGGCCTCCCCTTTCAGGGGGAGGCCGCCCGTGACCTACCGAGGCCCATCGGCCCTGCTGACTCTCGCCGGTTCCGGCGAGTGGCCGATCAGCCGACGGGCCTCGACGTCACTTCATTCGTCCAGGAACTCGTGCGACTGCGCGCCGATGGACGTGTCGACCAGCGTGAGGTAGTGGTACCTCTTCTTGAGCCTCCAGTTCCGGTGAAACGCGAAGGCCTTGAGGACGAATCGGATCACCGCGACGTCGACAGCCGCGCGCCCGCGCGCCCCGTCAGGATCCGCCTTCAGTTCGAAACGCGTCGTCGGGGAGCCGAAGCTCAGGTTCGTCGTCAGGCCCGCACCGATCAGCCAGAGATCGATCCCGGCCGTCGCAGTGCCGTAGGCGGTGAACCGAATCTGGCCGTCGAGATCCGAAGCGACCGGTGACGGCGCCGTCTTCCACCATGGGCCGACCGCAAGGGGCCGACTTCCTGTCACGTGAGCGCTGACCATGCCGCGCGGGCGCAGCGACGCAGACCACGGCGCGTTCCCGCCCCAGCTGCCGAGCCCGGGCGTGTACGTGTTCGCCGCCGTGCTTGCGACTTGCTCCCGCACCGTCCCATCGATGCGCGTGGACGATTCGGCATGGATCCAAGCCGTCCACCCGACCCTCCATTCGATTGTGAGCGGGACCGGTCCAACCATGACGACGTACTTCTGCGGCTCTGAAGCGAAGTTCAGATCCTCGTCGATCACCTCGTCGCGCATGGTCGGTGAGGTGAGACCATCGACCATGCCGTACCCGGAGGAGACCGAATCGCCGTCCGCGCGCAGGTGTCCGTCGAGCTGCACGTACCCTCCTGCGTCCGGATCCACGTACCGAAGCCACAGCCCCGGGACTCCGAGATCGGCATGCCAGCCGCCTAGACGCCACGACCTCGCGTACTTGTGGTTCCTGGCCCGTGCGCGCACCGAGGCTTCCGCAGGGAAGCGCTGTCCGAAGAGGCGCACTTCCGTTCCCGCCCGGGCGTGGCTGCTGAGCTCTCCGAGCAGCCCGACTTCCGGATGCTCGGCGATGACGACCGAACCACCCGCTGACGAGTAGTAGTGCGTCCCGGCGGTGCTGTTCCCCCGGCTCCTCTCGTGGCTGCCGTAGTGGCCGTCGTGCACGTGAATGGGGACGATCTCGCTGTCCTGACCGAAGGAAGGAAGCGCGGTCAGCGCTCCGACGACGACGGTCGAGAGCCAAGCGTGGGTCCACCTGGTGTCGAGTCTTCTATGCATGAATTTCGAGTGGCTCGAGGCCTTCGATCAACGGCGGCATTGGATTGCGGCGTGCGTGGAGCCGGGCCTCGTTCGGCTCCACACGAACCCAGAACGCGCGCAAGGCCGAACGTCGTCGGTGAATCGAGCGAGCGGGACGAACATGCCCAGGGGCTGTCCGGCGTCGCGCGCGACGCCCAAGCGACGAAGGGCCGGGCGGCGAAGGGCACAGTCGCGCCGTTCGCCGGACAGCCCCTGGGCATGTTCGTCCCGCTCGCTCGATTCACCGACGACGTTCGGCCTTGCGCGCGTTCTGGG
>JBCCSK010000430.1:0-4775 GCA_039200205.1 Planctomycetota bacterium
CGACGTCCCCGTCGCCGGCGTGTCGGCGTTCACCGTGCTGCCCGCCGTCGCGGGCGGGGCGCTCCCGGGCCGCGAGCGCCGGCTCGCCGAGCTCCGGCTCACGGTCCCGGAGGTCGAGCCCGACGATGCGCTGGAGCTCGCGCGGAGCGGCGCGACGCTGCTGGACGTCCGCGAGCCCGACGAGGTCGCCGGCGGGAGCCCGGTCGGCGCGACCCGTATCGGGCGCGGGTTCCTGGAGCTGCGCGTCGAGGACGCGGTCGAGGACCGCGACGCGCCGCTGCTCGTCCTGTGCCAGGGGGGCGTGCGGTCGCTCTTCGCGGCCGACGGACTCGCGCGACTGGGGTACACCGACGTGCGCTCGGTGCGCGGCGGCTTCGCCGCCTGGGAGTCGCTCGGCCTCCCGGTCGAGACACCGCGAACCCTCGACCCGCAGGAGCGGGAGCGGTACGCCCGCCACCTGCTGATGCCGGAGGTCGGCGAGGCGGGGCAGGCGAAGCTGCTCGACTCGCGCGTGCTGCTCGTCGGCGCGGGCGGGCTCGGCTCACCCGCCGCGTTCTACCTCGCCGCCGCTGGCGTCGGGCACCTCACGATCGTCGACGACGACGTGGTGGACCGAAGCAACCTGCAGCGCCAGATCCTGCACACCGACGATCGCGTCGGATCGCCGAAGGTCGAGTCCGCGGCGGAGACCCTTCGCGCGCTGAACCCTGGCGTGACGGTCGAGCCGATCCGCGCGCGCCTCGACGCGTCCAACGCCGAGGAGCTCGTCGGACGGCACGACGTCGTCGTCGACGGGACGGACAACTTCGGAACGCGCTATCTCGTGAACGACGCCTGCGTCGCGGCCGGCGTGCCGAACGTGCACGGGTCGATCTTCCGCTTCGAGGGCCAGGTCTCCGTGTTCGCGCCGCACCTGGGCGGGCCGTGCTACCGCTGCATCTACCCCACGCCGCCGCCGCCCGAGCTGGCGCCGAACTGCGCGGAGGCTGGCGTCCTCGGCGTCCTGCCCGGCGTCGTCGGCACGCTCGAGGCGATCGAGACGATCAAGCTACTACTCGGTGTCGGCGACCCGCTCGTCGGTCGACTCCTCCACTTCGACGCTCTCGAGGCCCGCTTCGACGTGTACGAGGTCGAGCGAGACCCGAACTGCGTGCGCTGCGGATCGCACGAAGCCGCCGCCGCGCCGATCGTCGAGCACGAGGGTCCGGCGTGCGCGTTCGACCTTGCGGCCTCCGAGGTGACCGCGTGAGCGACACGTCCGAAACGCCGCTCGTCGAGCTCGAAGGCCTGCGCGGTCTGCCGGGCGGCCTCGCGCTTCCAGGCGGTGCGCGGCTCTTCGCAAAGCTCGAGAGCGTTCACCCCGGCGGATCGATCAAGGACCGTCCGGTCCGCCGGATCGTCGAGCGGGCGATCGCGCGCGGCGATCTCGCCGGTCGCCGGCTGCTCGACTCGTCGTCGGGGAACGCGGGGATCGCGTACGCGTCGATCGGAGCCCTCCTTGGAATCGACGTGACGCTGGTGGTCCCCGGCAACGCGAGCGCCGAGCGCCTGGACCGTATCCGGGCGCACGGCGCCGAGCTGATCGTCACCGACCCGTTCGAAGGCTACGACCACGCGGTGCGGACGGCGCGCGAGCTCGGCGCCGCCGAGCCCGACCGGTACTGGCACGCGGACCAGTACGGCAACGACGACAACTGGCGAGCCCACTACGAGGGGACCGGAGTGGAGATCGCCAGCCAGGTGACGCGCGAGGCGGGGCGCGCTCCCGATGCGTTCGTCGCGGGCGTCGGGACAGGCGGGACGATCACCGGCGTCGGTCGGCGCCTGCGGGAGGCCGACGAGAGCACGACGCTCGTCGCGGTCGACCCCGACGATTTTCCAGGCATCGAGGGGCTGAAGCCGCTCGGCGACGACGACATCGTCCCGCCGATCTTCGATCGCACGCTCGTGGACCTCTGGGTCCCCGTCCACCTCGAGGAGGCCGTCGCGACAGCGCGAGTCCTTGCCCAGCGCGGCCTCTTCGTCGGTCCTTCGTCGGGCGCGAACGTGCTTGCGGCAGTGCGCGCCGCGGTCCTCTACGGGCCGTCGGTCGTGGCGACGGTCCTCTGCGACACCGGCGAGCGATACGTCTCGACCGGCATGTGGCGCACTGTCAACTGGACTACGCCGACCGTCGATGCGACGCGCCCGCGTCCGGCCCGGGGTCGCTCGGAGCCTGCGAGTCCTTGACGCAGACGCGGTTGCGACCCGTCTGCTTGGCCTCGTACAGCGCCTCGTCGGCCGCCTTGATCAGGTCGTCCACGCTCGTCATCGCCGGCGTCGAGCCCGCGACGCCAAGACTGACCGTGACCGCCTCGGCGAAGCTCCCGTGCTCGACGACGTTGCCTTCGATCGCAGCGCGGAGGCGCTCGGCCGCCGTCGCAGCGGTCGTCACGTCGGTGGACGTGTTGATCACGAGGAACTCCTCGCCGCCGAGTCGGCAAAGGACGTCGGAGGCACGGGCGTGGGCCTGGAGCGTCAGAGCGACCTCGCGTAGCACGACGTCGCCCGTGTCATGACCGAAGCCGTCGTTGACGCGCTTGAACGAGTCGATGTCGCACATGATCACCGAGAGCGGGCGGCTGTTGCGCATCGCGGCCTCCCACTCCTGCTTGAGCCGCTTCATCGCGTAGCGACGGTTCGGCAGCTGGGTCAGCGTGTCCGTGAGAGCGGCCGAGCGCAGCTTGCGCGTCATGATCCCGAGCTCGGCGACCTGGCGCAGGCGGCTGCGCTCGGACTCCTCGACGCGCTCGCGCAGCTGGATCATGCGCTGCGCGGCGCGCACGCGAGCGAGCAGGATCCGCGGGTTGAACGGCTTGACGACGTAGTCGTCCGCGCCGGCCTCGAACGCCTCGACGATCTGGTCGTCCTCACCGCGGGCCGTGACGAGGATGATGTACATCTTCATCCCGGCCTGGCTGCGCCGGAGCGTCGAGCAGAGCTCGAGCCCGCTCATCTCCGGCATCATCCAGTCGGTGATCACGATCTGGGGCGTGGTCTCCATCGCGACCGCGAGCCCGGCCGAGCTCGTGTTCGCTGTCGTCACCTCGTACCCCTCGCGCTTGAGGTGGTGCGTGATGAGCCGGAGCATCTGCGTGTCATCCTCGACCAGGAGGATGCGCGTCGGCGCAGCTTCTTCGGAACCGACGCGATCGAAGGGGTGCAGCGGCAGCTCCAGGTCGCCCTGGAAGATCCCCGGCTCGGGGTCTTCGGGCACGCGCGGCACGCGTAGATCGGCGGGAGCCGTGAGCACCGCGGACTTGAGGCCGCGCCGCTCGAGTTCCATCGCCGTCTCCTGGAAGCTCCCGACGCCGTGCATCTGGAGCCCGATCACCTTGCCCCAGTCGGACCAGCTCGGAACGATGGCGTCGCAAAGCGACAGGAGCGCCTCCGGCTCGAGCGAGAGCTCCTCGGCGAGGTGAGTGAGCGAAAGGAACGCGCCGCGCCAGCGGGCGTCGTCGAGGTCCCAGTCGCCGACGAGCAGGCGAGCGATCTGTCGTCCGCCCCGCACGAGCGTGAGGAGCTCGGCCGGCGTCGGCTCGTCGCCATCGTCGTCCTCGGAGCGCGTCTCGTCGCGCTCCTGCCCACGCAGGAGCGCGACCTCCTGGAACTCGCGCGGGAGGCCCCAGTGCGCGAGCATCGCCGCGGAGACCTCGAAGTGATCGATGCCGAACGCCCGCGCCTCCAGGCGCGCGAGAGCGAGATCCGGGATGCTCGGGTTCTCCTCGAGGATGTCCGAGTAGCGCTCGGGGTGGATGCTCGCGAACGCGAGCTTGCCCACATCGCAGAGCAGCGCGCAGGTGAACGCCGACGCCGGGTCGTGGAAGTTCGTGACCTGGCCGAGCATGTGGACCGTGACCGCCGTCGCGAGCGCGGTCGCCCAGTACTCGTCGTAGTCGAAGTGACGCGCGCGCCCGCGGCGGTTGTCGGCGATCAGGGTGAATCCGAGCGCGACGGTACGAACGGCGCGCGCGCCGAGGCGCATCGTCGCCTGGGCCACGGTCGAGACGGGCGGAAGGCCGTCGCGTCGCGCCGCGTTCGCAATCTTGATGATCCGGCCCGAGAGCGCCGGGTCCGCGAGGATCGTGCGGACGAGCTCCTCGTACTCGAACTCCTCGTCCTTCGTCAGCTCCAGGATGCGCAGACCCGCCGCCGACGGCGACGGGAGCGACCCCGTGAGACGAAGCTCATCGAACTTGCGATGCATGGAATTCGTGCGCGGAGGGGCAGGTGGGGATCGGTGGCTGGACCGTCGACGGCCCGGAGCGACGGTCACCCCAAGCTCCGCGTCCCCCGGCGCTCATGCGGACCGCCGGGCTTCATCGCTGTCATCGGGCGAAGACGTCTGCGCCCCTGCGACGCAGACGGTATTCCTGCCGCTGTTCTTGGCCTGATACACGGCGTCGTCCGCGGCCTTGAGGAGGCCCTCGACGCTCTGGACACCCTCTCCCATCGCTGCCACGCCCAGGCTGATCGTGACGGCGCGCTCGAATCCAGGGTGGTGGACCACGTTCGCGGCGACGGCCTTCCGGATTCGGTCCGCGACGATCGCTCCGTCCCGCTCGGTCGCGTTTCGACAGAGGACCAGGAACTCCTCGCCGCCGAGTCGGAAGACCTCGTCCTCGCCTCGAAGCGCGCTCCGCACGGTCGAGGCCGTGGCCTGAAGGACCAGGTCGCCGACGTCGTGGCCGTGCTCATCGTTGACGCGCTTGAAGTGGTCGACGTCGAGCATGATC
>JBCCSK010000431.1:0-4766 GCA_039200205.1 Planctomycetota bacterium
GGCGGCTCGCCCGGCTCTCGCTCGGCGAGCGAGAAGAGGTACGCCGCGAGGCGTTCGAGCTCGATGATCTCCAGGCGCTCGCTGCCGTCGTTGTCGAGGCGGACGAGCATGCCCGCGGCGTCGATCCGTTCGATCGTGGCCGTCTGGTAGTCGCCGAGCAGTGTCTCCAGCTCGAGTCCGCTGATCGCGCCGTCGAGGTCGACGTCGTACGCCGTCCGGAGCTGCTCCGCATTCCGCCTGGGGGGCGGCCCCTCGACCGGTCGTGTGATCGGTTCGGTGACCGTGCGCCCGGCGCTGGCCTCGGCCAGGACGAAGCTGGAGAACTCTTCGAACGTCATGCGTCCGTCGTTGTCGACGTCGAAGGCGCGGAAGCGGGGGGCGTCGAACCGGAGCGCCTCGCGCGCCTCACGGAACGAGATCCACTCGCCGTGGTCCGCGTCCGTCATCGTGAAGTACAGGCGCTGCTTGCGCTCCGGCGGGTAGCCGAAGGGGTAGATGTCGTCGACGGTCGCGCCGAACGCCGTCGCCCGTCGGCTCTCGGTGGGGGTGGCCCGCTCGGCCGAACCGGGTCGCTGCCGGATCCCGCCCATCGCGCGCGGGCGACGACCCTCCGAGCGAGGGCCGGCGTCCTCCACTTCCTCCTCGGTCTCCTGGGGCGGACCGAGCTCCTGGGCCGCGGCGACCGGCCCCTGAAGGGCGACGGCAGCCGCGATCGCGGCCAGGCTTCCGAGTGCGGTGCTGCTTCGACGCATCTTTCGACTATCGCCCGTTTTCGCGCCGCCTTCGATTCGACGCCGAGGATTTCGTGCGGGCCCGATCGGGGAACGGGCTGCGTTCTCCGATCGGGACCGCTTCGGGTTCACATCTCGCCGCTCGCACGCAGCGACTGGTACTCGTCCAGCTTCGATCTGACCTTGCCGCTCAACAGCACCACCCCGATCACGTTCGGGATCGCCATGCCGAGGATCATGAGGTCGCCGAAGTTCAGGACCTCCGTCGCCGTGATCACGGAGCCGAGGAAGGTGAACGTCAGGAACAGGACCTTGTAGACGATCGAGAGGCCGTCCCCGAACAGGTACGAGAAGCAGCGCTCTCCGTAGTAGGACCACGAGATCATCGTCGAGAACGCGAACAGCACGACGGCGACGCTCAGGACGTACTTGAACCAGGCGATCTTCACGGAGAAGGCCTGGGACGTCAGCGCGGCTCCGTTGTTCGAGTCGAGGTACTGGGCGAAGATCGTCGGCTCGCCTCCGATCTCGCGCTTGTACGCGCCCGTGATCACGATGACGAGCGCGGTCATCGTGCAGACGATCACGGTGTCGATCAGCGGCTCGAGCAGCGCCACGATGCCCTCGCGGACCGCGTAGTTCGTCTTTGCCGCAGAGTGCGCGATCGCGGCGGAGCCGACGCCCGCCTCGTTCGAGAACGCCGCGCGCTGGAAGCCGACGACGAGCACGCCGATCACTCCGCCGAGCGCCGCGTCCGGCGAGAACGCGCCGCTCAGGATCACGCCGAAGCCCTCCGCCGCACCCTCCAGGTTCGTCACGATCACGAACAGGCACGCGAGGACGTACACCGCGCACATCGTCGGGACGATCTTCGACGCGACGTCGGCGATCCTGCGGAGGCCACCGATGATCACGGCAGCGGCCGCCACCGTCATGATCAGGCCGTAGACCCAGCCGCGCTGCACCTCGTTGGTGGCCGCGTCCTTGAAGAACGGCACGGTCTCGGCGAGTGCGCCCAGCGACTGGTTGACCTGGAAGCTGTTGCCGCCGGCGAGCGACCCGCCGATGCAGAGGATGGCGAAGACGATCGCCAGGACCTTTCCGAAGGCGCCGAACGCGGCGCCCTTCTCCCGCAGGCCCGCGGACAGGTAGTACATCGCGCCGCCCATGACGCTCCCGTCCGAGCGCTCGCGGCGGTAGAGCTGGCCGAGCGAGCACTCGGTGAACTTCGACGCCATCCCGAGCAGGCCGGCGACGATCATCCAGAAGGTCGCGCCCGGCCCGCCGATGGAGATCGCGATCGCGACGCCGGCGATGTTCCCCAGCCCGACGGTCGCGGAGAGCGCGGCGGAGAGCGCTTCGAAGTGCGAGACCTCTCCCTCGTGGTCGGGGTCGTCGTACTTGCCGCGGACGACCTGGATCGCGTGCGGGACCATCCGGAACTGCACGAAGCTCATCCGGATCGTGAAGTAGAGCGCGCCCAGGATCAGCCACAGGACCGCGAACGGCACGGTCACCGTCGACACCATCACCGGCTTCGCGTCCGAGCCTAGGAAGGGGATCCGCGTCTCCGTCGGCTGCCCGGTCTCCGCGTCGATCGGCGCCGTCGTCCCCGGGACCGGAATGGGGAAGAAGATCACGTTGCTGAGCGCAGCGTTCACCTCGGCCATCTGGTCGTTGACCTCGTCCTGCCAGTCCTTCTCGTCCGCGGTCGGCACTTCGGCCGGCGCGTCCTGCGCGAGGGCCGGCGGGGAGGAGCCGACGAGCACGAGTGCGACGAGCGCAGCGAGCAGCAGGGGTCGAAGGACGGAGGGCATGCTATGGCGTGGGGGGATCGGGTCGATCGTCTCGGGGAAGGGCCTGGGGGACCCCGCCCCGGTCGACGCGGCGACGCGCGTCGCGAACAGCTCGGGAGTGTGCCACATGGGCACGTTCGACTCCGGCAAAACGCCCCGGGCCAGCCGACCCTTCGTCAGCCGAACGTCGGCGCCGCCCGTCGCGGAAGTCCGCCGGCCAGGCGACCCGTGAAGAGGAACGTCCCCTCCAGTCGGCGGCCCGGTCCGAGGGCCGGAAGGGCCTCGCCCTCGAGCTGCCACGGCGACACGAAGAGGAGCATCGGTCGGTCGGGCGCGTCGCACACCGCGATCTCGACGGGCTCCCCCGTCACCTCGTTCCTCACGCGCTGCACCGCTCGAATCCGCACGGACACGTCGCAGCATCCGCCGGGCTCGTCCGGAGCACCGAGCGGACGGATCGAGGCGCCCGCGGGACGCTCGAGGATGCTCTTCGGCTCGACCGCCGCGTTCTCGATGACGCGGTCGACGTGGACCGCGAAGCCGGCGACCGAGACGGCGAGGACGTGACCGGACTCGACCCGGCGCCCGAGGCGCCGCGCGTCGCTGATCCAGGTCGAGAGCCGGTAGAGGCCTGGCGCGTGGCCCTCCTCGCGGTCGTCGGGCGCGGGCGGCGACGCCCAGCCGGAGAGGAGCGCGTCGAACGGCGCGTCCGGCGGGCGGACGATCGACGTCACCGCCAGCCGGAGGCGATGGGGGACCCGGTAGTGCGGCGTCAGCGCCCAGAAGGCCTGCTGCGGGTCCCGGTCGGCCCGGATCTCCAGGCCGCTGCCGAGGGAGAGGATGCGATGGTGCTCGCCGGCTCCCCTCCACGGCGCGGGCTCACCGCGCTCGCGCACGATGTCCACGACGTCGTCCTCGCCGTACGTCGGCGGGAATCCAATGCACTCGAGCAGGAAGTCCACGGCACGCGGCGCCAGATGCTACGGGCGCCGCGTTCCGCGCGGACACCACAGCATCTAGGATCTCGCCGATGAAGGCGCCGTCGTCAGCGGATCGACCGCGAGGGAGTCGATCGGCGCTCCTCGTGCTTGCGGCGGCGCTCGTCGCCGACGGCTGCGCCTCCAGCTCGGAGGAGCCGGGGCCGGTCAGCGAGGATCCCGCGCTCCAGGTCGCCCCGGTCGAGGTGAGCGAGCGGGCGTACGTCACGGCGCCTTACGCGGGAGATGCGCGCGAGGGCGCCTGGCGCTCGCCGATCCCGATCCCCGTCGGCGCCGTCGATCCCGGCGCGTTCCAGGATCCCGGCGCGCTCCAGCGCGCTGCGTCCGCGCCGGAGGAGCGTGCCGCCTTCGTCGCGTTCTGCGAGCGCCTGCTGCTCGTCCGCGACCCGTTCGCCGGCGATCCGCCGCCGGGCGGGGTCGCCCGCGCCTGGTTCGGAGGCCTCGTCGCCGCCGACGAGCGCGAGCGCCACCCGGTCGTGCCGACGCTCAGCGACGTCACGTTCGCGCTGTTCGAGCGGGAGGAGCCCGAGGTCGCCGCGGCCCTCCTCGCCGGCGGCGCCCACGCCTCCTCGCCGGATGCGGAATGGGCCGTTCCGCGCTGGCTCGCGCTGCGCGACGAGGTCGGAGCCGAGGCGTTCCGCGAGACGCTTCGCACGCTCGTCGACCAAACGCGCGGTGGAGGACCGGTCGACCTCGCGCGCACCGCCGCTGCGTTCGGCGACCTCGGCGTCGACGGCGAGATCCGCGCCTGGCTCGCCTCTCCCGCGCGCCCGCGCGTGGAGACCTCGTGGCGCTACGACTCCGGCCGCGAGCGACTCCTCGTTCGCGTCGATCAGGTGCACGGCATCGGCGACGGCGCCGTCGAGGCGTATCCGTTCACGCTTCCGCTCTCGGTCGACTTCATGGACGGGACCGTGCGCGAGCACCGCGTCGATGCGCGCCGGCGCCGCGAGCTGTTCGACGTTCCGTGCGACGCGGAGCCAAAGGGCGTCCGCTTCGATCCCGAGCGGACGCTCGACGGACGGGTCGACTTCGAGGAGCCCGACGGGGACTGAGCGTTGTCCGGGTCCAGCGCGGACGACCTGGAGCCCGTGGTCGGGGAGCGGCGGCGCCAGTACCGCACCCTCGTCGCGGACGTGAAGCAGGCGCTGCTCAGCGAGATCGGCGCTCGCGCCGTCTACGACCACATCGCGCGCCGCGCCCGCGACGAGGACCTCGCGCGGCTCGCGGCCGCGTTCAAC
>JBCCSK010000432.1:0-4759 GCA_039200205.1 Planctomycetota bacterium
CGGTCAGCTCGACGTCTTCGGCCGGCGCGTCGACAGCCCCGACGACAGCATCGTCGACCGCATCAAGGGCGGCTGGACGCTCGTCGCGATGGACCTGGAGGGATCGAAGAAGGCTGGCCGCGTGACGAGCGGGTTCCTCCACATCGGCGACGCGTTCGTCTCGATGGAGATCCACGCCTTCTGGACGGGCGAGGTGAACTCCGAGTTCGACATCCACTCGTCGTTCACCGCCGAGTACACCGTCGACGCCACCGGGCGCCTCTACCTTCGTTCGGTCATCGGCGCGTACCTGGACGAGATCACGGGCCTGCTGGAATGGGAGCGTCCCGGCTTCCCGCGCGAGTACGACATCTCCGAGACCGATCGCGAGCTCGTCCTCCGCTGGGGCGGGAACCGCAACAAGCTCGTGTTCCGCCCGCGGCTGCCGCAGATGCGGCGCCAGGTCGACATCTTCGGCCGCCAGATCCCGGCCGGAGAGGGCGAGGTGTCGTTCGAGTCCGACATCTTCGGCCGCACCCAGCCCGACAGCGGCGGCGTGCGGGACATCTTCGGTCGACTCGTTCCGCCCGACGAGGCAGAAGCGGGGTTCGAGGATCCGGGTGACGAAGAGTCGCTCGACCCGCGCGAGGGCCCGCCCCCGAGCGCGGATCCGCGCCGACCGGAGGGCCGTCGCCGGACGCTCACCGACGAGGAGTACGAGGAGCGCCGCCGCGAAGCCCTTCGCGGCGACAACCGGCGCCGCGGCGGCGGGCGTTAGCGCGACACCGACGCGGTGATCAGCACTGGCTGAAGCCGCACGAGTAGCACTTCACGCAGCCTTCTTCGAAGGCGACGTCCGAGCCGCAGCTCGGGCACTTGATCTTGTAGCTCTCGGTCGCGCCGTGCTCGTGCGGTCGCTCGACCGGCGCCTCGCCCTCCAGGGCGCCCGCGGGGACCCGGCCGAGCAGGAGGTTCTCCAGCCCGTGCTCATCCTTCGCGCGCATGTAGCGCAGGAGCGCCGTCGCCAGACCGTCGGCGAGCGACATGATGCGCCCGTCCTTCGTCGGCACCGTCAGGCTCGAGCCAATCCCGGACAGCTGGCCGACCGCGGTCTCCAGGCTCCCGTTCGAGCGCAGCCACAGCGAGAGGATCCGACAGATCGCCTCCAGGTCGGAGTTCGCGACGTCGCCGCCCTTGCCGAGCTGCGCGAAGACCTCGCGCTCGCGCCCGGCGGCGGGATCGACCGAGACCTTCACGTGCATGTTCCCGAACGGCGTCATCTGCCGAATGCGGAGCGAGGGCATGATCTCGGGCAGCTTGACGGGGCTGAGCTCGGCGCTCACGACGTCGGCGGCGAGAGCCGGGCGTGCGGTCCCGGCCCCCGCCGCTTCCGTCGCCGTCCCTCCCGCGGGACGGGCAGCGCCCTGGAGCGCCATCGGCTGCATGTCGCGGCAGCCGTCGCGATACACGGTGACCCCCTTGAGACCGAGGTCGATCGCGAGGTCGTAGATCCGCCTGACGTCGTCGACGCTCGCGTGGCGCGGGAAGTTGATCGTCTTCGAGATCGACGAGTCGCAGTGCCGCTGGAACGCCGCCTGCATGCGGACGTGCCACTCGGGTTCGATGTCGTGCGCGGTGACGAACAGACGCCGATGCTCCTCGGGAACGTCGTCGAAGCCGTGGAGCGTGCCGCGCTCGAGGATCTTGTCGACGAGCTCGTCGGAGAAGTACCCCGCAGCGGTCGCCACGCGCTCGAAGACGCGATTGACCTCGTTCATGACCGTCGGCCTGCCCTCGGCGTCGGTCATGACCTGGCGCTTGAACGCGAGGCTGAAGAGCGGTTCGATCCCGCCCGAGCAGCCCGCGAGGATCGAGATCGTCCCCGTCGGCGCGATCGTCGTCGTGTAGCTGTTGCGCAGGCGGACCCCGCGCTTCTCCCACTCGGAGCCCTCCCAGGCGCCGAAGGTCCCGCGCTCCTCGGCGAGGACCTCGGACGCGAGGTGCGACTCCTCCTGGAGGACGCGCATCACCTCTTCGCCGAACGCGCAGCCCTCCTCCGAGTCGTAGGGGAGCCCGAGCTGGAACAGCGCGTCGGCGAGTCCCATCGCACCGAGTCCGATGCGGCGCGTCGCACGCGCCATCTGGGCGATCTCGCGCAGCGGGTAGCGGTTCACCTCGACGACGTCGTCGAGGAAGCGCGTGCAGGTGTGGACGACCTCGCGGAACGCGTCCCAATGGAAGCGCGGAACGGACTCGCCGGTGGCCGGATCCGCCTCGACGTGGACGAAGCGCGCGAGGTTGATCGAGCCGAGGTTGCACGAGTCCCACGCGTGGAGCGGCTGCTCACCGCACGGGTTCGTCGCCGCGATCTCGCCGACGTTGGGCAGCGGGTTCTCGCGATTGATCCGGTCGATGAACACGATCCCCGGTTCGCCGGTCGCGTGCGCGTGCTCGGTGATCCGACTCCAGACCTCGCCGACGGTCCAGAACTCGCGATCCTCGTCGGCCCCGCCGCCCTCGTCGCGCTTCGCGTACGGACGCCAGGCGCCGGTCCGCGGGTCCTTGACCTGGTGGATCGCGTGCGGGTTCGTCTGCAGCGCGTCCAGGAAGCGATCCGTGACCGCGACGCTGATGTTGAAGTTCGTGAGCTGACTGCGGTCGTCCTTCGCGACGACGAAGCGATCGATGTCGGGGTGATCGACCCGCAGGATCCCCATGTTCGCGCCCTTCCGGAACGCGCCCTGCTGGATCGAGTCGGACGCCTTCGAGAAGACGTCCATGAAGGCGATCGGGCCCGCGCCCGCGCCGCCGGAGCTCGCGACGCGATCGCCCGCGGGACGGACCCGCGAGAAGTCGAAGCCCGTGCCGCCGCCGGCCTTCTGGATCAGCGCTGTGGCCTTGACCGCGTCGTAGATCCCCTCGACGGAGTCCTCGACCGGGAGGACGAAGCACGCGGACAGCATCCCGCTCCCGCGGCCGGCGTTCGTGAGGCACGGACTGTTCGGGAGGAACATCCGCTGACTCATCAGCGTGTAGAAGTCGCGCGCGACCTCCAGCGCCTCCTCGGCCTCGGCGTCGAACGTCAGCTCGGCCGCCGCGACGGTCCGCGCGACGCGCCAGAAGAGCTGACGCGGAGTCTCGGTGATCTCGCCGTCCTCGTCCCGCACGAGGTAGCGCCGCTCCAGCACCTTGAGCGCGTTGTCCGTGAGGTCGGGCTCCGGCAGGTCCTCGGGGGGATCGACGCGCGCGAGTCGAGCCTCCGCATCGCCATCGGAGGCGGACCGCGCGCGAGTCCGGGACTCCGCCGCGTCGTGGTCGGTGCCGTCGTCGGGGCGCGCGGTGGAGTCGGCTGCGTGCGGCTGCGTCGATGTCACGGAAGAACTCTTGGCCGAGGTCGTCGTCGAGCCGCGCGCGCATCGCGCGGGGCTCCGAGCATCATTCGCGTCGCGGCCGCGCGATGCAAGGACGACTCGGGCGGTCGAGGGAGCTTCAGACGCGATTGCCGAAGAGCTTCGCGCGGACGCGGCGAACGAGCAGGCGAACGTCGTCGACGCCGAATGCGATCGCGGAGCCGACGTAGACGGCCCCGCCGGCCGCGATCGCAGCACCGAGCGCGGCCGTGCGGCCGACGACGTCGTCGAGAGCGCCCTCGGCGCCCCGCGCGGCAAGACCGCACAGGACGGACGCCGCGAGGATGCGCGAGAGCAGAGGGACGAAGGCGACCTCGGTGCGCGGCAGCCCCAGGCGCCGCGTGAGGCCGGGGACGAGCAGGGCGACGTTGAGCACGCTCGTGGTCACCGTCGCCGCGGCGAGTCCCTCGACGTCGAGTCCGAAGCCCATCAGCAGCAGCAGGTTCAGGACGACGTTGAGCGCGAGCATCGCCGCGGAGATCTTGACCGGCGTCGCGAAGTCCCCCAGCGCGTAGTAAGTGCGCGCGACCAGCCCGGTCGCCCCGGCCGGAAGGATGGCGAAGCAGAGGACCTGGAGGGCCAGCGTGGTCCGCTCGACGCCCTCCCGGCCGAAGGCTCCGCGCTCGAACGACACCTCGACCACGGGCTCGCTCAGCGCGAACAGGCCGACGGCCGCCGGCAGGGCGACCGCGGCGACAGCGAGGTGGGTCCGGTCGTGCAGCCGCCGCAGGGCTCCCCGCTCGCCGCGGTGCCCGAGCTGCTGGAGGGCCGGGAAGACTGCGCTCGTGGCCGCCATCGCGACGAGCGCGAGCGGGAACTGCTGCACGCGGTTCGCGAAGTAGTGGATCGTGGGTCCGCCGTCCCGCAGCAGGCCCTCGGCCATCAGACCGTCCACCATGACGTTGATCTGGTAGACGGCGGCACCGAGCGCGAGCGGCGCAGCGCGCTTCAGGACGTCGACGGGTCGGGGCGCTCGCGGGTCGAGCGGCGCCGCTTCACGCGGGCCTCCGAGGAACCCGGCCGCGCGGAGCGCGGGCCACTGCACCACGAGCTGGAGAGCGCCTGCGGCGAGGACGCCCCACGCGAGGACGCGCGCCATCGACATGTGCCGCGACGCGCCCACGTCGCCGGCCTCCCCGAGTTCGGAGGGCGACGGACCGGTCCATCCGAAGGCGAACCCGATTCCGACGAGCGTCGCGATCCAGGCGACGTTCATCGCCGCGGGGGCGAGGGCGGGGGCGGCGAATCGACCGCGCACGTGCAGCGCTCCGGTCGCGAGCGCGGCGAGGCAGACGAGCACGACGAACGGCATGACGCGCACCGTGAGCTCGCGGACGGCGGCGGGATCCTCGCCGAGCCAGGCCCAGCCC
>JBCCSK010000433.1:0-4691 GCA_039200205.1 Planctomycetota bacterium
CCCGGTGCGGCCGAAGCCCGTCTGGACCTCGTCGAGCACGAGCAGCGCGCCGCGCTCGTCGCAGATTCGCCGCGCCTCCGCGAGGTAGCCGTCGGGCGCCGGGCGCACGCCGCCCTCGCCCTGAACGACCTCCAGGACGACCGCGCCGGTCTCTTCGGTGATCGCAGCTTCGAGCGCCGCGGCGTCCCCGTACCGCACGTGCGAGACGCCGGAGAGGAGCGGCGCGAAAGGAGCGCGGTGCGCGCGCTCGGCGGTTGCGCTGAGCGCCCCGAGCGTCCGGCCGTGGAACCCGCGCGCGCAGGCGACGACGCCGTGCCGTTCGGTAGCGAGTCGCGCGATCTTGAGCCCCGCCTCGACGGCCTCGGCGCCGGAGTTGCACAGGAACACGCGGTCGAGCGGCGCGGGCAGCGCGGCCGTCAGCGCGTCCAGATAGCGCGCGCGAGCGTCGTTGGCGTAGCTCGGAGTGAGAGCGACGAGGCGGCGCGCCTGGTCCGCGATCGCCGCGGTCACGCGCGGATGGGCGTGACCGACGGACGCGACGCCGTACGAGGCGCTCGCGTCGAGGTACTCCTCGCCAGAAGCCGTGTAGAGTCGCGCGCCTTCGCCGTCGACGAAGGCGAGCGATCGCGGACGCACGCAGCCGGCGCCGTGCTCGGTCTCGGTGGCGACCCAGCTCGCCGTTCCATCGACGTCGGGAAGAGCGATCGTCACGGCGTCACCTCCGCGGCGGCTTCGTCAGCCGCGAGCGTGCGACCGAGGATCGTCGTCCCCTCGCCGTCGAGCGCGGCCGTCAGCGGTCGCTCGGCGTCCGACGCCGCGATCACGACGCGGGCGACGCCTGCGCGCAGGGCTTCGCGAGCAGCGACGACCTTGCGCTTCATCCTCCCCTGCGCGACCTCTTCGAGCGCGACGATCTCGTCCTCGGTCGCCGAGTCGATCCGCGTCGAAGGGTCGGGGAACGCGCGAAGCAATCCCGGTACGGCTGTGAGCAGCACGAGCGCGCCCGCGCCGAGAGCACCCGCGAGCGTCGCTGCCGCGCGGTCCCCGTCGACGTTCAGCGGCTCGCCGCGCTCGGTCATCGCCACGGGCGCGAGGACGGGGACGCGGCCGCTGTCGAGCAGATCGCTGGCGAGATCGGCGCGCACCTCGCGGATCCTCCCGCTCCAGTCGTCTCGCACGATGCGGACCCGGCCGCCCTCGACGGTGCGTACCGCGTCCTTGCGCGCTCCGAGGAGCGTCGCGCCGTCGAGGCCGCTCAGCCCGACCGCGTCGACGCCGCGCGCCTGGAGCGCTCCGACGATCCGGCGGTTGACGAGCGCCGTCGCCATCACGAACAGCTCCAGCGTGCGCGGGTCGGTGTGGCGACTCTCGTGACCGCTCGGCGATCGAAGCGTCCGCGCGGGATGACCGACCGCGTCGCCGAGGCGGTTGGCCTCGTCCGAGCCGCCGTGAACGATGGCGATGCGATCGCCGCGCGCCACTCGTTCGGCGACGTCGTCGAGTGCGGTTGCGTGGTCGACGCCTGCGGCACCGCCCAGCTTGAGAACCGTCGAGGGAGACGGATCGAGTTCGCTCTGGAGCATGGGGATCAAAGGGGGTGGAGGCCGATGGCGTCGAGGCCGGCGCGCTCGTCGAAGCCCGCCGCGAGGTTCATGCACTGGACCGCGGTGCCCGCCGCGCCCTTGCCGAGGTTGTCGATCGCGGTGAGGGCGACGAGGCGGCGCCCGTCCGCGCCGATCTCCCAGCCGACGTCCGCGTGGTTCGTTCCGGTCACGAGGCGCGGCTCGGGGTGCCGGTAGGGTCCGCTGCGATCGTGGACGATGCGCACGAATGGGTCCTCGCCGTACGCGGCGCGGTACGCGCTCCAGAGAGTCCGGTCGTCGGCGGGCTCCCGCAGCCACACGTGCGCAGTGGCGAGGGCGCCGCGCACGAGTTCGACCGACGACACCGAGAGGTCGACGTCGGCGAGCCCGGTGACCTGGCGCACCTCGGACACGTGTCGGTGCCCGGTGGGAGCGAAGCTCCGCACCACGCCGCGGCGCTCCGCGTGCTGCCCCGAGGCGCTCGCGCTGCGGCCCGCCTCGGACGAGCCCACCTTCAGGTCGACGACGACCGGGCGCGACGTGTCGATCAGGTCGGCGCGGACGAGGGGGAGGAGCGCGAGGTTCGACGCCGTCGCGTTGCAGCCGACGCCGCTGACGTGGCGCGCGCCGCGCAGCCGCTCGCGGTGGACCTCCGGGAGCCCGTAGACGAAGCGCTCCAGCCAGTCCGGCGCGGGGTGCGCAGCGCGGTACGTCGTCTCGTACGCACCGGCGTCGTCGAGCCGGAAGTCGGCCGAGCAGTCGATGATCCGCTCGGCGAGTTCATCGAAGCGCTCGATGCGCTGTGAGGCCTTGCCGTGCGGAAGCGCGAGGAAGAGCACGTCGCACGGGGCCAGGTCGTCGAGCGCGACGAAGCGATCGTCGCACCACCCGCGCAGGTGCGGATGCACGGTCCGGACAGGACGCCCAGCGTTGGACTCCGACGTGACCTGGCCGAGCGTCACTCCCGGATGGCGCAGGAGCAGCCGCAGAAGCTCTGCCCCCACGTAGCCGGACGCGCCGGCGATCGAGACGACGAGCGGGACGGTCACGCGACGACCTCCTGGAGCTCGGCGGCGGCCGCACGCTCGAGCACCCAGTCGGCCATCGCGCCGGGGATGTCGACGCCGGTCGGCTCGATCGAGTTGCGGAACTCAGCGGAGTGGTTCACCTCGACCAGGGCGAGGCCGTCGGGCGTTTACAGGAGGTCGACCGCGACGAGTCCGCCGCCGATCGCGCGCGCGGCGTCGACCGCCAGGCGGCCCACTTCGCCCTCGTGCTCGCAGCGCTCGACGCGACCCGCGCCGCGCGCCGTGTTCGTGATCCAGTGCTCCGAGTGGCGCCAGATCGCGGCGACGCACTCGTCGCCGACGACGAACGCGCGCGCGTCCCGACCGGGCTTTTCGACGTACTCCTGGACGTAGAAGACGCTGTGCTGCCACGAGCCGAGCACCGCGCGGTCCTCCAGGACGGCCTCCGCCGCCGCCGGCGTGTCGAGACGCGCCACGAGCCGCCCCCAGGAGCCGACGACCGGCTTCAAGACGCACGGGTAGCCGAGCTCCTCGCACGCGGCGAGCGCGGACTCGGGCGTGAACGCCACCACCGTCCGCAGCGTCGGGACGCCGTTCGCCGCAAGGGAGAGGCTCGTGAGAGCCTTGTCGCCGCAGGTCGCGACGACGTCGCCGGAATTCACGCAGAGCGCGCCGCGCGCCTCCAGGGCCCGGGTTGCGTAGAGCGTCCGGCCGAAGGCGAGGCTCCGGTTCCAGATCGCGTCCCACGGCGGGAGCTCGCGCGCCGTCAGGTCGAGCTGCAGGCGGGCGTCGTCCACTCGCTCGACGGTCGCGCCGCGCGCCTCGAGGGCGGCGAGCAAGAGCTTTTCCTCGACGCGAACGCGCGAGGTCACGAAGGCGATGGACATCGGCTCACTCGCCCCAGTCCTCGTCGACCTCGGGCGCTTCGGCGAGGACGAGCGGCTCGACGCTCGCGACCTCCAGCTCTGCGCCGCAGTCGTCGCAGGCGAGGACCTCGCCGACGAGGACGTCGTCGGGCGTGTCCACGTGCGCCCCGCAGACGGGGCAGGTGACCGCAGTGGTCGCGGGCGAGTTGCTCGGGAGGGTGTTCGACATGGGTTGGGTCTCTCGCGGGTCGTGCCGCTCGATGCGGCGTGGCTGGATCGGGCAAAAAAGAAACCCGCCGGATGCCCTGGTGGGCGATCCGGCGGGTGAGCGTCGTGCTGGCTTCGATGTGGCGTCGTGGCCGTCAGCAGGAACGTCGTCTCCCTCCGGATCGGAGTCCGGCTTTCGCTTTCCCTTTGCCCTTGAGGCAGAGGGACCCTTCGAAGAGGGGGGAGATCGTTCGAGCCTGCGTCATCGCTGCTTGGTTCGCCGGAGGCTACGGCGCGGATGTTCGAACTGCAACGGGTTGGTGCCAGGGAGCGATGCTCCCGAGCTGAAACCACGGCGTACAGCGGCGATACCGAGGGACGCCCGCCATGAAGCACCCCTTCATCAAGCTCGCCGCCGGGGCCGCCGCAGTCGCCCTCCTCGCCCTTCTCCTCGTGCAGGAGCGAAGCCCGGTCCCCGAGATCGCGCCGCAGACGTCTTCTTCCGAGCCCGAAGAGGCCGCGCAGGAGCCGCCGATCGCGCCTCCCGAACCCGAGACGGCGGAACGAACCCCGATCGCACCGGACGGATGGACCGTCGACCGCGACCGAGATCTGCACGGGATCGTGACCGACGCCGACGGGAGGCCGATCGACGGTGCCAGCGTGACGATCACCGGGACGGGCCTCCTTCGCTCGAGTCTCGCCAGGCACCGTCGCGTCAGTCCGGAGCCCGTCGTAACGCTGAAAAGCGACGCGCAGGGTCGGTAGTCGATCCCGCTGGAGGGGGGCCGGTACTACCAGCTCGCCTTCGCTGCGGAGGGCTGGGGCCGCGCATGGCGCGAAGATCGACAGGCCGGCGAGCGCGTCGACGTCGCGCTTTCGGCCCCCTTCGAGATCCGGGGCCACGTGCGCCTCGAGGGCGAGCCGATCGCTGGCGTGACCGTGACACTCGAGCGCTACACGTCCCGGAGCGGCGGTCGCCCGACCGCGCTGGAGCGCATTCGTTC
>JBCCSK010000434.1:0-4661 GCA_039200205.1 Planctomycetota bacterium
CGGACGCTCCAAACCGGGTTGGGGTCGCTCGACCCGCTCGAATCGGCCGGTGAGGCCTTGTGCCGCCACTGCACTCGGCGCTACGTTTCGCCGCTTGCCCCTCACGCTTCGGATCCCCCGGAGCCGCACCGAACGATGGATCTGACCCTTCCGCAGCGCCTCCAGCAGTCCGTTCAGGGCTCGTTCCACAAGACCGCGCTCCTTCAGAAGCGCGTGCGCGAGCTGATCCGGGGCGCCTCGCCGCTGATCGAGACGCGGGAGAGCAATCCGATCAAGATCGCCTTCCTGGAGATGGAGCGAGGGCTCATCGAGCTCATCCCCGACGAGGAGGCCCAGGCGCCCCCGCCGACGCTCTGAGGCGGACGGGCACGCCGCGCCGGTGAAACACCGACCGGACGAGCGCCTGGCGACCCGCGGCGGGTGGGTCGAGCTGCTCCACGGCCCGGCCGCACTCTTCGGAGGCGCGGCACGGCTTCGCGGTTGGCTCTACGACCGACGCGTGCTGCCGTCGTACGACGTCGACGTTCCAGTCGTCGGCGTCGGCAACCTGTCGGCCGGCGGCACCGGCAAGACGCCGATGATCGCCTGGCTCGCGCGCGAGCTGCAGGGCCGCGGCCTGCGCCCCGGCATCGTCTCGCGCGGCTACGGCGCGGCCGACGGCGCGCCGAACGACGAGGCGACGATGCTCGCCGAGGTGCTTCCCGACGTTCCGCACGTCCAGAACCCCGATCGGGTCGCGGCGGCCCTCGAGCTCGCAGGCACCGGGATCGACGTCGTCCTGCTCGACGACGGCTTCCAGCACCGCCGGCTCGCGCGCGACGTGGATCTCGTGCTCGTCGACGCCCAGCGACCCTTCGGCCTCCCCGCGCAGTCGTCGGACGGCACGCCACTCCGGGCATTTCTTCCCCGCGGTCTGATGCGCGAACCGCTGTCGGCGCTCCGTCGCGCCGCCGCGGTCGTCGTGACCCGCTCCGACTCGGTCGACGCCGAGCGGCTCGACTGGCTCGAGCGGACGCTCGAACGGGCTGCGCCCGGGATCCCGATCCTGCTTGCACGGCACGCGCCTACGTCCCTGCGCCGCATCGAAGGCGACGGGACCGTCGAGTCCCTCGACCTGGCGGACCTCGCCGGACTCGAGGTCGATCTGTTCAGCGGAATCGGCAACCCCGAAGCGTTCCGCAGCACCGTCGAGTCCCTCGGCGCCGAGGTGGGCGAGCACCGCGTCTTCCCCGATCACCACGCCTTCGTCCCCGGGGATCTCGACGGCCTCGGCGCGGTCCGTCCGGCGCTGACGACCGCCAAGGACGCGGCGCGGCTGGCGTCGACCGACTCCGACGCTCGCCCAGAGCGACTGCTGGTCCTCGACGTGGAGCTCGACGTCGTCCGCGGTCGACCCATCCTCGACGCGATCCTCGACTCCCTCCCCGCGTCGCGTGCCGCGCGCGAGCGGGCATCGATCCACGAGGGACTTCACGGATGAGCGGCGAGAGGCAACGGACGACTTCGAGTCAAGGTGCCTCCCCGGCGCTCGTGCGTGTCGACGCGTTCGACGATCGGCCGCTCGTGCCGACCAGCCGGGACTGGATCGACGTCCCGAAGTTCGAGGATCCACGGTTCCGGGGGCTGCGCGAACGCTCGCTCTACGCAGCGCTCCGCGTCTCCCAGAAGGGCGTGCTGCACCTCCCCGGTCCGCTGCGTGAGGCGGCGCTGCGCTCGGTCGCGTTCAACGGTCGCGTCTTCGATCGCCAGCACTCGGCCTACGCCGAGGACTACATCCGCACGGCGCTCCCCGAGGCCACCGACGACGAGGTCCAGGAGCTCGTCCGCGAGGCGTGGCGCCACCTGATGCGGGTCGCACTCGTCTCGGAGGGTGTCGAGCGACGCATCGTGGGCAAGCGGCTCGGAGACCACTACGACATCCATGCCTGTCGGGAGGCGCTCGACGTCCTCGAGAGCGGCGAGGGCGCCCTGCTCGTCACCGCCCACGTCGGCTACTGGGAGGCGAGCTGTCCGCCGATCGTCGCGATCGGTTTCGCGCCCGGCTACGCGATCGGCAAGCCCCCCCGAAACGACTTCGCCGCGCACGAGATGCAGCGGATGCGCGAGGCCCAGGGGATGCGGCTCATCCCCCGGTACGGCGCGATGTCCGCCGTCCCTGCGGCGGTGCGCACGGGTGGGGCGGTCGGCATCCTCCTCGATCAGCGTCCGCGGCAGAAGCCCGTCGTCGCTCCGTTCTTCGGTCGCCCGGCGAACTGCGACCGCAGCGCCGGCGTCCTCATCCGTCGGGTCAAGGCGCCGCTCGTGTTCTACGGCTGCTACGGCGCTCCGGGGACCGATCCGCTGAAGGACTGGCGCTTCGATCTCCGCTTCTCGGCCGTGATCCGACCCGAGGAGCTCGAGGGGCTCGACCCCTCCGAGACCGCGGCGCGCGTCAACGTCGAGCTGGAGCGCCTGATCCTCGAGCGGCCGCGCGAGATGTTCTGGCTCCACGGCCGCTACAAGGGCGCGCCCGCCTCGTTCCCGGACGAGATCGCGGCGAGCGACGTCGAAACGGGGGCCTCGTCCGGGCCTCAGGGGCGCGCGGGCGGCACACTGTCGGCCGACGAGCCGCCCACTCCATGAGCGAGACGAAACACCCCTTCCCGCGCATGCGGGACGTGAGCCTCTACCCTCTCGCTTCGCGCGAGAGCCTCGTGACGACCGACGACTTCTGCGCGGTCCCGGACCCGCTGGACGGCTTCGAAGGCTTCGTCGACGCGCTGCCCGACATCTACGCCGGGACGCACTTCAAGGACCTCGTCGCCCGCATCGTCCGCGCGCGCGAGGCCGGACGCCCGGTCGTGATGGCGATGGGGGCGCACGTGCTGAAGGTCGGTCTCGCTCCGCTGGTCATCGACCTGATGGAGCGCGGCGTCGTCACGCACGTCGCGCTCAACTCGGCGGGGGCGATCCACGACTTCGAGATCGCGACCGTCGGGCGGACGTCCGAGCGCGTCGACACGCAGCTGCCCGCCGGCGAGTTCGGGTTCGCCGACGAGACCGGTCTCGGGATCGCCGCCGGCGCCGCGCGCGGCGCGCACCCGCGCGACGGCGAGGAGGCGGGCTTCGGCCGCGGTCTCGGGCGCACGCTCATCGAGAGCGACCCGAAGAACCTCCACCTGTCCGTGCCCGCGACGGCGGTGCGGCTCGGGGCGGGCGTCACGTGCCACGTCTCGATCGGCGCCGACATCGTTCACATGCACCCCGCGTGCGACGGCGCGGACCTCGGCGCCGCCGCACTCGCGGACTTCCAGCACGTCTGCCGGACCGTGACCGAGCTCGCCGCCGAGCCGGGCAGCGACGCGGGCGGCGTCTGGCTCAACGTCGGGTGCGCGGTGATCCTGCCGGAGATCTTCCTGAAGGCGGTCAGCGTCGCGGTCAACCTCGGCGTCGACCTCGACGCGATGACCACCGCCAACCTCGACATGATCCGCCAGTACCGCGCGGAGACGAACGTCGTACGCCGGCCGCCTGGGACGGGGCTGACGCTCGTCGGGCAGCACGAGATTCTTCTTCCGCTCCTGCGTATGGCCGTCCTCTCGAAGCTCGCGGGTGGCCGCGTTGGAGACGCCGCGCGATGAGCGATGCCCTCGCCCTCAAGGAGGTCCTCGAGTCCGAGCGCCGGCCGCGCGTCGTGATCCTCGGGGACCTGATCCTCGATCGCTACGTGGCGGGTGAGGTGACGAGGATCTCGCCGGAGGCGCCGATCCCGGTCCTCGCAGCGCGCACGAGCGAGCTGCGACTCGGAGGTGCCGGCAACGTGGCGGCGAACCTGCGCACGATGGAGGCGGAAGTCGAGATCGTCGGCATCGTCGGCGACGACGACCACGGCCGGTCGATGTGCGAGCTCTTCGCGCGGCAGGGCATCGGAACCGAGGGCGTTCTCATCGATCGGTCGCGGCCTACGATCGAGAAGACGCGGCTGATGAGCGGTGTCCAGCAGATGATCCGCGTCGACTGGGAGGACTCGCGTCCGATCGACGGCGACGCCCTCGCTCGCATGCTCGCCGAGGTTCCTGGCGTCATCGAGCGAGCCGACGCGCTCGTGCTCTCGGACTACGGCAAGGGCGTGCTCGCGCCGGAGGTGCTCCAGGCTTCCGTCGCGGCCGCGCGCGCGCGCGGGATCCCCGTCCTCGTCGATCCGAAGGGCGCGGACTTCTCGCGCTACCGCGGCGCGACGCTGATCACGCCGAACCGCAAGGAGGCCGAGACGGCCCTCGGGAGACGCATCGAGCGGCTCGAGGATCTCCCCGAAGCCGCGGACGAGCTGATCCGCGTGGCCGATCTCGACTGCGCGGTGATCACGCTCGGGGCGGACGGGATCTACTTCCGCTCGACAGCGGGCGGGCCCGAGGGACGCGTGCCGACCCAGGCGCGCGCGGTCTTCGACGTGACGGGCGCGGGCGACACCGTGGTCGCGCACCTCGCGCTCCACCTCGGGGCCGGCGTGGACCTCGCGTCGGCCGTCGCGCTCGCGAACCACGCCGCCGGCATCGTCGTCGGCATGCTCGGCACGCACTCGGTCACGCGCGCCGAGGTCCTCGAGCGGCTCGAGCAGACGCTTCCGCAGGAGGGCAAGGTCGTAACGCGCGCCGGCGTCGGCTCCGTCGTCGAGTCGTGGC
>JBCCSK010000435.1:0-4659 GCA_039200205.1 Planctomycetota bacterium
CGAACTGCACGACGCTCTTCTCGAACCCGATGAGCGTGCGGGAGAAGCTCGAGACGGCCGACCTCGTCGTCGGCGCGGTCCTCGTCCCCGGCGCGGCCGCGCCCAAGCTCATCAAGCGCGAGCACCTCGCGAGCATGAAGGCGGGCAGCGTGATCGCCGACGTCGCCGTCGACCAGGGCGGCTGCTGCGAGACGACGCGTCCGACGACCCACGAGGAGCCCACGTTCACCGTCGACGGTGTCGTGCACTACTGCGTCGCAAACATGCCCGGCGCCGTGCCGCGGACGAGCACCTTCGCACTGACGAACGTCACGCTCCCGTGGGCGCGCCGCCTGGCGCGGCTCGGTGCGCGTGACGCTGTCCTGGAGGATCCCGCGCTCGCCACGGCGGCGAACGCCTTCGGCGGCAAGCTCACGTGCCAGCCGGTCGCGCAGGCGTTCGGACTCGACTACACGCCCCCCGCGGACGCGGCGGGCTGAGCGACCTCCGCGCTCCCTCGCGCGGGCTGCCGCATGTTCGCAACGCCCATCGGGGTCGCGCTCCTCGGTGCCGCCGAGGTGGCGCCGGCCGACCCGCCCTCGGCGGCCGCGGTCTTCGCGCTCGCGGTCGTCCAGGGACTGACCGAGTTCCTGCCCGTCAGCAGCTCGGGGCACCTCGCGATCGGTCGCTCGCTCCTCGACGTGCGCGAGGGCGGGCTCGCGCTCGACGTCGCACTGCACGTCGGCACGCTGCTCGCGATCGTCTGGGCCTTCCGGCGCGACGTCGTGAAGCTGTTCGACGACCTGCTGCACGGCCGACTCGCGACCTGGCTCTGGCTTGCGGTCGCGACCGTTCCCGTCGGCCTCGTCGGCGTCCTCGCCAAGGACACGATCGAGACGGCCTCGGGGACCGTCGCCGCGGCGGGCGCCGGCCTGTTCGTCACCTCGGCCGCGCTCCTCATGGGCGAGCGGAGCCGCAGGAAGTTCGAGGCGAGTCATCCCGCGGAGCCGCCCCGGCCCGGCGGTCCGCTGACCCTTCGGTTCGGCGACGCCGTCGCGATGGGCCTCGCCCAGGCGGTCGCGATCTGGCCCGGCGTCTCCCGCTCGGGCTCGACGATCTCCGCCGGCCTCGCCCGCGGCCTCCCGGCCGCGGAGGCGGCGCGGCTGTCGTTCCTGATGAGCCTCCCGGCGATCAGTGGGGCCGCGATCGTCGAGCTTCCCGACGCGCTGAGCGAGGGCTTCGGCGGTCTGTCGCCGTGGCTCGTCGCCGCCGCCGCGGCCGTCGCGGGACTCGTCGGCTGGGCCGCGCTCGTCACGCTGCTGCTCGTGCTCCGTCGCGGGTCGTTCCCGTACTTCGCCGCCTACACCGCGGCGCTCGGCGCGATCGCCCTCGCGCTCGGGAGCTGACGACCGGGCTTCCGGCGTAGGCTCTTCGCATGCCGACGCCGATCCTGCTCGCCCTCCTCACGCTCCCGGCCGCGCAGGCGGAGACGCCGTCCGTCGCGGACGCTGCGACGCTCACTTCGGACGACGTCGATGCCGCGCTTCGCGCGATCGAGCTCGACTTCACGCCCGAGGAGGTCGAGCAGATGCTCGGCACGGTCCAGCGGCGCGTGCGCCAGTACGAGCGGCTGCGCGCTCGCTCGATCTCGAACGACGTCGTCCCGGCGACGACGACGCCGTGGGCGGCGTGGCTCGTTCCCCGGGCTGGCCAGGAGCGGACGCCCGCGCCCACTCGCCTGCCGAAGGTCGCGCGGCCGGAGGACCTCGACGACGCGTGCTCGTGGTCGATCGTCGAGCTCGCGGCGCTCCTGCGAACGACGGACGTGACGTGCGTCGAGCTGACGGAGGCGTACCTCGATCGACTGGAGCGTCTCGACGCCCGCCTGCACTGCGTCGTGACCTTCACGCGCGAACGCGCGCTCGCGCAGGCGGCCGAGCGCGACGCCGAGCTCGCCCGCGGCGTCGACCGCGGCTGGCTCCACGGCCTTCCCTGGGGCGTCAAGGACCTGATGGCGGTCGAGGGCCACCCGACGACGTGGGGCGCACGGCCGTTCGCCGACCAGTCGATCGACGCGACCGCCGAGGTCGTCCGCAGGCTCGACGAGGCCGGGGCGATCCTCATCGCGAAGCTCTCGGTCGGAGCGCTCGCGATGGGGGACGTGTGGTTCCGCGAGCGGACGCGCAGTCCGTGGGACACGTCGCGCGGCTCCAGCGGCTCGTCGGCGGGGTCGGCGGCGGCGACGGCCGCCGGCGGCGTCGCCTTCTCGCTCGGCACGGAGACGCTCGGCTCGATCGTCTCGCCCTCCGTCGCGTGCGCGACGAGCGCGCTCCGTCCGACCCTCGGACGCGTGCCGCGCACCGGGACGATGGCGCTCTCGTGGACGATGGACAAGGTCGGCCCGATCGCGCGAACCGTCCAGGACGCGAGCCTCGTCTTCGACGCGATCCGCGGAGCCGACGCGGGGGACCCCGCCTCGCGCGACGGAGCCGTCCCGGTCGCCGGCGACTACGCCGGTCGCGCGCTGCGGATCGGCGTGCCCGACGGTGCGTTCCAGCGGGGCGGCGGCGTCGACGAGATCGCGGCGGAGCTCGAGGCACTCGGGCACGAGATCGTTCCGATCGAGCTGCCCGACTTCCCGACGCGCGCGATGCTCGTGATCCTCCACGCGGAGGCCGCGGCGGCCTTCGACGAGCTGACGCGGTCGAACGCCGACGACGAACTCGTGCGTCAGGACGACGACGCCTGGCCGAACACGTTCCGCGCAGCGCGCCTGATCCCCGCCGTCGAGTACGTTCGGGCGCAGCGCCTGCGCACGCTCCTGATGCGCGAGATGGACGCTGCGCTCGCCGACGTGGATCTCGTCGTCCACGCGCCGTACGCGGCCGGCGTGCTCACCGCCACGAACCTCACCGGGCACCCGACGGTCGTCGCGCCGTTCGTGCCCGAGGACGGCCCGCGACCTGACGGCTCACCGCGCACGATCTCCTTCACCGGGCACCTCGACTGCGACGAGGAGCTGCTCGCGGCCGTGGTCGCCTGGCAGGACGCGAATCCGCACCACGTGCGGCGGCCTCCGCTCGCGTGGCTCGGAGGAGACGACGAGGAAGGCGAGCGGCGTCGTTGACTCCGCCCGCCGCGTGGGCAGACTCGCCTCCATGTCCAGCCTCCCCCCGAGCGGGCGCTACGGCGAAGCGCCGATCCTGACCGTCGACGAGTTCGCCGCGCTGCGGCCGAGCCTCGAGGGGCGCATCGTCGCGACCTCGGGCGGATTCGATCCCATCCATCCCGGTCACGCGAGCTGCATCCTCGCGTCGAAGGACTTCGTCGCAGCCGAGACCGGCGAGCGCCCTGACATGCTCGTCGTCATCGTGAACGGCGAGGGCTTCCTGCGGAACAAGAAGGGGGCGGCGTTCCAGGACCTCGCGACGCGTGCGCGGATCGTCGCCTGCCTCCGCGACGTCGACGCCGTCGTGACCTACGAGACCGACGAGGACATGTCCGTGCGCGGTGCCCTCGAGGGGATCCGGCCGCACGCCTTCACCAAGGGCGGCGACCGCACCGACGCGTCGAACATCGCCGAGTGGGACCTGTGCGAGTCGATGGGCTGCAAGATCCTCACCGGCTGCGGCCTCGACAAGGAGTGGTCCTCGTCGGACCTCCTCGGCCGCTGGTCGCAGCTCGCGCGCGACGGCGTCGTGAAGTGACGCGCGGCCCCGGCGACGCACCGCGCCTCTCGCCGCTTCTCGATTACCGACCGGCGCTCGTCGGGCGCGACGGGATCGGGCGCTACGTCCGCGAGCTCGTTCGCGCGCTCGCGTCGCGGCCGGAGATCGCTCCGCGGCTCTTCGGCGCCACGCGCTCGCGACCGGCCTTCTCGCGCGCCGCGCTCGGGCTCGACGGCTCCGCAGCGCGACTCTTCGCGCCGCGGCTGCCCTCGAAGGGGATCGAGAGGCTGCTCGCCTCGACGCGAATCGGGGTCGAGCGGCTCGTCGGCGGAGCGGACGTCGTCCACAACACGCAGTACCGCAGGCTCCCGACGCGCGTTCCGGAGGTCGCGACGGTCCACGACCTCGTCTTCCTCGACTCCGACGCGTACGTGTCGCCCGAGGTCGCGGCGCGGATGAGCGCGTTCGTCCGCGACGCGGCGCGCCGGTCGGCGATGCTCCTCACGCCGAGCGAAACGGTGGCCGACGAGGTCGCGGCGCGACTCGACGTCGAGAGGGAGCGAGTCGTCGCGACGCCGCTGGGCGTCGACCACGTCCATCGCATGGCGCGCGACCCGGCGCGTGAGGAGGCGCTCGCCAGGGACGTCCGCGACCGCGGTCCCTTCGTCTTCACGGCCGCGCGGGTCGAGGTTCGCAAGAACCTCGAGGTCGTGCTGCGCGCGCTGGAGATCCTCGGATCGCAGGCGCCCCGCTGGCGCCTCGCCGGGGCACCCGGCTACGGGGCCGCGTCGTTCGACGAGGCGCTGCGACGGTCGACGGCGCGCGAGCGCGTCGAGCGCCTCGGCGCGATCGACGAGGCCTCGCTGCGCGCCGAGCTCGGCGCCTGCGCCGCGTTCGTCCTCGTCCCGTTCGACGAGGGGTTCGGGCTCGGCCCGCTCGAAGCGATGGCGCTCGGGCGCCCCGCGATCACGAGCGACGTCCCGGTCGTTCGGGAGCTCTGCGCCGGCGGCGC
>JBCCSK010000436.1:0-4658 GCA_039200205.1 Planctomycetota bacterium
GGCGTCGTGCTCATCGTCCTGGCGGGTGCCTGGTACCTCGCCGTATCGCCGCGCTACGCGCTCTTCATCGTCCCGTTCGCCGTCGGCTGCCTGTGGCTCGGCCGCGAGGTGCCGCGCTCCGCCGTGATCGTCGTCGCGGTCGTTGCCTGGGTGCTGCAGCTCATCGGGCACGCACGCTTCGAGCGCCGCGCGCCGGCGTTCAAGGACAACCTGCTCCAGCTCCTCGTCGGTCCGGCGTACGTGGTCGCGCTGTTCCTGGGCGACTGGCCGGCTGAGGACTCCGAGGAGGATTCCGAGGGGGACTCCGATGGCGCCCGCGCGATGGAAGCCGCGCAGTAGGCTGCGGCGCGCTCAGAAGAGTGTGAACGTGACGGACACCGCGTCCGTGAAGCTCGAGGGCAGCGCTGCGCCGGCGTCGCGGTACCAGTACTGGAAGTACCACGTCTCCCCCGGGAGGATCGGCACGAGGCCGCTCCCGTCGGGCGCCGGCAGGGCCGGTCGGTTGTAGCGCACGAACGCGCGCCCGTCGTCGCCCGCGAAGCGCGTGCCTCCGATCCGGCGTGAGATCGGTGACCCCCAGATGCAGAGGTTCCCGGTCCAGACGGCGGGGTTCGCGACGATCTGGTTCGAGCGCGACGCCACGAAGAAGCCGGGCGACGTCGGCGGCAGGTCGTCGGCGAACAGATCAATGCTGAGGAGCGCGGTGCGCGGCGGTCCGAAGATCGTCATCCTCCCCGGCATGCCGGTCGAGTTCGGCGTCGCTGGCGAGCAGTAGCGCGAGCCGGTCTCCTCGCACGCGTCGGTGAGCCCGTTGTCGTTCGAGTCGAACTCGTCGCCCAGCAGGATCTCGCACGATTCGGCCCGCCCGTCGAAGTCGCAGTCGATCGTGCCGACCGGCGCGACGCCGATCTGGCTCGGAGAGCTCATGCCGAGGAACAGCAGGTTGCCGTCGATCGCGACGCTCTGGCTGAGGTCCTGCCCCTGGAAGGGTGGCGCCGAGAGCACGCCCGCGATCTGCCTCTCCAGGCGAAAGAGGTTCGTGGTTGGGTCGAGGCGATAGACGAACGCGACGCCATCCGCCCCCAGGACGTCGGTATCCGACGCGGCGATCAGGTAGCCGTTCGCGAAAGCCAGGCGTGACCCGATCTGCGCTCCCAAATCGATCGTGAGCGGGCGGAGCTCCTGCACCTCGATCCAGGACGACGTCGACGGGATGAACCGCAGCACCTTGACGCCGCCGACCCCTGTCCCTCCGGCCACGACGGTGTCCCCCTGGATCGCGACCGAGACGCCGATCGGGAAGGCGGTCGGCAGCGGCGGCACGAAGCTGCCAATGAAGGTCCAGGCGCCGCTCGTCTCCAGTCGGAAGGCCTCGATGCGGCCACGCTGCCCGTTGCCCCTCGGGTTGCCCACCACGAGGAGCCGGCCGTCGAAGTCGATCGAGGTCCCGAAGCCTCGCGGGGACCCCGGGTCGGGGTTGTCGATCGTCGTCGTCAGGACCCACCCAGTGTCCGTCGCGTCCCGCTCGTAGATGTCGACGCGGTCGCGCCCGTTTCCCGGGGGAACGGGATCGTCCGGCCGGCCGACCATCAAGAGGTCGCCGAAGAGCTCGACGACCGGAGCGTCGCTCTGATTCTCGAGGTCTGGATCGACGACGCCCTCCACGACCCATGCGCCCGACCCCGGGATGCGGCGCAAGGAGTGCGTCCACCAGCCGCCAGGCACGCCGGACTGTTTCGAGGTCAAGACCGCGCGGTCCCCGGAGAGCGTGATGGACCGGATCACCTGGATCCCCTGGCCGGTGAGGTCCACCGTCGCGACCTCGTTCCAGTCGCCGTTCCCGGGGTCGCGCTCGAAGACCACGAATTCGCCGTCGACGATCAGGAGCTGGTTCGAGGCGACGAGACGGCCCCGGTCCACGTCCATGACGCGGCCGAAGAATGGGCTGACCGGAACGGACATCGGAACGACGGCGCGCGGCGCGCAGGGCGCCTGCGACAGCAGTAGCAGGGGGAGTGTGAGCATGGGGGATCCTCCGGCACGGAGGACCCGCCATGGCTCGCCCCGTCACGCTCAATCCCGCGTCCAGTCGAGCCACACCCGCCCGTCGGTGAACACGAGCCCGCTCTTGCCGAGCTCCGTGTCCCCGTTCTCGATCACCTCGTGCACCGGCAGGGGCCCTCCGACGACCACGTCTCGGCCCAGGTCCCAGCGCTGCTTCGCGACGAGCACGCGGTACGCCTTCGCCAGGTCGAGCGCGCGGCGCTCGCTCGGCATGACGAGCGCCGTGATGTCCGCCTCGCCGCCCGGCGCCGCGCGCAGCACGTCCACCTCGCGCACGCTGCCCTCACCGTCGAAGAAGCGCTCCAGCATCTCCGTGTTGGCGCGGAACTCGTCGCCGCCGCCGACGCGCTCCAGGTAGGTCAGGATCTCGGGGCGGTCGTGTCTCACCTGCGGGACGTCCTGGATCCCGCGCAGGTCCTGGGTGCGCCAGCCGTCGAGGCCGGGGACTTTGCGCGCCAGCGTGAACGTCTGGTCGACCGTCACGCCGATCGCGGAGTGGCAGCCCATGCAGAACCGCGCCTCCTCGTCGGTCTGCACGCGAAGCCGGCCCTTCTCGTCCTCGATGTAGCCGAGCAAGCGCCAGCCGAAGTCGTTCGTCAGGCCGATGTCCGGCCCGCCGCTGAACACGGGGACGAGTCCGAGGTCCTTGGCGTCGTCCTCGTGGTAGTACGCGTCCAGGATCGTCGATCTGTCGAGCTGCAGGTCCTTCTTCGACCAGCGGACTTCCTTCATCCGGCGCGAGTGGCCTGTCCGCGAGCTCGGGTCGACGCCCGGGTCGATCTCGACCAGGAAGCCGTAAAGGGTCGCGCGTGTGGCGGTCCTGGACGGTGGTCGAGCGACCGAAGCGGGCCGAGCGGCTCGCCTCGAACGGCGGTTTGACGTCGCTTCCCGGGTCGAATCCGTTGCCGACGTTGAAGCGCTGGCCGCTCGACCAGGTGGGCTCGAAGTCGCCGTAGTAGCCCTGGACGTTCTCCTCGGCGGTGATGATAGTGCCCCACGGGGTCGTGGCGCCCGAGCAGTCGGCCTGGATACCGGAGACGACCATCGGGTCGTTGTCCGATCCGTCGTCCATGTGGTCGACGAAGTCCATCGTCGGGCCGAGCGGGAGACCGGTGACGCGGACCTGCGTGTTGCTCGTGGAGTCGTAGCGGATGTTCTGGGCCGCCTCGTCGACGGTCCAGTCGCCGGCCGCGTCGCGCGTGATGCGGACCCAGGCGCCGCCGAGGTTCTTCTTGTGCTGGCGGTCGAAGACGTTGACGTCCTCCTGCTCCCAGACGTTCGACGTGACGTCGTTCGTCAGGATGGCGAGCTGGCTCAGGAGGTCGGCGAGCGTCAGGCACTGGCCCGTCGGCGCGCTGGTGAGCGTCGGGACGCTGTTGGAGATGTACTGGTGGTTGACCCATAGCCAGCCCGCGTCGCCGGCGGCGTTGCCTTACGGCGGAGAGCCGACCTGGTCGTTGACCCGGTCCGAATTCCAGCCGTCGCCGAAGAAGGTCATGTAGTCGCAGTTGGACCCGAAGCGGAGCGAGTCCGCGTCGTTCGTCCCGTCGATGGGGTCGAGCCACTTGACGACGAGGTCGACGTTCGTGCCGCGGACCGACCGGACGGAGCCGGTGGTGTCGTTGGCGAGGGGGAAGAACGCCTCGGGGGGAAGGGTGCCGGCGACCTCGAAGCCGACCTGACGCCGCACGAACGACGGGAGGTCGGAGAAGCCTGGCACGACGTTGATGGCCACGACCGACGACAGCGGTGCGTCCGGGTCGGCGACCGAGCCGCCATTGCTGCTCTGGGCGATGGCTGCTGCGGTGAGCAGAAGGAGCGTGTTGGACATGTTCAGGACTGCGTTGGCGGGGGTCGCATCCCCGCTTGGAGCTTGACGGGGGCGGGTGTCCCGATCTGGATCAAGACGCCACGAACGCGGCGCTCGCGTTCGGCACGCCGTTGATCAAGGCGGCTCGAAGGACGGAGCGCGGAGTTGCTCGTCCGAGCCGGCGGCCGGCGCGGCGGAATGACGTTGTGTCGCGGCCTGCCCGAAGCGATGTACCGAGACCAGGGACCGATACGAGGTCCTTGGGCGCCCCTCCACGGCCGCCGCGCGAACGCATACGAGCGGCCAACGGTGCGGCGATCGTCGAACCGCTACCCTTGCTCCCTTGCCAAGGTGCCGCACCATCCAGGCCCGCAACCATGCCGCGAACGAAGCTCGTCCTCTTCGGCGCGACCGCACTCTCCGCCGCGTCGCTCCTCCCGATCTCCCCTTGGGCACCGTCTCTCGCCGACGCGTCGCCCGCGCTGCCCCAGGAAACAGGGACCTTCCGCGCCGCGCTGCAGAAGGCCCAGCGCGCCGTCGATGCCCAGCGCTGGGGCGACGCAGAGGCGGCCTGCGTGCGCGCGCTGGAGCGCGACCGCAAGAACGCCGCCGCCTGGGCGCTGCGGGGGGTCGCCGCGGCCGGGTCGGGCGACGTCGACCTCCAGGCGTACTGCCTGCACCAGGAACTCCGCTTCCTGGAGGCCCAGGGCGTCAAGCGCAGCGAGATGCGCGACAAGCGCGAGGCCCTGGTCGCGATCGACCCGACCGCCGGCGACCTCTTCGA
>JBCCSK010000437.1:0-4640 GCA_039200205.1 Planctomycetota bacterium
GCGCGAGCGCGGACGGTCCAAACCGGGTTTGGGTCGACCGCCCGCGCCGGCGGACGCTAGGAGCCGGGCTGCGGTCGCCCGCTCAGCCCAACGCCTACTTCCCGTCGTTCGTGAGCTCCACGCCCGAGCCCGGGAGCGGGGCGACCAGCCGCGGCAGGTCGTCCGCCCTCTGCCACAGGGGCACCTCGGACGCTCCGTCGATCAGGTGCGGTTCGGTGCGACTCGCGGGGCGCAGCGGGACGAACGCCGGGCGACGGATCACGACGGCGTTGCGCGTTCGCGCGGCGGTTGCCGGAGCCACCGCCGGGGTCGATCGCTGCGTCCCGACCAGACGCACCGCCGCGGGCCGGCCCGTGAACGCCTCGGGGCGCTCAGCGGGCACGGACTCCGCGGGGGCGCCCGTTCGCACGAGCAGCGTCCCCACCGTCACGGCCAACAGGACCGCGGCAGCAGCCGCGAATCCCGGTCGGTGGAACCAGCGCGTTCCGCCGACGACCCGTCCGGTCGGCTCTTGCCCCGACCCATCGACGGCCCTTGCCTCGAACGTGCGCAGGCCCGTCCCCAGCGCTCCGGTCCGCGCCAACTCCTCGCGGACGGAAGGCCAGAGGTCGGGCGTCGGTCGAGCGCGCTCGCGCTCGCCGTGCTCTTGAAGGATCCGCCGGGAGGCGCGCGCGGCGTCGAGCTGCGCACGGTCGGCGGGGTGCCGGGCGATCCACGCCTCGACGAAAGCGGCGTCGGTCGGATCGAGGTCGCCGCCCACGTAGAGGGGCAGCGCGGACTCGAAGTCGGCCTGCGACCAGCCGCCGCTCTCAGCGCCCGCTTGGGCTTCGTTGTCGTCGGTCGGGTTCATCCGTTGGTCTCGTCCCGGTTCGAATCTCGGCTGCGTCCTTCGCGCCCCCCGGGTCGAGCGCTCGTACGGGGCGGAGCCGCCGGCGTTGGCGCCTCGGCCGTGGAAGGCCTCGGAATCTCGGTCTCGGCGCCGACGCCTCCCTCCAGGAGGTGCGCGCCGCCGCTCTGGCGCATGCGCACGCGCCGCTCCCACTCTTCCTGGAACAGCTTGCGCCCGCGGTGCAGGCGCCAGCGCACGGTGACGTGGGTCGCGCCGACGATCTCGGCGATCTCGGGACAGGACAGCCCCTCGATCTCGCGCAGGGTCAGCACGGACTGGAAGTGCGGCGCGAGCGTCTCCAGGACGGCCTGGACCTCGGACGCGGTCTCCAGCGCCTCGACGCGGTCGGACGGCGCCGCCTCGGACGGATCCGGCAGGTCGAGCGCCGCCTCCTCGCCGTCGTCGCCTTCCCGCCCGCGCGAAACGGAGAGCGCCGTGCGGCGCTTGCGCAGGAAGTCGATGCAGAGGTTCGTGACGATCCGGTAGAGCCAGGTCGTGAAGTCGTGCCCGAAGTCGAAGCGATCGAGCGAGCGGAAGACGCGGAGGAACGCCTCCTGCGCGAGGTCCTGGGCGTCCTCGTCGGTCGGGACGAGGTTGCGCGCGACGCGATGGGCCCGCGCCTGGTGGCGCTGGACGATCTCGGCGAACGCCGCCTCTTCGCCGCCCTGCGCGCGGCGGATCAGCTCGTGGTCGCGCTCGACCTCGGCGCGTCGGGCGAGGTCGTCCTCCTCGAGACGCCGCCCGTCGTCGGGACCGCTCGCGGAGCCCATCAGGTCCTGGTCTCCGCGCTTGCGGGCGGTGCTGTCGAGTCGGGGAGGAGCCACGGCTCGCGGCCGTACGACCCCGCTGCGAGGGCGTTGGCGGGCCTTTCGGCCGGCGCCTCGAAACGGCGCACTCGGTTCCCGCGATGGCCCACGTCCGCCCCGATTCGCCTCAACCCAGGACCGGGAAGCGGTCCTCGATCGCTCCGAGGCGGCGGAACTTCTCGCGGCGCGACGCGACGAGGGTGTCGCCGTCGATCCCCTCGAGCGACGCGAGCTGCTCCTCGATCGAGGTCCGCATCGCCGCGATCATCGCCTCGCGATCGCGGTGCGCGCCGCCCAGCGGCTCCTCGACGACGCCGTCGATGATCCCGAGCTCCGACAGCGTCGAGGCCGTGAGCCCGAGCGCCTCCGCGGCCTCGGGCGACCGCGCGCCGTCCTTCCAGAGGATCGCGGCGCAGCCCTCCGGCGAGATCACCGAGTAGTACGCGTACTCCTGCATGAGCACCCGATCCGCGACGCCGATCCCGAGCGCACCGCCCGATCCGCCCTCGCCGATCACGTACGAGACGATCGGAACGCGGAGGTCGAACATCTTCAGGATGTTCTCCGCGATCGCGGCCGCCTGGCCGCGCTCCTCGGCGCCGATCCCGGGGTAGGCCCCGGGCGTGTTGATCAAGGTGACGATCGGCAGGCCCAGCCGCTCGGCGAGCTCCATCTTGCGGAGCGCCTTGCGGTAGCCCTCCGGGTGCGCGCAGCCGAAGTTGCAGCGCAGCCGCTCCTTCGTCGTGCGGCCCTTCCGGTGCCCGACGAGCATGAAGCGCCGGTCGCCGATCCGCGCGAGCCCGGTGACGATCGCGGGATCGTCCCCGAACGTCTTGTCGCCGTGCAGCTCGAAGAACTCGTCGAGCGAGCCGGAGATGTAGTCCCCTGCCACCGGCCGGTCGGGGTGGCGCGCGACCGTGACCTGGTCCCAGGCCGACAGCCCGGCGTAGGTCTCGACGAGCAGCTCGCGGAGCTTCGCACGCAGGGCCTCGACCTCGTCCGAGATGTCGAGGTTGCCGCCCGCCTGGGTCTCCAGGTCGGCGAGCTTGCGCTCCATCTCCTGGATGTCCCTCTCGAAGGGGAGTCCAGCGGGTTCGCGGGGGGTCTCGTCGGTCGCCATCGTCGCAGCTCCTCGAGGCCGGGGGTCGCCTCGATCGATCCCCCATCGTCGTTCGCGCCGCCGCGGCGGGCAAGCGGCGCGCGCGTTCCTTCTCGTGATTCGCGCGACTACTATCGTCGCCTCGCGACGCGCCTCGAACCTCGACCGAACCGCCCATGGCATCCCCCTCCACGGCCCCCGAAGGACACGCGGCGAGCGCAGAGCTCCCCAACGCATGGCGGATCGAGGTCTTCCGCCGGGAAGGCGTCGACGACCCCGAGGGCACCCACGCGCTCGCGGCGCTCCGCGAACTCGGGCTCAGCGGCGTCCAGTCCGCGCGGCTGGGCCGCGGCTACCTCCTCCCGCCCGCGCTCGACCGGGACGCGATCGACCGCGCGCTCCGCGACCTGCTCGTCGACCCGGTCGTCGACCGCGCGCGCGTGACCGAGCCCGGCGCGCCCCCCGCCGCGCCCGACGGCGTCCATCGCGTCCTCGTCGCCAGGAAGCCGGGCGTGATGGACCCGATCGCCCTGACGCTGGAGGGCGCGCTGCGCCGGATGAGGCTCCTCGCGGAGGACGCCGCCGGCGGCGTCTCGACCTTCCACGCCTGGGAGATCGAAGCGGCGGCCGACCTCGACGCCGCGGCGATCGAGGGCGGCGTGCGCACCGCCCTCGCGAACGAGGTCATCGAGGCGATCGAGGCGAACGGGGAAGGACTCCCCTACGGAGCCCCGCCGCCCCGTCCGCGTCACGGACGGATCGAGGTGCCGATCGCCTCCCTCGACGACGACGCGCTCGCGCGCCTGTCCGAGGAGGGCGCGCTGTCGCTCGACCGCGCGGAGATGCGCGCGATCCAGGCCCACTACGCGTCCGAGGGCCGCGAGCCGAGCCTGTGCGAGCTGGAGACGATCGCGCAGACCTGGAGCGAGCACTGCCAGCACAAGACGTTCCGCGGCCTCGTCGAGATGGACGGCGAGGTGATCGACAACCTCCTGAAGTCGACGATCGCCAGGGCGACGCACGAGCTCGACAAGGACTGGTGCGTCAGCGTCTTCCACGACAACGCCGGCGTCGTCGAGTTCGATCCGGACGTCGACGCGGAGCGCGGCGGCTGGTGCCTCGCGATCAAGGTCGAGACCCACAACCACCCGAGCGCCATCGACCCGTACGGCGGTGCGGGGACCGGGATCGGCGGCGTGATCCGCGACATCCTCGGCGTCGGCCTCGGCGCGAAGCCGATCGCGAACACGGACGCGTTCTTCGTGGGCCCACCGGACCTCGCGAACGCAGACGTCCCGCGTGGCACGATGCACCCGCGGAGGATCCTGCGCGGCGTCGTCGAGGGAGGGCGCGACTACGGGAACCGGATGGGCATCCCCACGGTCTCGGGCGGCGTCTGGTTCCACGACGGCTACATCGCGAACCCGCTCGTCTATGCGGGGACCGTCGGCCTGATCCCGCGCGACTGCGCGTCGAAGTCCGTCGAGCCGGGCGACGTCGTCGTGTGCGTCGGCGGCCGCACGGGGCGCGACGGGATCCACGGCGCGACGTTCTCCTCGGTGGAGCTCTCCGAGGAGAGCGAGATGGTCTCCGCCGCCGCGGTCCAGATCGGCGACCCGATCACGGAGAAGCGCGTCCTCGACGGCCTGCTGCGCGCGCGCGACGCGGGCCTCTACCGCGCGGTCACCGACTGCGGCGCCGGCGGACTCTCGTCCGCGGTCGGTGAGATGGGCGAGGCCTGCGGGGCCGAGGTCGATCTGGAGACCGTGCCGCTGAAGTACCCGGGCCTCACGCCGGAGGAGATCTGGATCAGCGAGGCCCAGGAGCGGATGGTCCTCGCGGTGCC
>JBCCSK010000438.1:0-4604 GCA_039200205.1 Planctomycetota bacterium
CAGTCGCTCGGGGTCGACACGAGCCCGTCGGTCGACCCCGAGTCGGCGACCACGGTCTTCCGGGTTCAGGAGCTCGACGAGCCGCCGTCGGCGGAGGCCGCGCTCTCGACGCCGCTCGAATCGCTGCCCTTCTACCAGGGCTACGCGGCGCGCGAGCTGTGGTTCCAGTTCCTGATGGCGGAGGAGCCGCGCCGCACGCGCGAGATCATCGACGAGATCCGCAGCCGCGGCGGTTCGAACGAGGAGAAGTTCACGAAGGCGACCTTCGACGGCGCGAAGAAGGCGTTCGGATCGCGCTTCAAGGGCCTCGACAAGCGCTTCGGCAAGTGGCTCGGCGAACGCGAACCGGCGTGGCAGCAGGTCTACCGCTCGCTGGAGCGACGCGACGAGGACGGCGAGGTCGTCTGGCTCCAGGCGGCGTTCGACACGTCGAACGCGATCGCGTGGCGGACAGAGCCGGTCGACTCCAAGCGCTTCAAGGTCAGCGGCGAGCTGGAGATCCTCCCGGGCCAGAGGCAGCAGATGAACCTCCTGCTCGGCCGCGGAGATCGGGGCTTCGTCTCCATCGCCCTGGTCGGTGGATTCGGCGTCACCGTGTTCGACTACGTCAGCGCGAGCAACGACTGGAATCAGCTCGCGAACGTCGAGGTCGACGGCGTCCAGGTCGGCCAGCCGTTCTCGTTCGAGGTCGAGGTGAAGGGGTCCGCGCTCACGATCCGGATCGACGGCGAAGAGGTCGTCGAGATCGACGACGCCAAGCACGATCTCCGCGGCCCCTGGGGGCTCGGGGCGCAGAGCAGCTCGGCCGGCGTGTGGAGGAAGCTCCGGGCACCGGGGCTCGACTGACGCGCTCCGGTCGCCACGGCCGGGACATTCGTGGCAGACGCCACGCTCCGTCTGCGCAGAGGTGGACGAACGCGAGCAGCCGGCTCGCGTCAGCCCTCCATCTCATCGTCAACGCCCAGGAGCGTCGTCATGTCACTGCTTCTCGCACTCTGCCTCGCGTCCACCCCGAGCGACGTTCAGGAGACCCCTCTCCCGATCCCCTTCCAGCTTCCGACGGCGTCGGACCGACCCGTGCTCTTCGACGAGCCCGGCGACGGCCAGATCTGGGCCCTCGGCGCGGACTGGAAGGCCTCGTTCGGCCCCGAGGGCGTTCTCTACGTCCCGATCACCGGCAGCGCGTCGATCCCGACGCGGCCCGTCCGCTTCCAGCTCTCCGGCGCGACGCTCGCCGGCCGGGCCCTCGACGCGACCGCGCCGACCCGGACGCACCGGGAAGGCCAGTCGGTTCGGATGGAGCGCGGCGCGTTCGACGAGGTCTGGCACCTCGCGCCGAACGAGATCGAACAGACGTTCGTCTTGCACGAGCTTCCCGAGCGCGGTGAGCTCGTCCTCTCGGTCGACGTCGAGACCGAGCGCAGCGGCCGCGCGGTCGATCGCGCCCTGCGTCTCGAGTCGCCCGGGGGCGCGGTCCGCTACGGCGCCGCGATCGCGATCGACGGAGCCGGCCGCCGCGTCGACGTCGAGCGCGTTCCGACCGCGACGGGCTTCGAGCTCCGCGTCGACGCCGCGTTCGTCGAGGGCGCCTCGCTGCCCCTCGTCGTCGACCCGATCGTGTCGAACACGTTCACGGTCGCGGCCGCGAACCGACCGCAGCGCCATCCCGACGCCGCGTACGGCCGCGCGCACGCAGGCTCCGGCAACCAGTCGTCGTACACCGTCGTCTGGGAGGAGCTTGCGGGCGGCCTCGACGTCGACATCCTGTCGGTCGAGGTCGACGAGAGCGGCGCGGTCATTCCGGGCACGCAGGGCATCGTCGACGCCTCGACGTTCATCTGCCAGCGTCCGAAGGTCGCCTACCACCGCGGCGAGGAGATGTGGATGGTCGTGTATGAGCGCAGCGTCACAGACGGCGCGACCTGGCACGTCTCCAACCGTCGTCGTCGACTCAACTCGAACGGCCACTTCCAGCAGGGGAACGTCACGGGCGTCAGCAGCGGCGATGGCCGCAACCCCGACGTTGCGGGCTTCGATGGCGGAGAGAACGTCACTGGACAGGCGTTCACGATCGTCTGGGAGGACGACCGGAACGGCTCGTGGGACATCTACTACCGTCGACTCGCTCCTGCCGGAGGGATCATCAACGGCGGTCCCTTCCAGCTCACGAGCGGACCCGACGACGACCTCGGCGTCGACATCAGCCGCACCACGGGCTTCCAGTTCTCGGGCCTCTACTGGCACAACGTCGTCTGGACGCGGAACCCCGCGAGCGCGGCGCCGAACGTCTTCGGCCGCCGCATCACCACGAACGGCATCGCGCTGACCGGTGAGGTCAAGCTGAACTCGACGCCCACGGCGAGCGGCGTCGCCGCCACCGAGACCCTCGGGCTCGAATCCTCGAGTGACGTTTCGAACCTCTACTCGGTCGTCTACGGCGCAGAGGTTGACGGTGTGCGGAAGACGTTCGAAGGTCAGGCCGGCAACGCGGTCCGCACCGGCGGGACGGACGTGGCTGCTGCGGAAGATCTCGGAGACGGCGAGACGCGTCTCCATCACCGGATCGCGCGCGTCGGATCCTCCGTCGCGATCGCCTACTCCGTCGATGCCGGGAGCTCGATCGAGCTTCGGGCGACGGCGGGCCGCCTGCACCGCCGCCACAGCACCAACACGTTCGGACTCGGGCTCAGCGAGCGCGGCGTCTTCGTCGCCGACGAACTCGAGGGTCCGGACGAGTTTGCGATCGCGTCCGTCTCGGAAGGTGGCGGTGTCGGCGAGTCGGCGCTCTTCGTCTGGAGCAGCGACGGCATCGTACGCGGCGCCCTGTACGAGGCTCCGGGAACGACCCTGACGCCGATCCTCGGGCACCAGTACTGCCAGGCGACCGCCAACTCGACGGGCAAGCCCGGCTGGATGATGGGCTTCGGCACGAGCAGCACGCTCACCTCGAAGGAGCTCGTCGCCCATGACCTTCCGGCCGGGGCCTTCGGCTACCTCGTCGTCGGCTCGACGTCCGGCCTCGTCTCGCCCGCCGGCAGCGAGGGTGACCTGTGCGTCGGCGGAGCGCTCGGCCGCTACATCGACCAGATCCAGGCGGCGACGCCGGACGGGACGATGTCGTTCAACGTGGATCCGCAGGCGCTCCCGCAGACGAACGGCCCGATCGTCGTCCAGCCCGGCGAGAACTGGCACTTCCAGACCTGGCACCGTGACGCCGTCAACGGCGTCGTGACGTCGAACTTCACGAACGCCCTCGAGCTGTCGTTCCAGTAGCGGCCGCCGACCGATCGACCTCCATCGTCGGCTGTCCTCGCTGACCGTCGGGCTTCGGGCTCGGCGGTCAGCACTGCGTTCTGGGCCTTGCGGGCGGCGAAATCGACGCCCGGGCGGTGACGGATCCGTCGGCGTGAACTCGACCGGTCGCCCGGCGCGGCTGCGTCTGACGGGCTCGCTGTCGATCGCCGAGAACCGACTGCTCCTCGTCGGAAACGAAGTTCCCGAGTCGACCTGGGTGCTCCCGATCGCGGGCACGATCCCGGTCAACGTTCCGATGGTCGGAGGCAGCACCGGGACGCTTTGCGTCGGCGGTTCGGTTCGGCGGCTGGCCGCCTCCATCGCCCGTGCCGACGCGGGGGGCGCCTACGACGGAGCGATCGACCTGACGGTTTGGCACCCGGGACCGTCGCCGACAGCACAGCCCGGCGAGACCTGGCACTTCCAGCTCTGGTTCCGCGACTCAGGGCAGACGGGCGTCACGTCGAACTTCTCCGACGCCGTCGAGGTGACGTACCAGTAGAGCGTCAGAACTTCGCCGCGACTCCGAGGAGGCCTCCGGACAGCCGGAGGTCGTTGCGTACGCCGTCGTCCTCGAACTCCCAGCCGAGGACCCGATACCCGAGCGTCGCGTACCAGTGCGGAACGAACTCCCAGGCGAAGACGCCGAAGCCCTGGTACGTGAAGTCGGAGTCGAGTCCGAATCCGCCGATGTCGCCGCGAATGCGGAACACGATCGTGTCCGAGAGCTGCCAGGTTCCCTGCGCGCCGATGACCGGATCGATGAGCGTCGTGTCGATCGTCTGCGGTGGAAGGAGCGGGAACCGGATGTCCTGCTCGCTGTCCAGGACCCGAATGCCCGCTAGGATGCGCAGCGTCGGTGCCTGCGTTGGACTCCAGGTCGCATCGAGCTCCGCGATGATCGACTCCTCTTCGACCACGGCCGTCCCGCCTGGAGCAGACGCCCCGTCCTCGGTCGAGATGTAGTCGAAGTCGGCGAGGAAACCCCAGTTGCCCTTCCGCCCGGAGAAGTACAGGAAGGCGCCCGTCGATTCGTCCGGGTCGTCGAGCGTCAGCACGACGTTGTCCGTCTCGACGGAACCGTTCTTCTGGGCGAACCAGGCGTAGGCCGACGCGACGTACTCCCAGTCGTCGCTGTGCGTGACGCTGTCACTTGCGGTCTGCTGCACGGCGACGGGAGATGCGCTGGACGGGGGCAGAGTCGACGCGCAGGCACCGGCGAGGAGCCCGACGGAGGCAAGCACTCCAGCTCTCGCGAGTCGAGACGGAGCCATTTGGTCAGGATGCGAATGAAAGGCCACGGAACGAGG
>JBCCSK010000439.1:0-4590 GCA_039200205.1 Planctomycetota bacterium
CCTCGCCTGACGCGACCTCCCGATGAACCGACCCGACGTGACCGCGCCCGCGGCGGGACTGCCGCGCGGCAGCCCCTACTGCAAACGACTCCGCACCAAGAAGCAGATGCTCGCCGAACGGCCGCCGCTGGCCGACGGCGACGTCCTCGACGCGAGCCAGCACTGCTGGTGCGAGAGGACGTACCAGGTGATCGGACCCGACGCAGGTTCGGCCCACCCCGCGGACTGCCGCAAGGGCCGTCCCTGCTTCGAGTCTCCACTCGACGAGCTCCTCTGACGGAACCGCCATGCTCAAGTCCATCGCTCTGGCCTCGGTCCTCGGGACCGCTGGCCTCGTCGTCACCGGCGTCCTTCCCTGCCCGTGCGAGGCCCTGACGCGCCTCGGTTCCTGCTGCGCCCCCGACGGGGCGTGCGACGACGCCCCGTCCGGCCTCTACCTCGAGGCGCGCGACGTCACCGTCTGGGGCGGCGCGTGCCACGTCGGATCCCAGGCCGTCAGCCAGGGCCAGCACGCCGTGCAGGGCTGGGCCTTCGAGCGGGGCGCCGTCGACGGCGTCGACCTCTCCGGCGTTCGGATCGCGGCCGCGATCGAGGGCGACGCCAACCTCCAGGCGCGCGAGGTCTTCCGCAGCGGCGACGCGGCCACCGTTCGCTCGATGGTCTGGGTCGACGCGCCGTCGGCCGAGGCCCGTGACGCCGCAGTCGCCTACGTCTCCGAGACCGTGTGCCTGGGCGACGTCCTCGACGTGGTCGAGGCCGACGTGCGCGTGACCCGCGATGGCGATGCGTTCGCCCTCGCGGTGCCCGGCGTCCTGGACGTTTCAGGCGCGGCACTCGCGGACCGGAGCTGCTGCTCGATGCCGGAGTCCCGCTGGTACGCGCCGCTCGCCGAGACGACGGAGTCCGTGGTCGGGAATCCGGCGAGCTGCCGCTTCGAGGGCGTCGAGTCGCTCGGCCGATGGGCCTTCGAAGGCGAGAACAGCGTCTTCGTCGCCCGCTTCGGCGCGTAGCTTCGTCTCCCCCGGGTCCGGTAGGATCGGGCGCTCTCGCACCCCGATCCGACCGCACCGGAAGCTCCCGTTGACCCGCAAGAAGAAGTCTCGCACCCGCTCCGCCACGACCGCCAAGTCGAAGGGCGGCCGTACCGCCCCCAAGAAGAAGAGCGCGCGGCGGTCCACCTCGCGCTCCGCCAAGGCGAACGGGAAGAAGCGCACCTCCGAGGACGACGACCTCGAGGTCATGGTCATCGTTCCCGTGCGGAACATGATCCTGTTCCCCGGCGTGGTGCTCCCGCTGATGCTCGGTCGCGAGTCGTCCGTCGTCGCCGTCCGCGCCGCGGTCGCGGAGGACGAGCCGATCGGGCTCCTCCTGCAGAAGGACGAGCGCGTCGAGATCCCCGGGCCCGAAGACCTCTACGACGTCGGCACCGTCGGCGAGATCATGCGCTACTGGACCGCCCCCGACGGGCGGCACCAGGCGATCTGCCAGGGGCTCGCGCGGTTCGAGATCGTCGAGTACGTCGAGACCGAGCCGATGCTCGTCGCACGCGTGCGGCGCATCGCGGTCGTCGAGCCCTCGACGCGCGCGATCGAGGCGCGCTTCGTCGCGCTCAAGCAGCGCGCCGAGGAGGTCCTCGCGCTCCTCCCGGGAACGCCCGACGACCTGGAGCAGGCGGTCGCGGGGATCGACTCCCCGACGATGCTCGCGGACCTGGTCGCGACGTTCCTCGACGTGCCCTCGTCGGAGAAGCAGGAGCTGCTCGAGGAGTTCGACCTGAAGAAGCGTCTCGATCGGCTGCTCGAGGCGCTGGGCGAGGCCGCTGCCGTGCTGGAGCTGAGCATGCAGATCCGACAGGACACGAAGGAGACGCTCGACAAGGCGCAGCGCGAGTACTACCTGCGCGAGCAGCTCCGTCAGATCCAGCGCGAGCTGGGCGAGGGCGATGAGCTGGTCGACGAGATCCAGGAGCTGCGCGATCGCGTCGACACCCTCGAGCTGCCCGAAGAGGCCGAGCGCGAGGCGCGGCGCGAGCTCCGGCGGCTGGAGCGCACGCCGGAGCAGGCCGCGGAGCACTCGATGCTGCGCACCTGGATGGAGGTCTTCACCGAGCTGCCGTGGAACGAGCGGAGCGAGGACACGATCGACCTTCGCCGCGCGCACGAGATCCTCGAGGAGGACCACGAGGGGCTCGAGAAGGTCAAGCGACGCATCCTCGAGTTCCTCGCCGTCAAGAAGCTCAACCCGGAGGGCCAGGGCCCGACGCTCTGCCTGGTCGGTCCGCCCGGCGTCGGCAAGACGTCGCTCGGGCGCAGCGTCGCCCGCGCGACCGGGCGGGAGTTCGTCCGCGTGAGCCTCGGCGGGGTCCACGACGAGTCGGAGATCCGCGGACACCGGCGGACGTACGTCGGCGCGATGCCGGGCAAGATCATCGAGGGGCTTCGCAAGGCGGGAACGCGCAACCCGGTCTTCCTGCTCGACGAGATCGACAAGCTCGGGGCCGGGATGCACGGCGATCCCGCGTCTGCGCTCCTCGAGGTGCTCGATCCCGCGCAGAACGGGACGTTCCAGGACAGCTATCTCGGCGTGCCCTTCGACCTGTCCGAGGTGCTCTTCCTCGCGACGGCCAACGTCGAGGAGAGGATCCCCGGGCCGCTGCACGACCGGATGGACGTCCTTCGCCTCGCCGGCTACACGGACGCCGAGAAGCTCGCGATCGCGCGCCGCCACCTGCTCGGACGCCAGCGAGCGGAGGCGGGCCTGACCGCGTCCCAGCTCAGGGTGTCCGTGCCCGCTCTTCGCGAGATCATCGCGTCCTACACGCGCGAGGCGGGCGTGCGCGAGCTGGAGCGGAAGATCGCGGCGATCTGCCGCTTCGCCGCGACCAAGTACGCGTCGGGACGGCGCAAGCCGATGTCGATCGGACCGGACGAGGTGCGCGAGATCCTCGGCCCCGAGCGGCGTGAGCCCGAGGTCGCCGAGAGGACGGCGCAGACGGGCGTCGCGACCGGCCTCGCGTGGACGCCGGTCGGGGGCGAGATCCTGTTCATCGAGGCCGCGGGCAGCGACGGCTCGGGCGAGCTGCGGCTGACGGGCCAGCTCGGTGACGTGATGAAGGAGAGCGCCCTCGCGGCGCGGACGCTCCTACGCACGCAGGCCGAGTCCCTCGGGATCGATGAAGAGCGGATCGCCAAGACCGACGTCCACCTGCACATCCCCGCGGGCGCCGTGCCGAAGGACGGCCCGTCGGCGGGCGTCGCGATGAGCGTGGCTCTCGCTTCGCTCTTCACGGGGCGCAGGGTGCGCAGCACCGTTGCGATGACCGGCGAGATCAGCCTGCGCGGTCGCGTGCTGCCCGTCGGCGGCATCAAGGAGAAGGTGCTGGCCGCGCTCGGCGCCGGGATCAAGACGGTCCTCTTGCCCGCGAAGAACGTCCCCGACCTCGAAGAGCTCTCGGAGACGTCGCGCAACAAGCTGCGCTTCGAGCCCATCGAGACGATCGACGAGGCCTACGAGCTCGCGCTCGAGCCCGTGGCGAAGCGCGCGCGTCGATGAGTCTCATCGCCCTCGCGCCGCTGCTCCTCGCGCCGCACCCGAACTCGTTCTCGATCTCCGAGATCCACGTCCGGGGAGCGGCGGTCGAGCTTCACCTGCGCTGCCAGGTCCTGTCGCTGGGGGAGGTGATCGAGCCCTTCGACCCCGAGCTCGACGGCCACGCCGAGGACGGGGAGATCGAAGCGCACGCCGAGGCGATCGCGGACTACGTCGAGCAGCACTACCGGTTCGTCCCCGGCGCGCGCGAGAACGACGAGGCCCGAGATCCTGCGCTCGCCATGACGCGCATCGATGCTCTCGTCGTCGCGGCGCCCGTCGCGCTCGATCCGATGAACGAGGTCAGCGAGTGGGTCGACGTGCGACTCCAGTTCCGGAGCGCCGCGGAGGACTTCGAATCCCTCGGCGTCTACGTCGACCTGTTCGAGGTGACGAGCCCGGGCCACCGCGACTCCGCGGCGCTCGTCTGGAACGGCGTCGAGGAGGAGGTCCGTCAGTTCGCGATCGGCGCCAGCGAGCACGTGTTCGAGGCGTCCGAAGAGGCGCTCGCTCGCGCCGCACCGCCGTTCGGTCGCTACCTGGCGCTCGCTCCTGCCGCCGTGGCACGCGCCTTCGACGTGGCGCTGCTCGCGCTCCTGTTCGCGCTCGCCGCCGGGCCGACGAGGCGCTCGGCGTTCGTGAGCGTGGGACTGTTCCTCGTCGCGTTCGTGGGCGGCGCGTTCCTCGCGCCGTCGATCGACCTGGCGCCGCGTCAGGTGCGGTTCCTCGAGCTGACCGTGCCGCTCGCGCTGGCGTACGTGGCGCTCGACGACCTCCTGCATCGCGTCGGCCGGACGCGGATCGTCGAGCCGCTGGTCTTCGGCGTCGCGGCGGGGGCGCGGAGTGCCGTCGAGCTGGCGCCCGAGCTCGCTCGGGAAGCCGGGACGACGGAGCCGCTCGCGGGGCATGTCGTTGGCTTCGTGGCGACGCTGGGGGCGGGCCTGCTCCTGGTCGCGATCCTCGTCACGCGAGGCGGCCAGGACGACGCGCGCGAGGCGTTCG
>JBCCSK010000440.1:0-4559 GCA_039200205.1 Planctomycetota bacterium
GGCGACTTCGTCGCCGAGGGGCCGCGGTCGGTCTGAACCGGGTTGCGGTCGCCCGCTCCTATCGCAGTTCAGTCGGTGCAGCCCATCGACTGGTCGCAGAGGCGGAAGAGCTCGATGTCCCCGCCCGGCGAACGGCCGGTGAAGAGCAGTCGATCCCCGTAGACGATCGCGAGCGAGATATCGTCGCCGACCGTCGAATCGCCGGTCAGGTCGGAGACCTGCGTGACACGCCCGGTCGCGGGCTCGTAGGCGAAGAGTTTCGTGGCATCGGACGCGTTCGCTCCCGTGAAGAAGAGCTGTCCGGCGTACGCCATCGGCTTCGAGACGTCGTCCGAGAGCGCCGCGTTCCCCGTCAGGTCGACGACCTGGCGGTATTGGCCCGTCGAGGGGTCGAAGGCAAAGAGCTTGCGCGCACCGCTCGCATTCAGCGCGCTGAAGAAGAACTCGCCGGCGTGCGCGACGAGGTCCTCGGGGTCATCGGACGCGCCCATGCCGGCCGAATCGGACGCCTGACGAAGCGTCCCGGCAGCGAGGTCGAGCGCGTAGACCTTGCGCGACCCGGTCGAGTCGACCGCGGTGAACGCGAGGGTCGTCCCGTCGGTCACGAGGCTGTCAGGATCGTCGTCCGTCGACGCCGAGCCCGACACGTTCGCGACGCGCTGCAGGGTCGAGTTCAGCGGATCGAAGCGGTACAGCTTGCTCGCACCGGACCCGCTCTGAAGCGTCAGGTACAGAACGCCGCCAGCGGGCGTGAGGTCACGCGGCTCATCGCTCGCTCCGGGGGCGCTGTCGGAGATCTGCTCGAGGACGCCGGCACCGACGTCGAACCGGAACAGCTTGCGGTTACCGCTCGAGAGCGCACCCGTGAAGTAGATGTCGCCGTCGAAGCTCGTGAGGTTGGACGGCGCGTCGCTGACGCCCGTCCCGGCGGTGTCCGAGATCTGCTCGAGCGCGAACGGCTCGCCGGTCGCGGTCTCGGTGTAGCGGAGGATCTTCCGCACGCCCGAGGCGACGCTCGCGACGTAGTAGAGCGAGCGGCCGTGCGCCATCACCTCCGTGGGCGCGGTGTCGGAGCCGGGCGTGATCGTCGAGACCGGACGGACCTCGTCCGTGTCGACGTCGTACCAGTAGAGGCGACGGCCGGGATAGGCGCTGGATCGGGCGCGGAAGTAGAGCTTCCCGAAGTACTCGCCGAAGAGCAGGATCGCTTCGTTGCTGCCCGACCCGTTCATGTCGAACTGGATCCGACTCGTGCCGACGGAGTCGTCGAGCGCGAAGCCCTTGTCCTTGGCAGCGTTGTTCAGCGCCCGGAAGAAGAGCTGCCCGGCGTAGGTCACCCAGCCGCCCTGGAAGGTGTTCGTCACCTCCTCGGTGACCTGACGGATCGCGTAACGCCGGGTCGGAATGACGTTGCTCAGGACGTCGATCGTGTCGTCCTCGGCCGTCGTCACGCGGATCTGCAGGTCGCCCGCGACGAGCGTCGTCGCGCTCGAGTCGAACGTGAAGCCGTTCACGTCGGTCGCGAGGGTGGCGTAGGGCGCGAGCGCCTCGGTGACGAGCGTCATCCCGTCCGGGAAGTCCTGGGCCTCGACCGCGACGTTCGCGACGAACGCCGAGAACGCGTCGTCGGGGCTGGACGTGGGTGAACCGTCGGCGCTCGGCAGCTCGGGGGTGACGTCGGCAGGCGTCGTGGCCACGACGCTGCGCGTGATCGCGAAGGGCGTCGCGTCGAGGTCGAGTCCGTCCATCGTCGGAGCGACACCCGTCCCGGCCAGGCCTGCGCCAGCATCGGGGAGGAGCTCGGAGGACGCGATCGCGCGGTCGGTTCCGATCGTGACGGTGGCGAGGGCGGGCGGCGGGCCGGCGCTCCCATCGTCGTCGTCGGAGCTACAGCCGACGATGAGGGCCGGAAGAACGACGAGCGCGGGACGAAGCGGGTGGGCGGAGAGCATGGCGGGTCGGCTCGAGGGGACGGATCACTCGTCCCGGACGGGGACGACCCGGTCAGGATCGGCCGATCCCGCGCTCGACTTGAGGCACTCGCGCCGGGGGCACTACGCGGCGGCTCCGACCCACACCACGTAGGCGACCCAGCCCAGGAGGAGCGCCGCCGCCCGACGCCTCGCCCCGCGCCCGCGGGCCAGCGAGGGCCCGACGACGAGCGCGAGCGCGAAGACGAAGTTGACCGGAAGGTCGCGGTGCATCGCCTCTTCCAGGGCGACGTCCCAGCCCTCTTGATCCGCCCCGGGCACGCCGAACGGCGTGATCGCGGCCGAGACTCCGATGACCGCCAGCGTGTTGAAGACGTTGCTTCCGACGATGTTCCCGAGACCGATCTCGGCGTGCCCGCGCCGGGCGCTGACGACGCCAGCGGCGAGCTCGGGCAGCGACGTTCCGAGCGCGAGGATCACGAGTCCGACGAACCCCTCGCGGAGCCCGAGCGCATCGGCGATGCGGAACGCGCTGTCGAGCACGAAGAACTTCGCCGCGACGGCGATCGCAACGCTTCCGAGGAGGACGCGGACGAGCGGATACTTCGCGTGCGTCTCCGTGTGATCGAGCTCGGTCGCCATCGACTCGTCGCCGCGGCCGCGGATCAAGATCAGCTCCGCGGTGTAGACGAAGAAGACGACGAGCAGCACGAGGGCCTCGATGCGCGTGACCATTCCGTCGCGCAGCACGAAGTAGAGTCCCGCGAGCGAGAGGATCAGCGGCACGCTTTCCCGAAGGGACAGTCGTCCCTCCAGCGCCCGCGGGAGGATCAGCCCGACCGTCCCGAGCACGAGGCCCGCGTTGGCGACGTTCGAGCCGAGGACGTTGCCGAGCGCCGCGCCGGGACTTCCCTCGTACGCCGCGAGGCTCGAGATGACGACCTCCGGCAGCGACGTCCCCCACGCGACGACGGTGAGCCCGACCACCCAAGGATCGATGCCGAGCTTCGTCGCGAGGGTCGCCGCCCCATCGACGAGCGAGTCGGCTCCCTTTGCGAGCAGGACGAAACCGAGGATCAGAAGGAGGGCGTCGAGCAGCATGAAGCGCCCGGAGGCTAGCTTGAGCGCGCTCGGCGGTCCGACGTCATACTGACGAAATGCGAGCTCCGCTGATCGCCGTCAACGGGATCTACCGCGCGGACGATCCGATGCTGACGCTGCGCCAGCGCTACCCCGATGCGGTCCGCCGGGCCGGCGGGGTGCCGGTCGCGGTGCCGCCGATCGTCGCCGAGCCGAACGCCGACGGGAGCGCCCTCCGCGACGCAGAGGTCGAATCGCTCCTCGCCCGCGTCGACGGTCTCCTCCTGACGGGGGGCGACGACTTCATCACGGAAGAGCTCGGCCTGGGCCCGACCCACCCCTCCGCAGAGCGCACCCCCCTCGCCAAGCAGCGCTACGACCTTGCCCTGGCCCGCGCCGCGCTCGATCGCGATGTGCCCGTGCTGGGCATCTGCTACGGGATGCAGTGCCTCGCGCTCGTGGACGGAGCGACGATGTGGCAGGACCTCCCGTCGCAGCGCCCCGGCGCGCTCGCGCACGCCGACAGCGCCATCCACCCGGTTCGGCCGAAGACGGGGACGAAACTGGGCTCCGTCACGGGCCTAGAGCCCTTTCCAGTGGTCTCCCGGCATCACCAGGCGCTGCGCACGGTCCCGCCCCCTTGGATCGTCTCCGCCGTGGACGAGGAGGGTCTGGTCGAAGCCATCGAACGCCCCGACCGTCGATTCGCGATCGGCGTCCAATGGCACCCCGAGCTGAGCCCCGGCGAAGCCCCCCAAGAAGCTCTCCTGGCGGCGCTCGTCGAAGCCGCCCACCCCGCCCCCTCAACGAACCGTCGATGAACTACTCCAGGATGTCCCCCGAACAGGCGGAAGCGCTCGCGAGGCGAGACCGCATGCGGATGATCGGGCTCGCGCTCGGCGCGCTGATCATCGGCGCGCTGTACGTGTTCTCGACCTGGAAGGCGCGCGAGGATCGCGCGGCGGCAGAGGCCGAGGCGGCGGCGATCGCGCGCGCCGAGGAGGCGGAGGAGGAGTCCGGCGACGTCGCGGTCGTTCCGTTCGACCGCCCCGAGCTGCTCCAGGTGATCGCCGACGCCACGCCCGCGCAGCAGGAGCTGCTCGGTACGGAGCCGCTCCGCGCCGTGTTCGGCTACGCGCGACTGCAGACCGACGCCGCGCTCTCCGCGCGCGGGCTGCGTCCGCTCGACGCCGCTGTGCGCGACGAGCTGATGGGCGCCCCGACCGAGCACCGCCTCGATGCGATTCGCCTCCGCGGCCGCGTCGTCGAGGCGTCCCAGCGCCCGCGCGAAGGAACGTCGCGGGACGACTGGATGGGCACGATCGACGTCGGTGACGGAACGCTCGGGCACTTCCTCGTCGCCGCCGCACCGGTGCAGCAGGACGGGGCGCGCGAGATCCGAGTGGGCGACTACCTGCTCGTCGACGGGCTCTTCCACGCGATCTACCGGACGCCGGTGACGACCGACGCCGGGCGCGAGTCCGTCTCGGCTCCGCTCGTCGTCGGCCAGCGTGCGACCGCGTCGACGCCGGAGATGACGGAGTTGCA